>JAFUYI010000040.1 GCA_017470585.1 Alphaproteobacteria bacterium | reverse complement strand
CCGGAAGGTTGTGGAATAAGCCAAATCAGACGAATACACAACACTATTATGGATGATAGTTTCTAACTTCCGGCCGCCTCTAGATTTATCCTTGGGGCGGCTTCTTTTTTATAACTTTGATAAAAAAAGGAAGTAAAACTTATGAAAAAATATATTTTAATGCTCGGTGTTGCCGCCGTTTCCATAGGTTCATACTGTGCCTACGCCGGCAATTCCGCCACAATGACCGTTACCGCAACAATCGCCCATGATGTGAGTTTGAGCGTTACTCATGACTTAAATATGGGAACGCTAACTATCGACCCGTCTTATACAGAAGGAGGATGGGTAAAAGCATATGATGATTTTGCTCCATCTGGCGGTATTATCTCATTAACCGGATTATCGGTAGGAACTTTCACCGCCAATGTTCCCGATTCGTGCAAGGTTAATGGTATTGCAGAAGGAACTGACGCTCATCCTTGTTTTATAGTAGAAAACGAACCATCTTTCGGAAATACACACTTTTATGAACCTTGGATAGAATATATTTCCGGCAATAATTTTGAGTTCCAATATGATTTTTGGGGCTATGATGATGGAGTTGTCCCTACATCAGGAGATTATTCCGGCTCGGTTACCATAAAATATGTCTTATAAAAAAACTTCAGGCGGGGAGTTTATCCCCGCCCTTTATGTTATTCGTTGATATGCGGCATTTGAGCTTCTTCAACCAGAGTTTTAACAAACTCATCAAGGCTCATAACCGATTGTTTTTCAGAGCCGATACGGCGAATTGTTACCGTAGTGTTTTCTTTCTCTTTGGCACCGACAACGGCAATAACCGGAATTTTAGCCATTGAGTGTTCGCGCACTTTATAGTTGATTTTCTCATTGCGCAAATCGGTCTTTGCTAAAACTCCCGCCGCTTTCAATTTATTGGCAACCTCAATTGCGTAATCATCAAATTCGCTGACAATCGGGGCAACAACAACCTGTTCGGGAGAGAGCCACAACGGCAATTTTCCGGCGTGGTGTTCAATCAAAATGCCCAAAAATCTCTCAATTGAACCAAACAAGGCACGGTGCAACATTACCGGTCGGTGTTTCTCGCCGTCTTCGCCGATGTATGAAATATCAAAACGTTGCGGCAAGTTCATATCAACCTGAATTGTTCCGCATTGCCATTCACGGCCGATGGCATCACGCAAAATAAATTCCAATTTCGGACCGTAGAAAGCTCCCTCTCCGGGATTGATTTCGTATTTATAGCCGTGCGTAGTCAAAGCGTTGGCAAGAGCATTCTCGCACAAATCCCAAATTTCATCTGAACCGATTCGGTAAATACTGTCCGGACGGGTTGAAAGATAAATTTTAACATCTTTAAAACCAAAGTCTTTATAAATATCCAAAATAAGTTTCAAAGTGGTAATGCACTCTTCTTCCATCTGTTCGGGTGTGCAGAAAATGTGTGCATCATCTTGAGTGAACTCACGGACTCTCATCAATCCCATCAGTGAGCCGGAAGCCTCATAGCGGTTGACCTTTCCGAACTCTGCCAAACGAAGAGGCAAATCACGATAGGATTTAATTCCCTGTTTATACACCAACAGACTGCCGGGGCAATTCATCGGTTTGACGCAAAACATCTTACCGTCTTCGGTTTTACCCGAATAGTTATGCGCACCGTATTTATCCCAGTGACCGGAGGTTTCCCACAGAACTCTGTCCATAATACGCGGAGTTTCAATCTCCGAATATCCGTTATGCTCTTGGCGGTTGCGCATATATTCAATCAGCTTGCGATAAATGCGAAATCCCTTTTCATGCCAAAATACGGCACCCGGAGCATATTCCGGTTCAAAGTGGAACAAATCCATCTCACGCCCGAGTTTGCGGTGATCTCTTTTGGCGGCCTCTTCAAGCATGGTTAAATAAGCACTCAAATCCTTTTTATCCGCCCAAGCCGTGGCATAAATGCGTTGCAGCATTTCTTTTGAGGCATCGCCCCGCCAATAAGCTCCGGCAACTTTCATCAATTTAAAAGCATCGCCGATTTTGCCGGTTGAGGGAACGTGCGGACCGCGGCACAAATCGGTAAAGTTTCCTTGCGAGTAAAGCGAAATTGTTTCACCTTCGGGCAGGTCTTCAATCAATTCTACTTTATAATGCTCACCGATTGACTTGAAATAGGCAATTGCCTCATCTCTTGGTAAGACTTTGCGGGTTACTTTTTCATCACGTTTGATAATTTCGTGCATTTTGGCTTCGATGTTGGCAAAATCTTCGGTTGTAAACGGCTCTTTCCGAGAAAAATCATAATAAAAACCGTTTTCAATCGCAGGACCGATAGTAACCTGAACATCGGGCCATAATTCTTTTACCGCTTCGGCCATAACGTGCGAGCAAGAGTGGCGCAAAATTTCCAATCCCTCTTTATCTTTGGCGGTGATGATGGTTACGGTTGCATCGGTGGCAATTGTTGTGCTTAAATCCTGCAATTTATCATTAACCCTAACCGCTAAAGCATTTTTGGCTAAACCGGCACTGATTTTCAAAGCGATTTCAAGACCTGAAACGCCGCCTTCAAAATCCATAACACTACCATCCGGTAATTTTATAGCAACCATATTTTTATTCCTTTATACTGTTCATTTGTAACAATTCTTTATATACATCAATAGTTTTATCGCACATAATCTGTTTGGTAAAATTATCGCCTACATTCTTTATTGCCGCCGCCGACATTGCTTTGCGTTCGGCAAGCGGCATATCCAATGCCCAATCAATAGCCTCTGCCAAAGATTTGGCATCACCGCTTCGGAACAATTTTCCGCTGACACCGTCAATCAAATTCTCGAGCGATCCTCCGATGTTTGAAGCCAGCACAATTTTGCCCATAGCTTGTCCTTCAATCGCCGCCCGACCGAATGCCTCCGGCTCGATTGCGGTTGAAAGCACAATATCCGACACCATCAATAATGCCGGAATATCAAAACTTTCGCCGATAAACTGAATACGATCGTCAGTTTTAAGTTTTTTTGCCATACTTTTTAATTCCTGCGTATATTTTACGCGCCCCTGATCCGAACCGACAATTATGGCGTAGGCTTCTTTGTGCTTGATTAAAGACATTGCCTCAACCAACAAATGTTGTCCTTTCCAACGGGTAATCCTCCCGATAAGCGAGATAATCGGTCTGTCCTCGGGAAGATTGTTTTCGGAAACGGCTCTTATAATCCGTTCTTGGCTGACCGCGTGCGGCGAAAACTTTTCCACATCAACACACCGCGGAATAAGCCGTATTTTGGATAAATCAATATTATAGTTATCCGTGATATGTTTTTTGATGTGTTCGGAAATGGCAATAACCAACTGCCCGAAAGTCATAACCTTGTTATAAATCTTTTTTATTCCCTTCGGTCCCAAACCATAGGTACCGTGGAAAGTGGTCATAAATTTCACATTTGCTCTTTTGGCCGCCCAATAGGCACTCCATGCCGGAGCGCGTGAGCGGGCGTGTACGATGTT
Source organism: Alphaproteobacteria bacterium (assembly GCA_017470585.1). GTDB lineage: Bacteria > Pseudomonadota > Alphaproteobacteria > RF32 > CAG-239 > JAFUYI01. Next base: position 13,891 of record JAFUYI010000040.1, on the reverse strand, counting down.
AATGCCGTTTTCCTTGATAATCTTTTCCAGTTTCAAAGAGTTCAAATACATTTTAAGAGGATTTTTGGTTTTAAGCGGCAAAGTAAAGTGTTTTACTTTGATTTTATCAAGCTCATGCACCAAACGCCCGCCGGCGGAAGCAACATAATTTGTCAAGCCTTTTTGCTGTAAGGCTTCGGCAACTTGAATCGTTCCCCATTCCACACCGCCGTGCTGTAATTCCGGCAAGATTTGCAATACAATCGGATTTTCTTCTTTACCTTTGGACATTTTGCTTTTATAATCCCCTTGTTAATGAAATTTTTAAACTCATATCAGGTTACAATATGCAAAAATACACTTTTAAATCACACTTTGCAACAGATTTTGAATATATTTCGCCAAAAAATAACAATATGGTGCTTCTTTATCTGCACGGATTTTGCTCTGATGCTTGGGGGCGTAAGCCTGAAGCGGCAAAGGAGGAATGTTTGAAATCAGGTCTCGGCTTTGTGCGTTTTGACTATGCCGGACACGGAAGCGATAAGGAAAATTTTGAAAAAACCGATTTTGAAATCTGGAAAAATCAAGTTTTTGAAATAATTGAAGATGTTATTCCCGATTCCTTTATCGTTGCCGGTTCCTCCATGGGCGGATGGCTGGCATTGCTTGCCGCACTCAAATATCAAGAGCGTTGCAAAGGCTTGATAGGCTTGGCTCCCGCTCCGAATTTTATCAAACGGTTTTCGGCTCTTATCGGTGAAGACCAAAAACGCGACTTAAAAGAAAAGGGACGGATAATTGTTGCCAACAACGACTTTTCTTATACCATCACCGAACGCTTTGTTGAAACGGCTTTGGCTTCCTGTTTGAGCGAAGATGAGCCGTGGCGGATAAATTGTCCGGTGCATATCATCCAAGGCATGCAAGATGCCAGTGTGCCATGGCGCGAAGCTTTGAAAATTGCCGAAAAAATCACCTCGGAAAAAACAGAAGTTAAGCTCTTGAAAGCCTCCAATCATCGCCTGAATGACGATGAGGCGATATACGAGCTTAAATCCTCAATCGCAAATCTTGTGAATATCTGACAATAAACTGTTCTATAATAACAAAAAATCGGTTAGATTAGATGAAAAAAGAGAGGATAATGAGTAATACCAAGCTTGATAAAGCATCCGTATGCACCGCTTTTGCTTGTGCCGTCGCATCATTTGCGCTGGGGTTTGCTTTTTGCCTGTCTTTGCTCGGCAATTCGGGAAGCTGTTATTTGCTGATAAAAGATTTTTGGTATTCCACTCGGGGATATGTTCTTTTTGACCGTCTGAAAAATTTGAAAATTCCCGAAATACCGAACATTGCCGAAGCTTTTGCGTTATTTTTGGTGGTTTCGGCGGTGTTGGTGGCATTGATTGTGCTTTTTTCCTCTTTTCGAGGAAGAAAAGATGAAGATATTGATGACAGCCCGATAATATTTCCTCATCTGCCGGACAAAAAGGAATTTGCGGAAAAAGAAGACGATTCCTCATTTGCCGATGAAAGCGATGTAAAACGGGTGTTGCGGGATTGCCGCATAAATCCGGAAGCTTCAAGTTGGCAAAGCCTTGAAAGTATGCCGCCTGCCGTTTTGGCTCAAGCTTTGAAGTATGAATATCCGCTGGTTTCGGCGATTGTGCTGTCAAAGCTTACTCCAAAAAAAAGCGCGAAAATCCTTGCCGAATTGGGGGCGGATTTGAGTGCGGAAATAACTGCCAAAATGCTGAAACTGCGTCCGGTCGATATGGGGCTTTTCGGTACATTGGGGCGGACTTTGGCGGACAATATCATTTCCTCACAAGGACAGAGTAACGCCCAAAAGGTGGCGCAGATTATGAGCTTTTTGCCGCCCGAATTTGAGAGCGAATTGTTTTCAAATGTAAAACATATTGCGCCCGAAGCCTTGAGCGAGTTGGCAAAAAAAGATATAAGCTTTGAGGATTTGTACGATTGGGATGAGAAAAATTGGAAGTCCTTAATAGAACAAATCGGCGAGCCGAAATTAGTGATTGCCCTGCGCGGAGCCTCGGATAAAATCCGTGCTAAAATATTGGAGGCTTTGCCTCATAATGAGGGCGCAGTGATTGAAGAAACATTGAAACGGCTTGGACCTGTAAAACTGCGTGATATTGAAAAAGCGCAAAACGAAATAATCTCTGCTGCCAAAGATAAATTCGGATTTACGGGATACGGGCATGGATAATCTTGTTGCCTTTGAATTTGAGGACTTCGGGCAAGAGCCTGTTCTTGATTTGAACGTAAATCGCCTCACTGATGATGTTTTGGCGCAGATAAACCGCAAATTGGATATTTTATTGGGAACCAAACCGGAAGAAACAAAAATCGAGCAGAAAGAAGAATATTCCACCGAGGAGATTTTAGCTAAAATCCGCGAACGCTTAAAAGGAGTAATGGATGACAACACACAATACTGATATTGCAGAATTGAGTGCGGCTCTCAAAGCAAATGTATGCGTGAAAGCACTTGCGGGGAAGCTTAAAATGAGTTTAAAAGACTTTTCTCATCTCAAAGAGGAAAGTATTGTGGAATTGGATAGAAAAGTTGATGACGGGGTTGAGCTTTATGTCAACGATGTTTTGACCGCCAAAGGGCGTTTGATGATCGCCGGCAATGAATTGGGGGTTTTAATTACGGAAATTGTAAACAACGGGGTTCGAAAATGAGAATCAAGAAATTCATTGCTTCGGATATGACCGTTTTGCTCTCAAGAGTAAAAGCCGATTTGGGAAATGATGCGGTAATTATTTCTTCTTCGACCTTAAATGACGGCAGGATAGAGTTGGTTGCCGCGGTTGACACACAGGAAATTTCATGGGATGAGAATGAAAAAGATGTTTTTTTTGAGAACCGATATAACGATTCTTTTCTTAAACGTTGTTTTGAATATCATCGGTTAAGCGATGATATAAAACTTAAATTTATTGCCCGCGCCCGTGAGATTGCGGCGACAGCCAAGACTGCTGATGATACCGAGATTTTAGCTCAAGTGCTGTCTTCGTTTATTAAGTATGGTAATTTTTTTGATATGGAACGACCGGTTAAAATGTTTGTCGGTCCTCACGGCTGCGGCAAAACATCCGCTTTACTCAAAACTGCAGCAACAGCGATAATGCGCAAAATCCCCGTGCATATCATAAGTATAGACAATGTCCGAGCCGGAGCCAACAATCAGTTGCAATCCTTGGCAGATATTATGGGAGCGGAATTTGAGTTTGTGCAGGATGAAAAAACTTTGATTGATAAGGTTTGGGGTCTTAAATCCGATGGTAAGATGGTTTTGATTGACACTTTCGCGGTTAATCCTTTTTCGGATTCTCGCCTGCCAAGCTTTACGGATTGCATAAGTGCGGATAAAGTTTTGGTTTTAGATGCGCTTTATGATGCCGAGGAAGCCGTTGAAATCACTTTGGCGTTCTCTAAAATCGGGATTGATTGGATTATGCCCGCCAAGCTTGATTTAACCCATCGTTTGGGCGGAATTGTCTGCGCTCTTGCCTTGGGGCTTAATGCCGATTATGCCGGAGTAGGAGCAAGTATCATTGGCGGATTGGCTAAAATCGAAAACATATCTTTGGCGCGCCTGATAACGGAGCAAAATGATGAGTGAAGAACAGTTAAGAAAAGCTCCCCGTCTTGAGATAGGCAATATTCTTCCGCCCCGCGGCAATATGATAGCTGTTGCCTCCGGCAAAGGCGGAGTGGGAAAAACTTGGTTTGCGATAACCTTGGCGCACGCATTGAGTGCCTTAAAGCAAAAAACGCTTCTTTTTGACGGTGATTTGGGATTGGCAAATGTAGATGTGCAGTTAGGTCTGACGGTGGGACACGATTTGGGTTGTGTCATAACCGGCACTACAACCCTAAATCAGATTGTGCAATACAGCGATAAGGCGCGTTTTTATGTTATAGCCGGACGTTCCGGTTCCTCGGGATTGGCGGCTATGCCTTTGGGCAGATTACAGATTTTGGCGGAAGATTTATCATTGATGTCGTCTTCGTATGATAAGGTTTTGCTTGATATGGGCGCGGGAATTGATAAATCGGTGCGGGTTCTTGCCGGTATTGCCGGAAACATTATAATTGTCTGCACGGATGAACCGACTTCGTTAACCGATGCTTATGCGTTGATTAAAATTATGGCTCTGCAATATCCCAAGTGCAAAATTTCCATTGTCGTCAATCAGGCCGACAGTTTTCAAGAAGGGCAGAGAACGTATGAAATATTATGTAAGGCGTGTCAGACATTTTTAAAAATAACGCCGCCGATGTTGGGCGTAGTGCGCCGCGATGCAAGGGTAAGAGATGCCATCCGCAACCAAATGCCGCTGATCTCCCGCTATCCTACTTCGGAAGCCGCCGCCGATGTGATTAACATAGCACGAAAGTTGTTATAGATGAAAGACGCTTTGGAATATTATGCGGTTTTGGAAGTAAATCATCTTGCCTCGCTTGATGAAATAAAACTCAAATACCGCGATTTGGCCAAGCATTGGCACCCCGATTCCAACCATGCCTCGGATGCTATGGAGCATTTTCAGAAATTGTCGGTCGCCTATGATGTCTTAAAAAACGACGATACCCGCTTGATGTATGATTTATTAAGCGAGATATACGATAAGTCCTCTTTTCCGGATATGAAAAATTTGAGTATCTTAAAAGACAAAAACGGCTATGAAAATCCTTTTGTGCGGGTAATACGTCTGCGCAAGATAAGAGGTAAAATTATTTCCTTCCTTGATGAGGAAGAAAAGCTGGTTTTAAGCTATGAGCAAGCCAAAACCGAAGTTTTGACGGCAAGCCTCGGTAATTGGTTGCTGGGCTGGTGGCATATTCTTGCTTTCCTCAAAAACTTGCAGGCCATTATCGCCAATGTCCGCAATATCGGCAAAAACCAAAGTGATAATTTGTTGCTTTTGGTTCATAACGGGATTGCCTATCATCAGGAAAACAAAGACAATCAGGCGTTGAGTTCTTTGCGGCAGGCTTTACAATATGCCGATGAATACCAAACGGGGCTTATTAACCGATTTATTAAAGAATTACATCCGTCTGCCTCGGTTAGGATTCCGGTTTGGCATAGCGGAGTGCTGAAAATAAGACAGTTGATTGTTCCGTTCCTTTTGGCAATGATTATATGCTATCCGCTCGCCCGCGGTATGGGATTGCGGCAGTATATGAAAAAAGAAAACGCCATCACCTATTTCCAGAAAGTGAAATTTAATAACGGGGAAGAAATGCTTGATGACGTTGTGGTTTCCAAAATCTTTTCCATTCCGGTAAATATCGCCGATCCCGACAAACTGTATCACTTAACCGAGGATAGAAATATAATGTACGGTCCCGGAGAAAAGTTTGATGTTATAGCCAAAGGAAAACAAAACCAAAGTGTGCGCATAACCGGATTTACACCTGATAAAAGCTGGTATCGGGTTATGATAGATACCGGCGAAATGGGTTTTGTACCTCTCAAATCCTTGCAGAAAGGTTTGGGCAAACCCGTGCCGTACGGCAGCAAAATCACCATCTCCGCTGAATAATTAAATAATTCCCATTTTCTGTGCGGTAATCACGGCTTGCGTGCGGTTATTGGCACCGATTGAACGCAGAAGTGCGTTGATGTGAAGCTTTACTGTTGCTTCGGAAACCCCGATTTCGTAAGCGATTTGCTTGTTAGACATTCCCTGTGCCACTAATTTCAAGACCTGATTCTGGCGGTTGGTCAGAACTTTTGAGTCTTTGCCGCCTAACTCGCTGTTTTTACGAATAATCGCCGGCGGCACATAGGTTCCGCCTTCCATAATCAATTTTAAGGCATTGTGTAAGATTTTGCTTTCCGAACGTTTGCTGATATAACCGCAGACACCGTTTGAAAGGGCGTTTTTGATACTGTGGGGGTTTTCGGCGGCGGAAATAATAACCATCCGTGCATTGCCGGCGGCATTTTTTATATTGTTTATGCCCTGTTCCCACGAAGGCAAATCCTGCATTTGCGGGTCTGCCACTACCAAATCAAAAGTGTTTTCATGCTCCAGAATTTTAAGTGCTTGAGCATAATTTGCGGCCTGAATGATAGTCGCCGAGTCGTTTAAGTTTTCAATCATCTGTCCCAAAGCATCGCGGAACAGGGCATGATCATCGGCAATCAAAACTTTCATAATTTCGTCTCCTTAATAAAATGTATGCCCGAATGATTTAATCACGGGAGACAAAAATTTAAAGCTTCATTCCAATATTTTATATTCAACTCCGGCTTCTTTGAACATCTGCTCCGAATAAGAAAGCTTGTCGCGCCAAGTGCCGACGGGGGTCTTGTCATCAATCTTTAAGGTATTGGTAACAACCATTTTGATTCCGGCTTGAATAATCGCGCGGGCGCAATCGGTGCAGGGCGGATGCGTTGCGTATAAAACGCATCCTTTCAAGCTTGTGCCGGTCAAACAAGCATTGTAAATGGCATTGCGTTCCGCATGTTCAAAAAAATCATATTTGGTAGGACGTTCCAATCTTTCGGGGATGTCATCATCAACCCCTCTGACCAATCCGTTATAGCCGGTAGCTCTGATTTCTCTGTCCGGACCTACGACCACGGCTCCGGTTTTGGTGCTGGTATCTTTTGACCAAGTGGAAACAAGCTTTGCCACTTCCATAAAACGATGATGCCATTTATCCGAAAACATAAACGCCTCCATATCAAGGTTATTTTTTTTCAAGTTTAGAATTTTATCACCGATATTGCAAATATTTTTTATAAAGTGTGAACATTTAGCAACGCTCCCCTTGACAAATTGATGAAAATGCGAACTAATAGGGCAGTTTTAAAAATTTAATAAGGAGAAAAAAATGAGTGCTATTGTCGATATTCATGCTCGCGAAATTTTGGATTCGCGCGGCAATCCTACCGTTGAAGCTGAAGTTGTATTGCAGTCCGGTGCTTTCGGACGTGCCGCCGTTCCGAGCGGTGCCTCAACCGGAGTGCATGAAGCGGTAGAACTCCGTGACGGCAATAAAAAACGTTTCGGCGGCAAGGGCGTATTGAAGGCCGTTGAAAATGTAAACGATAAGATTTACGATGCTTTGGCGGGACTCGATGCCGAGGATCAAATTGCTATCGACCAGACCATGATTGACTTGGACGGCACCGAAAATAAAGGCAAACTCGGAGCCAATGCCATTTTGGCGGTATCTTTGGCGGTTGCCAAAGCACAGGCCGAAGAAGCCGAACTTCCGCTGTACCGCTACTTGGGCGGCACTATGGCCCGCACTCTGCCGGTTCCGATGATGAATATCTTAAACGGCGGACAACACGCGGACAATCCGATTGATATTCAAGAATTTATGATTATGCCGGTCGGAGCAGATTCGATTAAAGAGGCTATTCGCTGGGGTGCGGAAATTTTCCATACTTTGAAAAAGAATTTGAAAGCTGCCGGACATAATACCAATGTCGGCGACGAAGGCGGCTTTGCTCCGAACTTGAAATCGGCGGAAGAAGCTCTCACCTTTATTGTTCAGTCTATTAAAGATGCCGGATACACTCCCGGAGAAGATGTTGTTTTGGCTCTTGATGCTGCTTCTTCCGAGTTTTATAAAGACGGCAAATATGAAATGACCGGTGAAGGCAAAACCTTGACCAATAAAGAAATGGTTGCCTACTATCAAGACCTTTGCAATCGTTTCCCGATTTTCTCAATTGAAGACGGTATGGCCGAAGATGATTGGGAAGGATGGAAAATGCTGACCGATACACTGGGTGATAAGGTTCAACTCGTCGGTGATGATCTGTTTGTTACCAATCCGAAACGTTTGCAGATGGGCTTGGATAAGGGCGTTGCCAATTCTATTTTGGTGAAAGTAAATCAAATCGGCTCTTTGAGTGAAACCTTGAAAGCCGTTGACTTGGCACAGCGCAATAAATATTCGGCAGTTCTGTCCCATCGTTCGGGTGAAACCGAAGATGCCACCATTGCCGATATTGCGGTTGCTACCAACTGCGGACAAATCAAAACCGGTTCAATGTCCCGTTCGGATCGTATGGCAAAATACAATCAACTGATTCGTATTGAAGAAGAATTGGGTGATGTTGCTGTTTATGCCGGAAAATCCATTTTGAAAAAATAAAGTAAAAAACTTTTTTTAGCACCCTCGGGGAAAATTCTCCGAGGGTGTTTTTTATGCCCGCTATTGCTTTTTTATATATTTTTGCTTGCCAATGAGCGCAAAATATGCTTTATTTAATTCAACACTAAATTATTTTAATCTTTATAATTATGAATAACAAAAAATCACCGGAAAAATGGTATGTCAAGATTTGGCATTTCATTTGCAAAGAGAAAGTTCTTTTGTGGACCTTTCGCGTTCTTAACACTTTGCGGATAGCGGTTGAGGCAATGATGATAGGAATGATACTTGTGTCTATTGCTATGCTGCTGTTTGTTGCTATGGATTCACTCGGTTGGCACCCGCTTCGCCTCAACGAGGAAATGTCTGTTTGGATATTGATTCTCATTGCCTTTATAACGGCAGGAACGTTTTGCGGACGTTTCGATTCGGCAATGACCTCGGCGCGCCGCATATCGCGGATGTCCCCCGAAACTCTCAAGGCTAACTTTATACTTGCCGGAGTGATTGTAATTTTTGTCCTGACAGTCGCGCTCCTCATAGCAGGCATTGTTGCGCTGTATATATGGATCTTTTAGTTAAAACTCCCGTAACTGATGTTGCGGGAGTTTTTTTATTCGGAATAACTTATGGTAATGGTTCCCTTATAGCTTTGCGCTTTTGGTATTTTATATACCGAACAGTATTCGGGGCGTATTTCAAACACCTGATCCCCGAGATAATATATCTTCAAATTTTCACAATCTACTGCATCACCGATGTATATGACTCCGCCATTGTTAATATAGAGCTCGTATAAGCTGATAGCTGCTGTCGGATTGGGAATATTGGCAGAAAATCTGCCGAATTTTATATTGTCTGCGTGAGTTACTACGCCATCGATTGATGTAACGGTTCCTGACGAATTATATATAATATCTGACCATATCATATCAGAATCAGGAGGGACATACGAAGGATCGATGGTGATAGTTCCCAAATCCATATCTCTGTCTGTTTTAAGTCCGGCATCGGTGCTTGCGGCTCTGAAACCACCCAGGGTTATTTCGTGGTCGATGGTAGTGGAAATCTCAAAGTTTTCGGAAACGGCGGCTGCGTTATAGGCGGTATAACTTATGCCCGCTAATAAAAGAATTAAAAAAGTTTTGTTTATCATCTAAACTTCCTTTATAGTTTCTTATCTTAAAAAGAAACCACCTGTCGGAGCTTAACCCTAGAGGTGGTTGGAAGTTCGTAACTACTGATTACTGTAGTGCAAGGTATTTGACAAATCTTATTTCCTTACCTTCCAACCATAAAAGTCGGATATACCAATTTACGTTTTGGTACAAACGGTAATCACGAGGTTACGACACCTCAAAGTGACTTTTCATTCACTTCAAACCCACCCTAGCATAAAAAATAAACAATGTAAAGCAAAAATTTAAAAGTTTTTATTATTCCTTTTTGCCTCTCTCCCGCCGTCATGCCTCGAAAGCAACCGTACGGTTGCTTTCGTCAAGGCATCCCCTGAAATTTATGCACATTGGCTTTTACGCTCAATAGCCCCTTGACGATTCCTGACGGAATCGAGGGGTGACGAGGAGAGTAGGAACGCCCCTCTTTCTCCTAGCGTCAATTGCCGAACTTGACACGATTATCCATTCCCCTCACTGATGTCAATTGCCGGACTTGATCCGGCAATCCAGGTTTATAATTTAGCAAATTGTTTTACCTGGACGCCGCATCAAGTGCGGCGTGACATAGGGGAAGGACACCGAATAGAGGGATGCGTGACATAGAGGGGAAGGATGCCGAATAGATGGGAGAATAGAGGCAAAAAAGATTCCGAAATAAGTTGGGAATTGATGACAAGGGAGAGTAAGCCTAAATACCATTTTGTCATCCTGAACTTGTTTCAGGACCTCAAAAAATAGATGCTGAAACAAGTTCAGCAAGACAAGCAGGGCAAAATGCCTCCCCTTTACGTCAATGCCTATTTTTTGCCGAAGGCAAAAAATTCAAGGCATCCACCGAATTTTATGCACAATGCCTTATAAGAGACGAAAAGGAAACTCTTTTGTAGAATATAAATATAAAACAATCGGCGGAGTATTGCCTCCGCCGATAACATGAGCCTTTTTATTTAAGGCAGAAGAGGAGACCACGCCGGATCTGAAGCATCGGCAGGAGTAACCATCATACGTTCATTGTATCCGGTTAAGTCAATGGTATAGAGTTTTACCGGTGCGGCAGTGCGTCCGGAGGGGCGGTCTTGGCGGAAATACATCAACACACGACCGTTTGGAGCCCAAACCGGAGCTTCAACCAAATATCCGCTGGTAATCAATCTCTCGCCTGTGCCGTCGGGATACATTACCCCGATGTAAAATTGACCATCCGCCATTTTGGTAAAGGCAATATAGTCCCCGCGAGGCGACCAAACCGGAGTAGCATAGCGGCCTTTGCCGAAGCTGATACGGTGAACATCGGAGCCGTCGGCGTTCATTACATAAAGTTGCTGATTGCCGCCGCGATCCGAATTAAATACGATTTTTGAGCCGTCCGGCGAATAGCTGGGCGAAGTATCAATTGCCGAACCGCTGGTTAATTGACGGCTTTTGTTGGTTTTCAAATCCATTTCGTAGATGTTGGTAATGCCGTTTTGAGCATAACTCAACAAAAGCTTGGAGCTATCCGGAGAAAATACCGGTGCAAAAGTCATTCCCTTGAATTGACCGACAAGCTGTTGTCTTCCGGTTTCAATATCAAGCATATAAACCCGAGGTGATTCTCCGGCGTATGACAGATAAGTGATTTTCTGCAAATTCGGCGAAAAACGCGGTGTTAAGGCCATAGAGGCACCGTTGGTTAAAAATTTATGATTTTCGCCGTCCTGATCCATAATTGCCAGACGTTTAATACGGCGGGTTGCCGGACCGCTCTCGGAAATATAAACAACGCGGGTGTCAAAATAGCCCTTCTCGCCGGTTAATTGTTCATAAATAGCATCGGCGATAACGTGTGCGACACGCCGCCAGTTGTCTTTGGCGGTGGTAAAAGATTGTCCTTTCATTTGCTCTTCGGCGAATACATCCCAGAGGCGGAACTCGATTTTGAGTTCTGTTGGTGATGTTTCGGTTATGGCACTTTGCACCAAAGCCAAGGCATTGATTGCCTGCCAATCGGTAAAGGTGGGCATTTCATCTATGGATTTAAACTTTTGGATATAGCTTTGCGCGGAAATTACCCGAAAAAGTCCGGAACGTTCCAGATCGGCAATGACAACTTCACGGATTTGGTTGCCGTAGCTTTGCGCATCACCGCCGGTTGCCACCATTTCGGCAATGGCAATGGGCATGGGATCACGCATGGCTCCGTTAACGTCAATCATCAATTCAGCCTTTGCGCTTGCACTGTAAAACAGCGACCATGCAAGCAATAATGAGAACAATTTTTTCATTTTTTGATATGCTTTCAAAAATTAAATTTACTTATTTTATAACTTAATATAATATTGTTAAAAATTCATTAGCGAACAGAGGATTTATTTTATGGATATAGCGGAATTTAAACATTGTTTGCCTGAAAAAAAAGCGGTGATGGGATTTGATTACGGTGCTAAAAGGCTGGGCGTTGCGGTTTCCGATTTGACCTGCACGATTGCAAGTTCATATAAAATTATTTACCGCAGCAACAAGATTAAGGATGTGGAAGAAATAAAAAAAATTATCCGCGATAAAGAAATCGGCGGATTAGTGTTCGGTTTACCGTTGGAAATGAGCGGAAAAGAGGGACAGATTGCCGCGGAAGTTCGAAAATTTGCGGAAATGGTGCAAGAAGAAACGGGGTTGCCATGCGCTTTTTGGGATGAAAGGCTTTCATCATCGGCGGCGGAAAGCTTTTTGATTAAAGAAGTTGATATGTCGCGTTCTAAACGCCGCAAAGTTCTGGACTCTTCAGCCGCCGCTTATATTTTGCAGGGATTTTTGGATTGTATGCAAAGAGTTTAAGGCAAAATTTTTTCTTTGACATAAAATATTTTTTGTGCTAATTTAATCTTGAAACGGGAAAAATTCCGTTTTGAGGTGTCAGAACCTCTTTTCAGGTGTCCTATCAAGACATAAAATTGCTTCTAACCGTATTATGGTTGGAAGGTTGGGAAATATAAAGAATACCTGACACTGTTCCTGAAAACAGTTCTGAACTTCCAACCACCTCGTCTGCTTGTCGGGGTGGTTTTCTTTGTTAACAATAGATAAGGAAGTTTTTAAGATGAAAAAATATGTTTTAATGCTAGGTATTGCCGCAGTTTCCATAGGCTCGTATTGTGCCTACGCCGGAAATTCTGCCACAATGACCGTTACTGCAACGATTACACATGATGTCAGTTTAAATGTTTCAAGAGCATTTGATATTGGTAAAATTACATTTAATCCCTCTTACTCAAACGGAGGAGCAAATTTTGATGGTACAACATGGACAATTGATGAAAATGCAGGAATTATGTCTATAAGCGGGACAAGGACTGGTCTGTTTACCGCTAATATACCAAACCCATCAACTAAAATGGGACTTTCTATTGAAAGCGAAACTATGGAAAAAATTACATTAAAGGATGTTGTTATAGATTATGTCAGTGATAATGTATTTAGGGTATTTGCCGCAAGGATATGGATAAATCAATTCCCAAGCGAGGGAGCTTGCAGTGGAACAATAAATATTAAATACACACCGGAATAAAACAGCAAGGGGCATTGCGCCTAAATTTTATGGGATCGCTTAACGAAAGCAACCGTACGGTTGCTTTCGAGGCATGACGGGAGAAAGAGGCAAAAAATAGGAATGACGGCGGCGGGATGGCGGCAAAAAAGGGAAGAAGCAAAAAATGCAAAATTTTGCTTTACATAAAATATTTTTTATGCTAGGGTAAAAATTGAAGTGAATGAAAAGTCACTTTGAGGTTTACAGACCTCCCGTACAACGTTTTTAGAAAAACGTAAAATTTTTCCTGCTATTATGGCTGGAAGGTGAAGGAATAAGGTATGATCCAAATACTTCACACTGAATTGTACGTCAGTCTGTAACTTCCAGCCACCTCGTCTGCTTGTCGGGGTGGTTTTCTTTGTTAACAATAGGTAAGGAAGTTTTTAAGATGAAAAAATATATTTTAATGCTCGGCGTTGCCGGAGTCGCACTTGGCTCATATTGCGCCTACGCGGCTAATTCCGCCACAATGACCGTTACCGCCACCATCGCCCATGATGTGAGCTTGAGTGTAACGCGAAATATCAGCTGGAATATGACCATTGATCCAAGTCAAACAACTGGTACTGTTGATTGTCCCTCAGAGGTTGACGGCTGTGAAATAGAAGACGATGGAGGTGTTATTTCCGGTTCTATGACACCGGGACGATTTACTGCCAATATTCCTAATCCTGCCAACTATAAAAATGTGTTGTCATTTGAGGAAAATGATCCTTGGTTTGCTTTCATTATCAATAGCGATGAATATGGCGATAAATTTCGAGTCGGTATAGAGATTGACCATGTAAGCGGCTATGAGTTTGCGGTAACAGGGACTGCGGATTATTATGGTGTTGTTCCGGCTCCTAAAGTTTATGACTTCGGCAGTGTAACTATTCAATATACACCCGAGTCGTAATTAAAAGAATCCAATTAGCTCGCCCTGCGGAATTTTAATCCGATTCCGCAGGGTAAGTTTTTTTTAGAGGCATTGAGCCTAAATTTCGGGGGATG
>JAFUYI010000039.1 GCA_017470585.1 Alphaproteobacteria bacterium | reverse complement strand
TATTTCCAAACCTTCCAGCCATAAACGAACTGAAAGCAATTTTTGCGTCTTACTTTGACTTTATATCAGAGGTTCTCACACCTCAAAGCGGTTTTTCACTCACTTCAAGATCAAGCTAGCATAAAAAATCTTTAATGTAAAGCAAAAAATTGAAAATGTAAAAAGAAATTGCTTTTAAGAACATTTTATTCTATATTAGTTATGGATAGTATTTTTAAGAGGAAAAAGTTATGAATTCGGAAGATGTGCTGAAGTTATTTAACGAGGACAAGATTCTAGCCAGAGCAATGGAGCTTCCTATGGTGTGTCTTAACGCCAGGAGAGAAAAATCTTATGACTTTACGATTTGGGCTGAAGAGGTTGATATTGCCAAAAATGATCGTTTGACCTGTCTATCCTCAACGCTTTTGGTTGCCGGAGAAAGTATTCCTACCTACAAAAGCATAGGGTTTCTGGTTGACAGCCGAAAAGCGGAAATTGTGCATGTTGCAGAAATGGATAGCGGAAGCAGCGGAAATATTATCTATGGTAATTTTTCGGCTAATCATTCCGATATTCATACCTTGCAAGAATTAGCAGACAAAACGCATAAAGAAAAACTTTATAATATGAACGAAGTCAATATCAACATTAAAGACGATGCTTTAATCGGACTGTTTTTTAATCAGGCTCCATCCGATAGAAACAAAGCGTGGACATTGTTAGCGCAGGAATACTATAAAATGCAGACCGGCACGGAATTGCCGATATTTGTTTATAACGCGGCCAAAGGAACATTACAGGACCTAAAAATCACCAACGAGGAAAAAAAGGAATTTCTAATCCGTATGCGCAAGGAAAATCAAATCCGTTCACTTAGTGTATATTACGACTTGGACAGTGATTATACTCATGAAACCAAACAAACCACCCTATATGCCGACAATCAAAACAATAATACAAAAATCTCCATAAATGATATAATCGCTAAATACCGTGCTGTTAAGCGCGAATAAAAAATCCTCCGTATTCTTACGGAGGATTTTTTTTACGGTTGATATTGCCCGCAGTATCGTACTTTGGCGGTATATTCGTCGTTATAGTAAGCACAATCGAATTTTGATTGATTATCGCCAAAACGAACAACCCAGTTCAAATCCTGTCCTTGAGCAAAATAATTTCCCTCCAATACCGGAGCTTTAAGGATGTTAAGGACTGCATTCAGCCGGTCTTTGAGAGCAAAAATCTCTTCAAAAATCTTGATTGAGGGGATAGCCGACTCGTTGATAAATTTACGCGAAACTTTAACATCCGTTTCTTTTAAGGACAGCCAAAAATTGCTCGTAAACGGGAAAATACCGATCGGATTGAGGAATTTACCCTGCTCAATCGGAACTCTGATTTTGACTTTTTCTACTTCGCAAAGCAAGTCAAATTCTTGCGGTTCCTGCGGGGATTCAGGCATAAGATGCAAGGAGATTTCATCTAATGAAATTCCTTCTTTCCACATAATTGTAACAATTTGGGAAATAGCTTTCTGTTTTTTATCCATAAATTAAATAATTTTAATAAAAATTCTTAAATATCTGTGACTATAATTAAAAAATATCCCGAAATCAACAAAAAAATTATATAAAATAGCAAAAAAACATTTGACTTTTTGTCTAAAAAGAGTAACAATGGAAGTGATTAAAAATTATTATTCCTATTAAAACCTTACATTTTATGACAGAAAATGCAATCAGTGCAACACAGTTGTACAAGAACGGCGTGAAGGATCTTTTTGTGGCAACGGCTTCTGAAAAATTTGTGAAGGAAGTCGTAGAACTGGTGAAAAAATCCGCATGGGCTGAGGCCTCGGCGACTATCGGTCTGATGTCTCTCGGCAATACCGAACTGGGCAGCTCTTCTCACACTGCACAGATGTTGGCCGACCAAGAGTTGATGAAAATCATCGTCTCCAACTCGGTTGTAAATCTGCGCAAGGAAGTCAAGTTCGAGGCCGATGAGGAGGCACTCGCCGCCTTGGAAAATGCGATTGATTACTTTGATCGTATTGAGGAAAGGCGGAAACATTATCGCAACAGCGATTCCCTTGCCAAGTGGTGGAGCAATCAGCGCAAGCTTATCGCACTCATCTATCTCGAGAACCGCCACGACTATGAGCTTACCGCCCAAGAGTTCTGCGGTGCCCTCACCGCCCTGTTTATCCGCAGGGGCTTGGGAACCGCGGAATATTTTGAAGCATTGTTTGATCTGTTCTGTTAATCAAGAAAAAGAGGCAATTTAATTGCCTCTTTTTTTTATAAACAATGTTCGTTTATAGCTTTTTACACGGATGATTTATTTTGTCTTGCAACGTGACGTTTTGCCATTTTAACCGCATTATCATAATTGGACGCGGTTGATATATCTTTTAATTTTATATGCGCATTGGCAAAGGCTTGATGCAAAATACGTTTTGGTTGGGTCTTTATATTCGATATAATTACCTTTGTATTATTTTTATGCATTTTTTCAACAAATTCAACGATTAGATTTGCCCCGCTGGCATCAATCATAGATACATGTCCCATACGGATTATAATTACATTCGGACGCATTCCTATATTTTTGAAAAATTGAGATATTTCCGAAACAACACCGAAAAACAGCGGACCGGCAACTCTGATGACAATAATTTTTTTATCACGCAAATCTTGAGCAACCGCGGTGTTGACATCTCTTACCATCGTTTCCATGTTGGCAAGCTCAATTTCTTTGCTCATGCGGTGCATAAATATTACGGCTGCCATAATAAATCCTACGGCAATTGCTGCACTCAAATTTACTAAAACCGTCAGGCATACCGTAACTAAAAGAGTATAACGATCACCGGCTTGTGATTTCAATAATCCGTACATTTTGTCAAGATTGAGCATATTCCAGCCGATGATAACCAAAATCAAAGCAAGAGCAGGAAGAGGAACATACTTTACCAATGAAGACAAACCAAACATAAAGATCAATAAAAACAATGATTGCAACATTCCCGAGACAGGAGAATAAGCATTGGCTCTAAAATTGGTTGCAGTTCTGGCAATAGCTCCTGTCGCAGGCAATCCCATGAAAAAAGCGGCTCCGATATTGGCAAGTCCCTCACCGATAAGTTCAGAATTGGGATTATGCGCATCACCGCTCATACTGTCAACAACTTTGGCACTCAACAGTGACTCTATTGCCGCCAAAAAAGCAACCGTAAGAGAAGCCGAAAAAACATTTTGAAACAAAGCAAGATTCATCTGCGGCAGTGACGGTGCCGGCAATGTTTTCGGCAATTCGCCGTATTTACTGCCGATTGTATCAACAGGAAGATTAAAAATAGCAACCAATAAAGTAGTAACTATTAAAATTGCCAAGTAAACCGGAATTTTAGGCGCATATTTTTTTATACCTATGTATAAAGCAAGTGATACAAAACTTATAAAAACTGCTCCGAGATTGGATTGATCAAGATTGGAAATATAAGTTCCCCATTTACCGACAAAATCATTCGGTAAGTTTTGAACATTCATACCGAAAAGATCTTTTATTTGTGTGGTTATGAGAGTAAGTCCGATTCCTGCAGTAAAGCCTATGACAACCGGATACGGAATATATTTTATATAGGCACCGAGTTTTAATATGCCGGCAACAATTAAAATAACTCCGGTCAGAAGCATGGCGGCAATTAGACCGCTGTAACCATAGCCTTGCAACACTTCCAATACCAACACGGCAAATGCACCGGTAGGTCCTCCGATTTGATAGCGACTTCCGCCGAACAAAGCAATTATGAAACCGGCAACAATCGCTGTATATAAGCCTTGTGCAGGTGTAAGACCACTGGCAATAGCCAACGCCATAGCAAGAGGAAGCGACACAATGCTTACGGTAAGTCCGGAAATTGTATCACGGCGCAACATATCAAAAGAATACCCGTTTTTTAAAATTTCAAACGATTTAGGCATATAATCTCGTTTGATGATTCGCCAAAATTTACGCATAATATTTTTGTCCCTGTTAATAAAAACCGTCGCAAAATATAATCAAATTGTTTAGATTGCAAGAAAATTTTTGCTTTACATTAAGTTTTTTTTGTGATAGTGTGAAAAACGAAGTGAGCAAAAAGTCGCTTTGGGGTCTCTAAGCCTCTCATTCATCGTTTGTATCGAACGTATTCGGTATGTCCGGTTTTTATGGCCGGAAGGTTGTGGAATAAGCCAAATCAGACGAATACACGACACTATTATGAATGATAGTTTAGAGCTTCCGGCCACCTCGCGGGTTTAATACCCAAAAGGTGGTTTCTTTTTATAAAAGCAAAGAAACCGTAAAGGAAGTTTGAATTATGAAAAAAATTTATTTAATTACTGCCACTTTAGCTCTTGCCGGTTGCGGAACCGTATTTAACGGAACAACGCAAGATATTAACATTGATTCAAATGTTAAAAATGTTGATGTATATATAGATGGAGCTTTCGTCTGCAAAACTCCTTGTATTTTTCCTGCCGAACGTTCTTCCGGCAGTCTTGCAATCATCGGGAAAAAAGAAGGATATGACGACATCGGAATATCACTGAAAAGTAAAATCAATACCGTGGCAATCGGAAATCTTACATTCGTCTATAGCTGGACAACCGACCTTGCCGATGGAGCAGTATGGGCATATCGGCAAGATGGTGTATATTTGAATATGAAAAAGAAAAATATGACACACGCCGAGAAACAAGAGTTTCATAGAAATTCTCAAATACGCCGCTATGTTTTAATGAATTATCCGGATTTACGCAACGAAGCTGCAAGCAAAACTTTTGACGGAGAATACATAAAAGGACTCGAAAAATTAACAGCTATATCTGCCCAAAATATCAGCGAAAAAATTATACTTTCTCAAAATGAAGTTCATTGTGCAGAAATATTAAGCAAATAATAAGAAATCAGAAACAGGTTAAGATTATTAAATTTTTTAAATTTTTCTTTGACAATAAATTTTTTTGTGCTATGGTATATATGAAATGGGAGAAATCCTGTTTTGAGGTGTCAAAACCTCATAACTGGTATTTTTTCAAGACTTTCTTTGACAATCTGACGATGGTTGGAGAGCAAAGGAATATAAAAGAACACTTTGCACTACTACAGTTAGTAGTTGACTATATCCAACCGCCGTGAGGTGTGGTTTTCTTTTATGTTATCAAAAAGAAGCTTCTGCTGGAAGTTTGAAACTGGGAAAAGACGGAGATTTAATCTCCGTCTTTTTTTATCCTAAACCGCACCTGATTTGCTTAAAAATAAGCTTTAAATTAGAGGAAACTATGATAACGAGGCAAATAACAAGAAATGCTTTACCTTAAAACGTGAAGAACCGTTCAGATAAAGTCAAAATAAAAAGAGAGAAAATTTTAGTGTACAAAGAAGCACATAAATTTTCTCTTATACTTTAACCCCAAGAAAACTATGATGACGAGGCAAATAACAAGAAACACTTCACCTTAAAACATGAAGAACCATCCGGATAAAGTCAAAATAAAAAGAGAGAAAATTCTAGTGTACAAAAAAGCACATGAATTTTCTCTCTTTGCAATTTTGGCTTTAGATTGGCGGTTATGCGCGTTTTAATACGGCAACTCCGGGCAACTCCTTCCCTTCCAGCCACTCCAAAAAAGCACCACCGGCCGTGGAAATGTATGAAAACTTATCAGCCACTCCGGCATTTTCCAATGCTGAAACCGTATCTCCGCCGCCGGCAACCGACATCAAATGTCCTGCTGTGGTTAATTCGGCAACGTGTTCTGCAACTTTGTTGGTCGCATTGTCAAACGGCTTCATTTCAAACACGCCTAAAGGTCCGTTCCAAACAACGGTTTTACATTCATCTAATTTAGCATTGATTGCGGCAATGGTTTTCTCACCGACATCAAGCAGGCTCCAGCCTTCCGCGGGAATTTCATCCAAGCTTACGGTTTTATGCTCGGCATTCGGTTTAAATTCTTTAGCAATAACAATATCTTCCGGCAAGATTATTTCACAATTATTAGTCTTTGCTATGTTCATAATTTCTTTGGCTGTTTCAATCATATCCGGTTGCACCAAAGAATTGGCTTCGTTTACGGTGTTTATTCCATTGGCTTTCATAAAAGTATGAGCCATACCGCCGGAAATTACAAGTTTATCAACCTTTTTAACTAAATTATTCAACAAATCAAGCTTGGTGGAAACTTTAGAACCGCCGACAACAGCCATCAACGGGCGGACAGGATTGGCAAGAGCTTTTTCGAGAGCTTTAACCTCCTCTTCCATCAAACGCCCCATAACGGAAGTTTTTTCTTTTGCAGCGGCAACCATTGAAGCGTGAGCGCGGTGAGCTGTAGAAAAAGCATCAGAAACATAAATATCGGCCGGCTTAACCAACTCTTTGGCAAACTCTTCGTTGCCTTTTTTCTCTTCATCATAAAAACGTAAATTTTCCAAGAGCAAAACTTCATCTTGGCTCATTTGAGCAACGGCGGCACTTACTTTTTCGCCGATACAATCATCTACAAATACAACTCTCTTGCCCAATGCCTTTTGCAAATCACCCACGATATGCCGCAGGGAGTTTTTTATATCCCCTTTACCTTCGGGGCGACCGAAGTGCGAAATCACAACCACTTTGGCTCCCTTTTCCATCAATTCTTTGATGGTCGGAACGGTGCGGTCGATGCGGGCAGTATTTGTAACCTTAAATTCTTCATTTATCGGCACGTTAAGATCGGCGCGGACAAAAACAACTTTACCGGTTAAATCGTCTAAATCGTCAATGGTTTTATAATTCATTCTTATATCCTCTAAACTATCCTGAAATCGAACCGGCAGAATTACCGCCGGTTCGATTCTCTTATCAAAAGCAACTATCCGTTGACTTTAGCCATATGGGCAACCAAATCCAAAACCTTGTTGGAATATCCCCATTCATTGTCATACCAACTTACAACTTTAACGAAAGTCGGGGTCAACTGAATACCGGCTTTGGCATCAAAGATTGATGTGCGGGCATCGCCCAAAAAGTCGGAAGAAACAACGGCATCCTCGGTATAGCCTAAAATACCTTTAAGCTCGCCTTCAGAAGCCTTTTTCATAGCGGCACAGATTTCCTCATAAGAGGCTGCTTTTTTCAAATTAACAGTCAAGTCAACAACCGAAACATCCAAAGTCGGAACTCTGAAAGACATACCGGTCAATTTGCCGTTTAATTCCGGAATAACTTTACCTACGGCCTTGGCGGCACCGGTAGAAGACGGAATAATATTGCCCGAAGCCGCGCGCCCGCCTCTCCAGTCTTTCATTGACGGACCGTCAACAGTCTTTTGAGTAGCTGTTGTGGAGTGAACGGTTGTCATCAAACCGTCTTCAATGCCGAATGCATCATGCAAAACTTTGGCAATCGGAGCCAAGCAGTTGGTTGTGCATGAAGCGTTAGAAACAAATTTTGTTCCTTTAACATAAGAATCGGTATTAACGCCGCAAACAAACATCGGAGTATCGTCTTTTGAAGGAGCCGACATAACGACGTACTTTGCACCGGCATCAATGTGAGCTTGAGCTTTTTCTTTTGTCAAGAAAAGACCTGTTGATTCAACAACATATTCGGCACCTACTTCATCCCATTTCAAATCGGCGGGATTTTTCTCGGCGGTAACGCGTATCGCTTTGCCGTTTACAACCAATTTACCGTCTTTAACTTCAATGGTACCGTCAAATTGACCATGCATAGTATCATAACGCAGCATATAAGCCATATATTCAACATCAATCAAATCGTTAATTCCGACGATTTCAATATCATTTCTTTTTTGAGCGGCACGGAAAACCAAACGACCGATACGGCCGAATCCGTTAATACCGACACGAATTGTCATATTATTCATCCTTTTGTTATAGGTGCGGAACGCCCCGCACGGGCATAATTTTTCGCGCTCAATTTAACATAGATTGAATAATTTTCAAGCTATTTTTTTTGGCGGTATTTAAATTTTCTGTTTGCAATTTACAAAAAAAGGTAATATCATCGCAAAAGTTTTATTTATATGAGGTGAATATATGAAAAAGTATATGCTCCCCGTTATTGCTATGGGAGTAATGGCTTGCTCGGCAGCCAGAGCGGAAACGGTGTTTGAAGCTCTAGCCGAGGCATATCGCTCTAATCCGGATTTACAGGCACAGCGTGCTTATCTGCGTTCGGTTGATGAAAATGTGGCTATTGCCAAATCGGGATTCCGCCCCAATATTGCTTTATCGGGACAGTATTCCAATTCCAATACCAACAACACCCTCAACCCCAACGAAGAGGGATCGGCAACGCATACCTTGGCGGCAAGCGTTAATCAGCCGCTTTTTTCCGGTTTTTCAACCGTTAATTCGGTCAAGTCTGCCGACAGTGCAGTTCGCGCCGAACAATATAACCTTGCCAACTATGAACAGACTATTTTCTTAAACGCATCCGAGGCGTATCTAAATGTGGTCAGAGATGAGGCAATTGCAGATTTACAAAAAAATAACGAACGATTGTTAAAAAAGCAGCTTGATGAAACGACAGAACGTTTTAATGTCGGAGAGCTTACCCGTACTGATGTTGCGCAAGCCAAATCAAGTTATTCGCAAGCAATTGCAAGCCGTATCAGTGCCGAAGGAACCCTACAGGTTTCCAAAGCGGTTTATAAACAGGTTATCGGTAAGGAACCGCATAATTTAAGCGAACCGGATAACATACATACCTTTTTGCCTGCAACCTTTGATAAGGCTTTAAGTTACACTATGGACAACAATTTTGCGGTTTTGCAGTCAAAAGAGGCTCTTAATTCGCGCGAATACGCCGTAAAAGCAAGCTATGGAGCACTGGCTCCGCAATTATCGGCTTCAGGCAGTGTTTCCAAAACCAAAAACAACCCCAAACACTATGGCAACGCCACCGGTACAATTGATGATGTTTCATTGGGATTAAATGCAACGATTCCTCTTTACGATGCCGGAGAAAATCGCGCTAAAATCCGCCAGAACAAATACGCTAAATGGCAAGCGCAAGAACAGGTTATGAGCGCAAAAAGAGCTGCAGTTTCTGCTATCACCGGAAGTTGGGAACAGATGGTTGCTTATGACGCACAGATTAAAGCCTTGGTTGACCGTGTCGAGGCCAACAAAATCGCCTTAAACGGTGTAAAAAAAGAAGAGGCTTTAGGCAACCGTACGGTTTTAGATGTTTTAGATGCCTACCAAACTTTGCTTAATTCGCAGGTTGAGGTTGTAAAAGCGCGCCGTGAATACTACCTTTCGGCAATGCAGGTTATGCAGGCAATGGGGAAATTAACGGCTGAAAACTTGAAATTAGACGTTGATATTTACCATCCCAAGAGACATTATAAAGAAACCGCTAAAAAGTGGCTTTCAACATCAACAGACTAGGAATATAATATGGCAAATCAGGACGTAAAAGAATTATCTATGGATGAGATTTTAGCCTCTATCCGTGATATTTTGCGCGAAAACAGCGAATCCCCGGAAACGGGCGATTGGGCGGATTTAACAGATACTGCAAAGCAGTCGTCTTTGTCGCGTCTTGATTTGCCGCAATCCACCGATGAAACGGAATTTTTGTCGGAGCCGAGATTAAAAATGCCGTCTTTTATCACGGAAATAAATGATGATAAAAAAGTTGATGAAGAGGTAAAAATACCGCCTTTGCGCCTCTCGGAAGCTTTTATTGACAAATGCCAAGAACAGGACGAGGCAGAAGAAAATTCATCTGATGAAAGAGATGGGCATTTGCCTCCCCAAACGGTAAAAAGCAACCTTTTAAGCCGAGTTCAGGACTTCGCCGAGGACGAAGAAAGCGGATATGATATGGAGCGATATATCAAGGCTTCCGCCTTGATGGATGAAGAGCTTGATTATCAAGTTAAGAGTGAGGGCGAATCGGAGGTAAAAGCGTATAAAAAATCTGTTTCTGAAGAAAAGAAAAAAATACCCCCTGAGGTTTTAACCTCAAGCGGTGAGGAAAATTCCTTTTTTCACGAAAAAGAAGTTGCCGATGAAATAATTCGGCAGTTTGCACAAGTTTTTCAAAAAAGAGAAAAGCCTATTGATACCACCTTGCAAGAGTTAGTAAAATCGGCGGTTATCAATGAGGTTGTTCCGGTTTTAAGCGATTGGTTAACAAAAAAAATGCCGCAAATTGTTCGCAAAGAAATTGAACGAGTGATGGTAAAGGCCGGAAAAAACTAAAATTTAGTGTCGGTCTGAAGTTTTTATTAAGCTCCGCTGTGTAAAAAGCGGAAATCCGTAAATATTAGACAGGAAAGAATAATGTTAGAAAAGACTTATGAACCCAAGAAAATCGAAGAAGAAATTTATGCTTCGTGGGAAGAAAAAGGGGCTTTCAAGCCGGATATGCGAAAAGACAAGGATGCTTTTGCAATTGTAATTCCGCCCCCGAATGTTACCGGCGTTCTGCACATGGGACACGCGCTTGATGACACATTGCAGGATATTTTGATTCGCTATAACCGTATGCAGGGCAAGAATGTCCTTTGGCAACCCGGAACTGATCATGCGGGAATTGCCACGCAAATGGTGGTTGAGAGAAATTTGGCATCGCAAGGAATTACCCGTCACGATTTGGGCAGGGAAAAATTTATTGAAACCGTTTGGCAATGGAAAGAAAAATCCGGCGGCACAATCTGTAAACAGTTGCGCAGACTGGGTGCCTCCTGCGATTGGTCGAGGGCCAGATTCACCATGGACGATGGACTATCTCGCGCTGTTCGTAAGATTTTTGTAAAAATGTATAAAGACGGACTTATTTATAAAGCCAAAAAGTTGGTTAATTGGGATTCAAAATTTATGACTGCCGTTTCCGATCTGGAAGTTATCCAAAAAGAAACCGTCGGCAAGATGTATTATTACAAATACCCGATTAAGGGAGAGGAAGGAGAGTTTATCCACATTGCCACCACCCGCCCCGAAACCATGTTCGGCGATACTGCAGTTGCCGTTTCCAAGGATAACGAAAAATTAAAGCACCTTATCGGCAAAGAGTGTATTATTCCGATTATTAACAAAGCTATTCCGATTATTGCTGATGAACACGCCGATCCCACAAAAGGCACCGGTGCGGTAAAAATCACTCCGGCGCACGATTTCAACGATTTTGAGGTTGGCAAGCGCCATAATCTGCCGTTAATCAACATCTTAAATCCCGATGCCACTTTAAACGAAAACACTCCGTTTGCGGGCATGGACACTCAAACCGCAAGAAAAAAGACGATTGAAACTTTGGATTCTTTGGGATTGATGGATAAGATTGAGGATCATCCGATGGTAATTCCGTATGGCGATCGTTCCGGCGTTGTTATTGAGCCGTTAATGACAGACCAATGGTTTGTAGATGCGCCGAAGTTGGCAGTTGAAGCCGTCAAGGCGGTCGAAAACGGCGATATGGAATTTGTGCCGAAGTCTTATGAAAAGACCTATTTTGAATGGATGAGAAACATCCAGCCGTGGTGCATTTCAAGACAGCTTTGGTGGGGACATCAAATGCCGATTTGGTATGGACCTGATGAAACGATTTTCTGTGAAGAAGATGAAGAAACGGCGCAATCTGCCGCCGATAAGCATTACGGCAAACACGTCGAATTAAGGAGAGAATCTGATGTATTGGATACTTGGTTTTCTTCCGGTCTTTGGGCTTTTTCAACTTTGGGTTGGCCGGATAAAAGCGAATATCTTGATACATTCTATCCTACCTCGGTTTTGGTTACCGGATTCGATATTATCTTTTTCTGGGTTGCCCGAATGATGATGATGAGTATGTATGCCATGAAACGCGTACCGTTTAGAAAATGCTATATTCACGGACTGGTTCGCGATGAACAGGGGCGCAAA
Organism: Alphaproteobacteria bacterium; assembly: GCA_017470585.1. GTDB lineage: Bacteria > Pseudomonadota > Alphaproteobacteria > RF32 > CAG-239 > JAFUYI01. The sequence continues at coordinate 2,044 of JAFUYI010000039.1, read as the reverse complement.
ATGTCCAAATCGAAAGGTAACACGGTTGATCCGATGGAAATTATCGAAAAATACGGTGCCGATGCTTTACGTTTCTTTATGGCGGCGATGGAAACCCAAGGAAGAGATATCAATATTTCCGAATCGCGTATTCAGGGTTATCGCAATTTTGCCACCAAATTATGGAACTCCGCACGTTTCGGTGAGATGAACGGCTGCTTTTTGAGCAAAGTTTTTAATCCAAATTCCGTTAAACACCCCGTAAATAAATGGATTATCGCCAAAGTAAGACAAACGGCCAACGAATTAACCCAAAACTTGAACAATTTCCGTTTTTCCGATTCGGCAAACGGCGTTTATCAATTTGTCTGGGGAACTTTCTGCGATTGGTATATTGAGATGATAAAACCGATTTTCTACGGTTCCGATGATGCCTTGAAAAACGAAACAAAAGCAACCTTCGCTTTTATATTGGAGAGGATACTTCTGATTTTGCATCCCTTTATGCCTTTTGTTACCGCACAGCTATGGAATAACACACACGATGACAACAGCGATATTATCACGGCTGCTTGGCCGAAAATTGAAGATGTCAATAATACTGACATAAAGCGAATTGATTGGGTAATTGATTTTGTAACAGCGATTCGCTCCCTCAAATCGGAAATGAATATTCCGGCAGGAGCCAAATTAAGTGCGTTGCTACTCGGTGCCAATGACGAATCTTTGACAAACATCAATGATTTTCGTGAGATACTTTGCTCTTTGGCAAGACTTGAAAAGATTGAAGAATATAATCACACCCCTACTCCCGATATGGTTCAAACCGTATCAAGAGAGATGACAATTCTTATTCCGCTCAAGGGCGTTGTTGATTTCAAGGCGGAGAAAGAACGCCTGCAAAAAGAATTAGACGGATTGATTAAGAATTTAGAGGGCTATGCCAAAAAATTAAGCAATCCGGCGTTTGTTGACAAAGCTCCTGCGGCTGTAGTTACCGAGGAACGCCGTCGTCAAGCGGAAGCCTTGGAAAATAAAGCTAAAGTTGAGTTAGCCCTAAAACGGGTAAGCAATCTCTGATAGGCTCATTATGATATAAAAAGGAGAGGAAAAAACCTCTCCTTTTTAACATTTATGACGCAGTGTAGGAGATGGTGAGCGTGCGTTCTCGCGAACCAGCGGTAAAGTAAATTGCCTGTGCATCGCAACGGCTGGGATACACCTTAAAAAGACTGTTGGAACCTGTATATTTGATAACAAAACTGCAAATATTTTCCATACAATCACTTCCGCCGAAGAGATTGCAAATAGAGTTATCAGAATTTCCGATAACACGCAGCCCTCCGCAAGAACCGCTTGCGCTACTGCAAGCTGACGGATTGGGAATATTAGCCGTGAAAGTGCCGACTGTAGCATCGTCTGCCGAAACAATAAAACCTTGAGTTATGTAACTTATTTCTCCCGAATCGTTATATGTCCACCCTGTATTTTCATCATCAGCCGGGTTGATGGTAATTGTGCCAAAATCCAAATCTTGGGTAACATTCAAACTCACATCATGGGCTATTGTTGCCGTAACGGTCATTGTGGCGGAGTTGTCTGCATAGGCGCAATATGAGCCTATGGACACCGCGGCAACGCCGAGCATTAAAATATATTTATTCATATTCAAACTTCCTTATCTATTGTTAATAAAGAAACCACCCCGACAAGCAGACGAGGTGGTTGGAAGCTCATAACTGTCACAAATAACAGTGCAGAGTATTTGGTTAAACCTTATTTCCCTGCCTTCCAACCATAATATGGTTAGAAGTAGTTTCATGTCTTTGCGGACAATTTGTGAGAGGCTATGAGACCTCAAAGTGACTTTTCATTCACTTCAAATTAACCCTAGCATAAAAATTTGCGATTGTAAAGCAAAAAAAATGATAAAGAGGAGAAAAAACAGCGTAAAAAGGAAATTTTATAGTTTACAAAGCAAGAATAATGACATAAAGACTTAAAGCAAGATTAAAGATACAAGGCGGTATATATGTACTGGATAGGAAACTACTATAACGAAGAG
>JAFUYI010000038.1 GCA_017470585.1 Alphaproteobacteria bacterium | reverse complement strand
TATCTATTTTCTTGAGGTCCTGAAACAAGTTCAGGACGACAATTGAGGGAGTTCAGGACGACAATTGGGGATAGACATAAGAAGGAATGACGGAAAAAAAGAGGCAAAAAATTCAAAGGGTCTTTTGATTATAAGGGACAATGTGTATAAGTTTCAGGGGATGCCTTGACGAAAGCAACCATGCGGTTGCTTTCGAGGCATGACGGCGGGAGGGAGGTAAAAAAGGGGAAAGCAAAAAGTGCAAATTTTGCTTTACAATCGCAATTTTTTATGCTAGGTTAATTTTGAAGTGAATGAAAAGTCACTTTGAGGTGTACGAACCTCTCGAAAGATGTCATAACAAGACAAAAAATTGCTTTCAACCGTACTATGGTTGGAAGGTAGGGAAATAAGGTTTAACCAAATACTCTACACTGTTTCTTTCGACAGTTCGTAACTTCCAACCACCTCGCGGCTCTAAAGAGCTAACAGGTGGTTTTCTTTGTTAACAATAGATAAGGAAGTTTAGATGATAAAAAATTATATTTTAATGCTCGGTATTGCCGGTGTCGCATTAGGCAGTTACGCTGCATACGCGGGCAACTCGGCAACAATGACCGTTACCGCAACGATCGTTCATGATGTTAGTTTGGTTGCAACATCGCCTCTTAATATGGGAACACTAACTATCGACCCGTCTAATATAGAGGAAGCGCAGATATATATTTCGTCTAATGGCTCGATTCTTGGTAAAAACGGCGGCATTATATCTTTAACCGGATTTTCCGCTGGTACTTTTACCGCCAATGTTCCCGATTCGTGCAAAGTTTCTAATTTTGCTGATAGTAGAACTGCAGATCATCACCCCTGTTTTGAGGCAGATACAGAGTTGTATTTTGGAAATACAATTATTTATGAACCATCGGTAGAATATATTTCCGGCAATACTTTTAGTTTTATGTATGATTTTTGGAACTATGGTCCAGGAGTTGTTCCGACATCAGGAGATTATTCCGGCTCGATTACCATAAAATATGTCTTATAAAAAAACTTCAGGCGGGGAGCTAAACAAACTCTCCGCCCGTGTTTTGCAGTTTTGTTTCCGGTTGCGATTTTTTACCCTATGGTCTAAAAATTGCGATTTTTCAGATTTCCCTTACGGCAATGGGGAATATCCGTAAAACTTCGCACGGCTTGCCAAATTTTTGCCGCCGTTTTAGCATCATATTCACGATAGCAGAAATCCACACGATAAAAATCGGCATTCACCGCCATCGCCTCTTGAGCAGCGCAAAAAGCTCTTTGACTTATCACAAAGGTTTGGCAATTTTCCGATATGGCAATATATTTTTCCTCTCCTTTTTGCAGATTGATAATTTTTTTACCGCGCGGGCATTGCGAACAGGGATTGTTTCTTATGCAAACCGCACTTGAAAAAAGCAAAACATCTTGATATATCGGCAAAACCAAAGGTAACGGCGAATACTCTCCCAAACTCTGCCAATTTTCCAAAGTATCCTCAACCGAAAGGCAAACCCTTGAGGAACCAGCTTTTTGTGCAAATAAAATTGATTGTGTATTGAGGGTGTATATACTCATATCAAAGCTCAAATCTATACCTGTCTGCGGCAACATTTCACGCGCCCAGAAGTTGCCTATACACCATTTCTTATAGCCGGCAGCAATCAGTTTTTCAATTATCCGCGCGTATGATTTATAATTGCGGGCGAGTGCCGGCAAAACTATCCGCACTTTAGCCTTGGGCAGTGTTTGTAATTTTTCCGCCTCAAATTCCGGAGAAATTACAACCTCAACTTCGTTAATTTCGTTAACATCAATCAATGCGAGATTGGCAAGGTTATCACTGCGGACAATCCATTTGGGAGAAGTTTTATCTCTCAATGGCAGAGAAAGAGGAAGCGAGATTTGTTTTTTTGAAACTCTCAATTTAGCATAAAGCATTCTTCGCAATTCATTTAACATTGAAATCGGCACAAACAGACCTTGCGGATTATCAAACTGCAATTTTTCCAAGACAAATTCCGTATCTCCGGTTTTGGCAAACGCTTTTTGCGCAGATAAAAAAGTTTTTGATTCCTCTTCTGCTTTTGGAAACTCTCCTTTTATTGACACTTCTGTCTGCAAAGCTTTGGCTGTAATCAAAAGCGGTGTTACCGTAAGCTCAACATTTATCGGGAAGCGGTTTTTATACTCTCCTGTTTTGGGTTTAACATAGTCATAACTCCCCTTGACCTCGCTTGATGATGCCAAATAAATTTTATCGCCTTTGACAATCCCTGCCGCATTCGGCGGGAGTGATATAAAAACACGTTCTCCCGCCTCTGCCTCAAAGACAGATTTTTTATTTATTCTCAATTCCTTAATTGCGAAGCCAAAAGGTTTTTCCTGTTTTTTTGTTTCAATCTGCAATCCGTCATGGCGGGCAATTTTATGCGAAGTCTTAAAACTTATAGTGCTTGGAAATATTTCTTCAACCTTGCCGATAAAAAGTCCGCGATGCCCGACAAAATCACGATCAACCACTGATTTATCTTTGCCGTGCAACATAAATTTGCACCACGGGCGCGAAAAAATCTGTTTGATGTTTTCTTCCTTTTTAACTATACTCCCGTGTCCGTCTAAAATATTGCGGTAATAATCGGTTACCGCCGCGACATAAAGAGCATTTTTTTTGCGCCCCTCAATTTTAAGAGATGTTACCGGCAGTTTCAAAACATCCGCAGATAACGCCATATCTTTCATAGAAAACCAGTGTTTTTGCTCTTCTCCTGCCTTAAACTCCTGCCGGCAGGGATACATACATTTGCCACGGTTGGCACTTCGGCCCTCATCAAGAGAAGAAAACAAACACAATCCGCTATATGAATAACACAATGCTCCATGAATAAACGCCTCGGTTTCAAGACCCGAGATTGAGGCAATATCTTTAATTTCCGCAAGAGAGAGTTCTCGCGCCAAAACCACACGCTTAAAGCCCAGTTTCTGCAATGCCAATGCTCCCGCGCGGTTATGAACCGCCATTTGCGTACTGGCATGGAGTTCCAATTCCGGATAGTACTTACAAATAATTCCGGCAACGCCTAAATCCTGCAAAATAATCCCGTCAACCTTGCAGTTTGAACATATATCCAAGGTTTGCATTAACTCTTTTAATTCGCATTCCTGAATAAGAGTATTGATTGTTACATAAACTTTGCGTTTAAGGCTGTGAGCGTAAGCCGTAAACTCGTCTAATTCCCCTTCGCTGAAATTAACGGCTCCGGCACGCGCCGAAAAGCGTTTTAACCCCAAATAAACGGCATCGGCTCCGTAATATAAAGCCGCATATCCGGCCTCAATATCCCCTGCCGGTGCCAAAAGTTCTTGTTTCATAAATCTCTCCTATTTGAGCTGGCTTTTATACAGCGACGCATAAACACCGTTTTCTTTATTTAAAAGTTCTTCATGGGTGCCGCTTTCGGCAATTTCTCCGTAATTGACAACCACAATCCTGTCGGCGTTGCGAACCGTGGATAAGCGATGCGCGATAATAAACACCGTGCGGTCTTTCATCAAATTATCTATAGCCTGCTGAACAACGGCTTCCGATTTGTTATCCAGTGCCGAGGTTGCCTCGTCAAGAATGACTATCGGTGCGTTTTTAATAAACGCTCGAGCAATGGCAATACGTTGCTTCTGTCCGCCGGAGAGAAGAACTCCGCGTTCACCGATTTCGGTATCAAGCCCTTTATCAAGACTTGCCACAAACTCTTCCAAACAGGCATATTTAACGGCATGAGCAATTTCTTCATCGCTGGCATTTTCATTGCCCAAGAGAATATTTTCACGAATCGTTCCGGCAAACAAAAAGTTATCCTGAAAAACAATCGCGATATTGTCACGAAGAGAATTAAGTTCATATTTGCGGATGTCAACGCCGTCAATAGAGATTTCGCCTGATGCTACATCGTAAAAACGCGGCAAGAGGTTAACCAGTGTGGTTTTGCCGCCGCCCGAGTTACCGACAAAAGCTATTGTCTGCCCGACCTTGATTGAAAGATTGACATTTTTCAGAACCGGTTTGTTTTTGATATAAGAAAAGCAGACGTTTTTATATTCAATGCAGTCTTTGACTTTTTCTAATTTCAAAGGAGAGGGGCAATTTCTGATAAGCGGTGTCCGCTCCATCAATGAGAATACCCGCTCCATCGCCATAAACGCCATCTGCACATTATTGTAATTGTTGCCGATGGATTTAATCGGATTATAAAGCATAATCAACGCGGTAATAAAAGAAACAAAGTTTCCGGCGGTAATTTCTTTGTGAACAATCAAATAGCTTCCCGTCCAAATAACCAACGCAATGCCCAATGATACAATAAAGTGCATCAAAGGCGACATCATACCGGTTCTTTGAATCATTTTAATTCCCAGCTTAAAGACTGATTTTAAGGTATTTTTAAAGCGCGATAATTGGTATTCGTACAAATTATAGGAAGTAATTATACGATTTCCGTTGTAGGTTTCGTTGTAATGACTCATAACCGCGGCACCGGAAAATATGGTTTTATCCATAACCGATTTTATACGGCGGCGGACGGTGGTTAAAGGATAGAGCGCACCGAACAGAATCACTACCGCAATCAAGGCAAGCTGCCAAGAGTTATAAAACAAAACACATATCAAAGAAAGCGAAGAAAAAACCCTTGTCGTAAACAATTTTAAGTTTGATAAAAGACCGTTGCAGGCAAGATCAACATCGCTGTTATAGCGGAAAATGATATTGCCCGAAGTGGTCGTGTCAAAATAGCTTGCTTCGTTTAACATCATTTTATCAAACAAATCTATTTTAACATCGTTGGCAATTTTACGCCCCACCCAAGTATTGAGATAGGTTGCGGCATAGTTGAGCGAACTTTGCAGACAGCTGAAAACAATAATTAAAATCGGAATATAGTTGGTGGCGGAAGTTGATTTTTCAACCATAACCACATCCATATAGGGTTTTAATGACCACGCAATAACCGCATCCATCGAGCCGATGGGGATTGTTATCAATACAGCCGCCAACGCCCTCACCCAATAAGGTTTGACATAGGGCAGTATTTTTTTGTAGTTCACTATAAAATTAAGTGATAAAATCTTTTCTTTAAGTTTTTTCAGCATAAGTAACCTTGATTGTTGTTATCACATATCATCCATATCGGCGAGGCTGTAATCCTCATCATTATTGGCAAGAGACTGCAATTTTTGTTTATCCGCCGCGGGAATTTTTGAAAATATGATTTTCATTTCCGGATGCTCGCTGATAAGCGGCGCGCCGCGGCTTACAAAAGGACTTATAATCTCGCCCAAGCTTAAAGCCCGCAGCGATAATTTATCTTTTTTATCAATAACAACCTTTTGACTTTCCTGCAACATTTCATATACCGAATCCGCAACTCTTTTCCGCAGTTTAGAAGATGACAGTAATTTTATAAAAGTATTCACATAACGTTTTTCGGCAGTTCCTAAACTGTAATAAGCGGACATTTCATCGGGATACATCATAATCACCCGACTTTTTATCGACGGAAGAAATGAGGAAAATTCATCCGCCATAACCACCAATTTGGTCCCCTGCTCGGCAACGCGGCAAAGTTCAAATTGATAGCGTGATTTTATATTATAATCTCCGCCCAAAGGCTGTTGTTTTTTCTCAAGCAAAATTTGCGCCACTTCCAGAATCTGTTCGCTTATGCAAAAGTTTTTGTTGCACAAAATACGGTTAAGTTCTTTATCAAAAATTGCGGCAATCGGCAAATCATCTTTAAGTATGGAAGAAACCTCTCCGAAGCGAATACCTCTCATTTTGCTTTCTCTTATCAGTCCTTGCCATGTCATGCTTGCCCGTTCAAAACCTGCCAACTCTTCCTCTTTATCAGGAGAAAAGGCAACCGAAGAATAGTCTTGCGGAGTGTAGAGTTTTCTGTCGTAATAGCTTTTAAGATGTTCCAATTTTTTGGAAAGTGCCATACGTTCATTGCCGGCAAGCAGGGCTAACTCTCTTTGTTTTTGCTCAACTTCATTGATTTTTTGCCCCAAATCATCGCGCTGTTTTTGCAATTCTGCAAGACCGTAAAAGGATAAAATATCCTCCTCAACCGTTTTTTTATCGGCACAGACATCAAAGCGCGGGCAAAAAGCCTTGAATTCCTTGCTTTTCTGCAAAAAAGCCTCTTTAAAGCGGTTGAGTTTTCCGGCATATAAAACTTTTTGGGCTTTGGCCTTAAAATCATTATATTCCGGTCCCTCGCCGGGAAAATAATTGTTATCATCATGACGGGTGATAAAGTTATTTAAGAAGTGCCGCCCTTCATCCAAAAATTTTTCGGGCAGAAGAGAAAGAAGTGAGGATTTAAATTCGGCAATCTCTGATAATGTTTGATATTCGCCCTCTTGCAACGCTTTAATCTCGGATATTTTTTTATCCCTTGCATCAGCCTCATCAAGCAGCGGCTTTAACTCTTCCACAAGCTTGTTTTGCTTATCCTTAAAACGCTCTAACTGCAAAGGCTCGGGCTGAATTTTGCAAAACATTTCCGAAGCCTCTTCCCAAGTGCTTTTCTTCAAAAAATCACGGTGCTGGGCAATATAGTCTAAATCATGAAAATCAATGCTTCCCGACATTTCAATACTCCTTAAATCAATTGCGAATATAGGATTATTTTATATATTTGGCAAGTCTATTTTCAAATATTATCATTTTTTATCGGTTTTATAACTATTTTCCTCTTGGAAAACGCTTTAAAATGTGTTACAATAATGTTACGATGTTGTAATTATAACGGGAAATCGACATGAAGCTGAATGTATCGGAATACCGCTGGATTCGACAGAACTGCAATCTTATGCTCGGGGCTTATAAGGGGCGTAAGTACGCCATTATCCAGCCCAAAAACGCCAACAATCAGGGAAAACTGCGCCTTATCCTAAAAAGTTTAACTTACCCGTCATTTGAAGAGTGGAGCAAAATCTCACGCGAACTCAATTTTAAGCGCAAAAACGATGATTTGAAACGAAGGGAGGCAAGCCTTCGGCAATTATCCGTTCTTGACTTAAAAAAAATTGCCGCTCTTAATGATAAAAAGAAATTGGAATTGCTTGACGGGTTGGTTATTGATGTTTTTGATAATGACAAAGAAGCTTCTGATTTAAACCGAAAAACTTTTGCAGACTACGGTGAAAAAATCAAAATTCTGCTCTTAAACTTAAAATTGCCGCCTGATTTTACCAAACAGGAACTTTTATATTGCGATCAATTCTGCCACCGTCTGCAAAGCATTGCCAACCTAAAAGAGTATTTAGAGGGGCATCCTTTGGAATACCGCAAAAAGATTGAGTTGTTGGAAAATATTTTAGCTGAATTTAACTCGGTATATCAAACCGATATTGACATTTCCGCCCTTAATCGGGAAAAATTTTCCGATTGCCGCAATCAGGAGTTTTTGAGCCTGCTCTACAAAGATATATGGCAGGCGGCAGAAAAACAAAAAGACTGGTCACGGTTTCCGGTTGTGGAAAAACTGATGGAGGACAAATTTGCCGCCATGCCGCAGGATATTGCCAAGCTCAATCCCTTGCAACGGCACATTATGGAAACAGCTAACCGCGCTTTTAATTTCCTCAAAAAGCAAATGCAGATAAAAATAGCTTAATTTTCGGGGATCACCTCCCCGAAAATTCTATTCCGGATTGTAGGAAATAGTCAGCCTGCCTTCGTGCGGTCCTGCCGTTATTTTGGAAGCTCCTCCCGGAAATATGGTGCAAAGAGTCGTGACGGCAAATGTAGTACCTGAAAAATAGCGTATCCTAAAATCGCAAACATTGCTCCTATCATTACCGCCGAATATGTTATAAATGCTACTGCCGTCATTTCCGGTAATACTCAATCCTCCACAAGAAGAGTCTCTATCACAAGCCTCTGGATTTGGTATATTGGCATCAAAACCGCCTTCATACAGATTATCTGCTGACACTACGGCATCTCCCAGCACAAGGTCAAAAGCACCACCTCTATCATACATCCAGCCGGTCAATTCCGTTGCCGCCGGATTGATAACTATAGTTCCCATATTTAAGTCATAAAACACATCCAATTCAGCATCGGTGCTTGCGGCTCTGAAACTGCCCAAAGTTATTTCGTGGTCAATGGTGGTGGAGATTGCAAAATTTTCGGAAACGGCTGCGGCGTTATAGGCAGTATAAGATACGCCTGCCAATAAAAAAATTAAAAAAGTTTTGTTTGTCATCTAAACTTCCTTTTATGGTTTCTTATCTTAAAAAAAGAAACCACCTTTTGGGCACTCACCCGCGAGGTGGTTGGAAGTTGACGACTGCCAAGAAGAACAGTGTGTGGTATTTGGTCTCCCTTATTTCCACACCTTCCAACCATAACATACGGCTGAAAGTCTTTACGTTTTTTCTAACGCTTCTTGCGAGGTCGTCAAACCCCGAAACGAAAATCCTCCGTTTCGCTCTCAATGATAACAAAAAAGAATCATTTTGTAAAGATTTTTTTTACCGAAATATTATATTAACCTAAAAGGAGGTATAAAAAATGGTGAAATTATCCTTGCGTTTGGGAAGGTTCATTGCCAAAACCAAAAAAATTTTCCGTTCCGGCTATTTATCCATCAACGAATCATCGGCGCGCAAGATTCAAAAACAAGCCTCCGACAAACGCAATCGCGAATCACTTAAAATCGCTTCTCCGGCATATAAAAAAATCGCCGAACAGTTGAGTAGTGAACAAGAGCAAATTTTTGAAGCCGCCCTGTATTATTTGGGCAAAATCGCACAGAACTCCCACAAACACAAAGGCGAAATTATCAAGATTATGCAAGATTTTGCCGCCCTGCCCTCAACCGATGAAAAACGCCGCGAGGCGGTTTTATCCAAAATTCCGCAATTATGATTTTGTGGTCAGTGTGGAATTTCTTTCCCAAAAAACACCTTGGGCATAGCCTTGAATGGAATTGCAATCAACCGCGTTTTCCAATCTTTTTTCCGCCCAAAGGCAATATTCTTTATTGATTTCAACTCCGCAGTAACGGCGGTTGAGTTTTTTGGCCACCACGCTTGCGGTGCCGCTGCCTAAAAAAGGATCAAAAACCATATCCCCGGGGCGTGATGATGCCAAAATGAGCTTGGCATAAAGTTTTTCCGGCTTTTGTGTCGGATGATCGGTATTTTCCGGCATTGACCAGAACGGAATACTGATGTCGTCCCAGAAATTTGCCGGATATGTCAAGCGGAAATTGCCGTTCGCGGTTTCTTCCCAATCTTTGGGGTGTCCGTTTATTTTATACGGAGCCAAAACCCGCCTTTTTTGCATAACGGCGGCGGCGTTAAAATAGTAATCGCGAGGATTTTTAACCGCAAACCAAATATCTTCCATATTGTTTTTCCAGTTATTTTTTGCACCTCTTCCTTTGTCGCGCTGCCATGTTATGCGATTGATAACGGTTAAACGGCGCGCAATCACACGCTGAAGAGCGGATGTGCATTTCCAATCGCCGCACATATAGAGGCTTCCGGCGGGTTTTAATTTTTGGCAAAGAAGCTCAAACCACGAGGTTAAAAAATCCTCGTAATCATCTTCCGGCATTGAATTAAATTTGGTACCGTGAAAATTCTTGCTCAAATTATAGGGTGGATCGACAATGATTAAATCGGCAAAATTATCGGGAATAAAAGGCAGAACTTGCAATAAATCGCCATTTATGGTTTTATTGTCAAAATTTGTGAGGTTTGCAAGCTGTGAGGCTTGAACAAGCCGCGGAAGAAGACGGATTTTTTCGTCTTCGTTGAGGCTCAAAGTTCGGTTGCGTGCAGCTCTGATTTTATCCGGCATTATATTTTCTCCCCGTTAATCAAAGGGGATTTTAGCGCGTTTTATAAACTTTTTCAAGAGAGGGTTTAGATTTATACGCTGATACTTGACAATTGCAACATTTTATGAGATAATGAGGGGCAATGTTTTATAATTTTAATAACTATTATATGTATTTACACAACAAATCTGCCAATGCCGTAGCATGGACTGCCGCTTGGTCAATCGAAGATGAAAACAAACAAGCCTACCGCGCCGAATTGCTTCGCAGCTATATTCAGGTTGATAACGGAATAATCCTGCGAACCATAGAGTGGGCTGTATTCAAGGAGGGCGACGATTCGTTGATTATTACCGTGCCTTTGAGTTTCGGTTTTCGTCATCGCAACTGCAAAATCCTGCTTGATGAAGTAATTCACCCCGGAGGAGAGCCTTTTGACTTGAATCAGACGGAAGTAAAAAAAGTAGGCACAGAGTTCATCCCCGTAAATGATGATGCCGAGAAAACAATGGCAATATACACCGAACAACTCGATGTGCATAAAAACCCCGACCGTGTGTTGGAAATTGTCCATTGATTTTCTCTTTCTCTTCTGCTCGAAACAGTATAACACTGTTTCGAGTTTTTTATTAGTTGCCTTGCAGAAAACCCCGTATTTATACGGGGATGAATGTTAAGGCGTTAGAATAACGCCGTTGCGCACTGAAAGTGCGGTCAAACCGCAAGGTTTGTGCGTCAATAGTACCACCAGTTTACTGGTGGATATCTATTGCCGAAAATAAAAGTACTGCCGCTATTGCTTTTTGTAACCATCGCTCTTTGCCTCCGCTCTCGCCCCTCGCACGAAGCAACCACTCCCAATCTCAAAGCCGAACTTGTTTCGGAATCTATTTTTTGAGAGATTTCCTCCCCGTCACCCATCTATTTGGCGTTCTTTCCCTCTATGTCACACACCCATCTATTCGGTGTCCTTCCCCTCCTATGTCACGCGCCCATATATTCGGCATTCCTCCCCTCCCATGTCACGCCGCACTTGATGCGGCGTCTAGGTGAAACAATTTGCTTATTTATAGACCTGGATTGCTGGATCAAGTCCGGCATTGATGACGTCAGTGAGGGAAATGGATAATCCGGTCAAGCCCGGCATTGATGACATCGGGAGGGACAGCACCCCGCTTGTCTTGCTGAACTTGTTTCAGCATCTAGGTTAGAGATCATGAAACGAGTTCAGGATGACAAAAATGGTGTATAGTCTTACTCTCCCTTGTCAATGCCGTGCTTGACACGGCATCTTTTTTTGAGGTTTACCCTCCTCGTCACTCCTCGATTAGGTTAGTAATAGTCATGGGGTCTCCCGACCATTCCCTCTCGTCCCCTCCGAGCGAGAAACGAGCAAGATCATGGGATCTTTTGACCGTCACCCCGCTTGTCTTGCTGAACTTGTTTCGGAATCTATTTTTTAGAGGTCCTGAAACAAGTTCAGGACGACAATTGGGTGTGTTCGGGACGACAAAGTGGGAGTTTAGGACGACAATTGGGGCAGGATAGACATAAGGGGGGGGGGAGAATGGACGACAAAAACTGGCGTTTAGACTTACTTTTCCAGTGTCAAAGCCGAACTTGATGCGGCGTCCAGGTAAAACAATTTGCTTATTTATAGACCTGGATTGCCGGATCAAGTCCGGCAATTGACGTAATGGAAATTGTGCGTAAATTTCTGAAGATGCCTTGACGAAAGCAACCATACGGTTGCTTTCGAGGCATGACGGCGGGAGGGAGGCAAAAAAGGGAAAGCAAAAAGTGCAAAATTTTGCTTTACATAAAAGTTTTTTTATGCTAGGGTGGTTTTGAAGTGAATGAAAAGTCACTTTGAGGTGTGAAGACCTCTTATGTGCCATCTGCAAAAAGATGTAAAATGCTTTCAGCCTTTTATGGTTGGAAGGTTGGGGAATATAAAGAATACCCAACACTGTTGCACATAACAGTCTTCAACTTCCAACCACCTCGTCTGTTCGTCGGGGTGGTTTTTCTTTGTTAACAATAGATAAGGAAGTTTAGATGATGAAAAATTATATTTTATTACTTGGCGTTGCCGCAGTTTCCATAGGTTCATACTGCGCATACGCGGGCAACTCGGCAACAATGACCGTTACCGCCACAATCGCCCACGATGCCAGTTTGAGCGTTACTCAAGATTTAGATATTGGTACCATTACCATAGATGCTGGTGCATGCTTTAGCTGTTATAACCAGGAATTTTATATGGATTCTTCGGGAAGCGTTACAAGTAAAGTAGATTCTATAATCTCGGTAAGCGGAACCACATTAGGCTCTTTTACCGCAAACATAGCTAATCCTTCTGCTTGCAATACGCCGTCATCTTCTTGCGGTGGTTTGGGATTTGACGGTTTGAATAATGGCGCACTTTTCGGAATATTAAGCGGTGATGATGATCGTCGTAATGAATGTGATTTACAAATTATTCACTCAGCGGGAAACACTTTTAAGGTTTATCCACAACATTGTATAGCAATGAATCTTACCTATTACAAGCCCGGTAAACACACGAAAACCATCACTATCTCTTATACAGCCAGTTGATGGAAAATTTGGGGTAAAAAACAGGCGGGAGTTTAGATACCCCGCCTGTTTGATAAAACATCAGTAATTATTCGGCTGGTGTCTTTTTAGCAGTAGCCTTTTTGGTTGTTTTTTTAGCCGCAGCTTTCTTGGTTACTGTCTTTTTAGCAGTCGTTTTCTTTGAATCCGCTTTTTTAACAGTTACTTTTTTGGTTGTCTTTTTTTCTGCGGTTGCTTTCTTGGCAACGGACTTTTTGGTCGCAGTCTTTTTGGCAGTTGCTTTTTTAGCTGAGGTCTTTTTGGCAACCGTTTTCTTTACTGCGGCTTTGGCTGTCGTTTTCTTGGCAGTTGCCTTCTCCGTCTTTTTTGCCTTTTTCGGGGCGTTTTCTTTTGCCAATTTCAATTCTGCCTGACGCTTGGAAACGGCTATCGCCTCCTCTAAATCCTTTTCTTTGCACAATCCAACGGCAACGGGATTTTTCGGTTCCAATTCATCCATATCACGATGAGTTCCGTTACGCAAAGAATCAATGGTGTTTTTAGTTGTGCCGACAAGCTTGCAAATTTGAGCATCGGAAATTTCCGGACAGTTGTGGATAATCCACAAAATTGCCGCCGGTTTATCGCTGCGCTGCGAGGGAGACAAAACGCGTTTATTTTTGCGGTTTAAGCCTTTAACATTGCCCTCCAGCTCACTGCCGACCAATTCAGCATTCTTATCTGCCTGACAACGTTTAATTTCTTCCATTGTCAACTGTCCGGTGGCAATCGGGCTGATTCCCACAATATTGGCACCGACGGCACCGTCGGCAATTGCCTGTACTTCCAATTCATGCAGTTCGCAGAATTTGCCGATTTGGCGGAAAGTAAGAGTCGTGTTATCAACCAGCCATACGGCAGTTGCTTTGGGCATTAAAGGTGCGCTCATTTTGTTATCCTTTCTGTGCAGTTGTCGGTAAAAACCTACGTTCAAAATATGAACGCAGGCTTACACTTATTAAACGTTTTAATTTTAGTTTGAGGTTTTAATACCAAAAGCACCAAACTTATTCTTGAACTTGGAAAGCTGTCCGCCGGTATCAACCAAACGATGAACGCCGGTCCATGCCGGATGGGATTTCGGGTCAATTTCCAAATTCATTTTGTCTCCGGCTTTTCCCCATGTAGATTTGGTAGAAAATACGCTACCATCAGTCATAACATAACTAATCTCGTGGTAATCCGGATGAATACCTTTTTTCATTTTCATACTCCTAAATTTTATAATTGTTGCTCTTATACATTACACAAAAAATTATTTCAAGCTTTTTTTTATATTTTTTTTAATAACTTATCGCCACGCTGTTGCGCAAGTCAAAATTTTCGGTGTTAATAATTTTAATATTGAAGCTTTTATAGCCTTTTTCCATCAAATACGAACGTATCGTAACCGCACGGTTAAGACTTAAACGCTTGCGGGCAAAACTGTTTTCGCCGTCATCATAATTATAAGCTTCAATCAAAATCTTAAACGGTTTTTGAATACTTTTGATCTTATCGGCAAAATTATTAAGCTGGCGGATATTGGTTTCGCTCAAAGTATCCCCTTTTTCGGAAAATTTAAGCACATCATCAAGTTCATCCTCAACGACCTTTTGAGGCAGCTCAACAGGCTTTGTCTGCTCTAAAAGGATTTCCGGTTCCTCCGGAATTTTTTTGGGCTCTGTTACCGTAGCTTCTTCAATCGGCTCTTTAGTTTGAGCGACAGCTTCGACGGCTTTTTCTTCCGGTTGCAAAGAAGTTTTATCAATCGGCTGTTCGGCAGAGATTATTTTTTCTTCCTTGATTTCAGACGTTTTCGGCGCAGTTTCTTCTTTATTTTCAAGCGTTTCAAATAAAGACTCCGGAACTAAACTTTCCGCACGGCTGTTTTTGTGATGGGTTTTGTCTTTGAGCTCATTTGCTTTTGAAGGCAAAGTTTTTTGCACGGTTTTCTTCTGTGCGGTCGTTTTATGCGGCGACTGCGGTTTTAATGATGGAATCGGCGGTTCAGATGAAGTGCTTTCCCCGCCTAAAGCATCAATAACCGACAAATTTATTTCATAGTCCGCGACCGCTTCCTTTGCAAGCAGAAGAGCGGCAATAGTCAATGAAATAACACGACGCTTCATTTCAACTCCTTACTTAAATTTTTTAACCAAATTTTCCAAACCGGTGTTAGCGGCGACCAAATTGGGTGAGTTTAAGATTTTATCGGCTTTGGCAGGGGCAATCTTTTTCATACTCAAATCATAGAGATAGCCTCCGGCTTCTTTAACCAACAAGAGTCCTGCAACCACGCTGTTTTTGGAACCGCCGAAACACAAAGCCATATCGGCTTTTCCCGCGGCAGTGTAAGCCATACCGATGGAAACCGCTCCGAAATTGCGGATTTGCGAAGAAAACTTGGCAATCTTATGCTGAACGGCGTTATATTCTTCCGAACCGACTTCATAGCCGTTTTGCACCATCAGGAGAGCTTGCGACTCGTCTTTATTAGCGGAAACGCGCAATCTTTCATAATTACGGAATCCCTCTTTGAAGGCTCCGTTACCTTTTTCGGCAAAAAACAGTTCATCGCTGCCGCGGTTATAAATCACCACCGCACGCACATCGCCGCTTTCGCAGTATGCAACCGTGGTTGCAAACATCGGAATACCGCGCGAAAAATTGCTCAATCCGTCAATCGGATTAACCAAAAAGCAAGATCCCTCGGCGGGGACTTCTTCAACGTTTTTTTCGATAAATTGAGCATCGGGTTTTACGCGCCCCAGCTCGACCCGCAGATTTTGCGCTACTTTATTATAGGAATTGGCAACAAAATTCTGATAGGGGCGCACCGATGACTGCAAACGCTCAAGCTCGCTGAAATCACGGTCAAGGTTAGAGGTGGCTCGTTTGACCACACTCACCATCATTGTAAGTAAAGGCGAAAGATATGACATTATTTTGCTCTTTCAACATAGGTTGCTTCGGAAGTATTGACAACGATTTTTTCGCCTTGGCTGATAAACGGAGGAACCATTACGCGCACACCGTTATCAAGAATTGCCGGCTTATAAGAAGAGGCAGCTGTTTGACCTTTTACGACCGGTTCGGTTTCAACAACGGTGCAAACAGTCTGTTGGGGGAGTTCAACCGCAACCGGTTTGCCGTCGATGAAATTGATATAAACCGTCATTCCCTCAACCATAAACGGGCGCGAATCGCCCAACATATCGGCAGGCATGGTAAATTGTTCAAAAGTCTCCGAATCCATAAAGGTAAGTCCCAGCGAATCCTCATACAGGAATTGGCAGTCTTTTTCTTCAACCATCAGCTTTTCAACCGTATCCTCCGAGCGGAAACGTTCATTGGTTTTGGTGCCTTCCTCAACCGATTTCATTTCAACCTGCATAAAGGCTCCGCCCTTACCGGGCTTAATGTGTACCGCTTTTACAACCGTCCACGGTTTGCCTTTATATTCGATCACCCAACCGACGCGGATGGCTACTGCTTGTTGCTTCATTTTTATACTCCTTAAATTGTCATATTTTCATACTTTTTTTGCATAATTACCCTAAACTTTATTTTTTCGCAACAAAAATCTTATATTGTTCAGGGGTTAAAATTAAAATATCACTCGGAAAGACCGCAAAATCAACCTTTTCATCACTTGGGATAAGTGCCATTTGAAGTAAAAACAACTCATTGTACCACTGTGTCAGCTCCAGGGTTTTGGCGCATCCGTCATACCAAACTCTGAAAGCGATAAAATCAATATTGTTTTCGCTTGCAATCATTGCTTCGTGGCGGCGATTGCGGCAAATTATCCCCAGCACACCGGATTGTAATTTAGTTTTAAGCGTTAAAATATCTTTTTTTATATCCGAAGACGAACTCAAATCCGCCAAAACACCGTCTGCCGACAATTTTTTATACCAAACAAGTGCATTTTTTCCGGTTAAAAGCAAGATACGAGAACTTTTTTTGAGCTGTTCGGCAATTTTCAAGCAAATATTTTCCTCCATCTCCGTATTAAGAAGACAACATTGAATCTGCGGGTCTTTTTCCAGCAAATCATCATCTTTTGAATTTATATTAAGAATAAAGTTCGGCATAACCTTTTATTACAGCTTGAAAATTTAATTATTTTCTTTAATATGCCCGAATAAGATTAAAAGAAAGTGAACTTTTATGACCGAAAAATCAATTTTTGATATGGAGCTTGAAAAACTGGAAAAAGCTTTGGAAAGCTTGGAGCAGAAAGTTCTTGCCAAAGCCAAGAAGATTGAATTGCTCAAACTCTCGGCGCGCGATTCCGTTGATAGAATCGAGTCTCTGATTAAGGTATTGGACGGGGCGAAAAAATAATGTCGCAAGTAGTTATAACCATCAATGAACGCGAATATCCAATTGCCTGTGAAAACGGACAGGAAGTCCGCATTATGCAGCTTGCACAGATTTTGGAGCAGAAAGCCCAGCTTTTAAAAAGCTTTAACGGTAAAATCAGCGAAAATATGATGTTGGCGATGATCGGCATTTTAACCGCCGACGACCTTATGGAAGCAAGAAAGCAACTGACCTCTTCCGCAACAAAGCCGGAAAATCAGCCGGCAATATCGGCTGAAGACGAACAAAAAGTTGCCGTTCGCATACAAAATTTGGAAGAAAAGATAAAAAATATTGCAAAAATTATCGAATCGGTGTAATATATAAATAGAGAGGTGCTGTTCGATTCGTAGTATTCCGCAGATCCTCCGAGCCTCGAGTTTGTTTCGGGAGTTGTCCCTGCCCTGACTGAGGTCTTGGTATATGACGCCCACCTATAGAGATGCGGTTCGAGAAGGTACGCTTATACGGTCGAATGGGCCTCTCTTCTTTTTGATAAGCACTTTGATATTTGAGAGGATAAATTGAAAATCATCTATTGCGGCGATGTCGTCGGACGTGCCGGACGTGAAGCCGTCTTGAAAAATCTTAAATATATGCGTCAAAAATTTGCAGCTGATGTAATTATCGTTAACGTCGAAAATGCCGCACACGGTTTCGGAGTAAGTGAAAACATTGCCAAAACTTTTCTTAACGCCGGAGCAGATGTATTGACAACCGGCAATCATGTTTGGCAACACCGCGATATTGTTCCGTTTTTAGACAGCAGCAAACAGATTATCCGCCCGCTCAACTACCCCGCCAATTCATCGGGGCGCGGAGCAACCGAATTTCGCCTTGCCGATGGCAGAGTGATTTTAATAGCTCAAGTGTTGGGGCGTGTTTTTATGGATCCGGTCGATAATCCCGCATTTGCAATTGATAATCTCTTGAGGTCTTATAATCTAGGCAAAAATATAGATGCCATATTTGTAGATATTCACGCTGAATGCACTTCCGAAAAATTGGCTTTCGGCTGTTATCTTGACGGCAGAGTTTCCGTTGTCGCTGGTACGCACACCCATGTCCCGACCGCCGATGCCAAAGTTATGCCTCAAGGCACGGCCTACATAACCGATGTCGGGATGTGCGGCAATTATGACTCGGTTTTGGGTTTTGAAAAACAGGCTCCGATTGACAGGCTCTGTCAGAGATATAATGCCAACAAGCTGGAAGTTTGTACTCATGGCGGCAGTGTTTGCGCCATCATGGTTGAAACCGATGATAAAACCGGACTCGCTAAATCTATAACTCCGTTCAGAATTGATGAAAAACATGACCAATAAAAAATATATTGCTTATAATGATTTCATAAATGATTGCCGCACACAAGCCTCTTATATAAAGGATAAAGGCTTTAATAAAATCGTTGCCGTAACCCGCGGCGGTATGGTTCCGGCGTGTGTATTGGCGCAATTTTCGGATATTCGGGAAGTAGGCAGTATTGCTTTGAAAAGCTATGAAGGGGAGGATAACCGCCAAGGTGTTACCTGCTTAAATGAACCGAATATGAAAATTGATGAACGGACTTTATTTGTTGATGATTTATACGACTCCGGCAATACTTATCGGTATCTCAAACAAAAATATCCGACAGCAAAAGTTATGGTTATCTACAGCAAAGACGACACGGTCGAGCTTGATTTTCCGGCTGTTTTGCAGAAACGCGGCGAATGGTTGGTTTTTCCGTGGGAATTTGATAAGTTAAGTTAAAATCATCTCCTTTTATATATCGCACCGCATAGGTGTAAACAAAAGTTTTCTTATTCGGGATCGTAAGAAATGGTAAAAGTTGCCGTATGAAGTCCGAGAGTAATAGCGGCTAGATTATTCAAGCTACAATTCGGCAATATCGTGAAAACATTATCGTTTCCGCTGTATTTTATGTAAAAATTACACCAGTTGCTTGAAGCACTTCCACCAAACAAAGCTATACCTTGTGTAGTCCTTAACCCTCCGCAGGACGTAGCTCGATTTGTGCAAGCTTCCGGATTAGGGATATTGGCAGTAAATCTGCCAGCAGCAGCACGATCCGCCCGAACAATAAAATCGCCTGTTACATTATTCATTTTTCCTAATTCGTCATAGCTAAACCAAGCATGGTTTTCCTTGAACACCGGGTTAACATAAATCGTGCCTAAATTTATATCATCGGTTACATCTAAATCGGCATCAGAGCTTGCGGCCTTGAAATTGCCTAAAACTATTTCGTGGTCAATGGTGGTTGAAATCTCAAAGTTCTCGGATATTGCCGCGGCATTATAGGCGGTGTAACTTATGCCCGTTAATAAAAGAATTAAAAAAGTTTTATTTGCTGTCATCTAAACTTCCTTTATGGTTTCTTATCTTAAAAAAAGAAACCACCTGTTGGGCATTAAAACCCGCGAGGTGGCCGGAAGTTCGTAACTGCTGTAAGGAACAGTGCCGGGTATTCTTTATATTTCCCGACCTTCCAGCCATAACACGACTGAAAGCATTTTTATGTCTTGATATGACACCTTACAGGAAGTTACGACACTTCAAAACAGGATTTTCCCTATTTCACGACCATTATAGCAAAAAGAAAATTTAAATCAAGCACAAAATGCAAAGTTTAGCTTATTTATGCGCCTAAAGTTCATGATTTCGGGTGCGGAGCTTATTACGCAAGGTTCCGAATACGGATTTTTGTTTCATTGTCCGCGGCACAATTACAACCTCTTCGCCGCTTTCTTTTTTAATTGCTTCAAAAAGAATTTTCTGTAACTGCGTAAAAGACATCGGCTCCTCCTCATCACAATTTAGCTTTTCATTGTAGAGGCGGCGCAAATTTTGCAGACATATCCTTTTATACTGCGGATTTTGAGCCAAAATAACACCGAAATCAATCATCCTTTCGGCTTCATCATCGGAAGGATAAGAACAGAGCTTAACCACCAGCTCGGATATGCTGTTAATCCGCTCTTTACTCATTATTCGTAGCCGCCGCGGTGCGAAGAAAGACTTCCCAAAGATAAAACGTTTGAGTTGCAAGTATTGCGTTCAAGTCCGTCGGTTGTGCGGAGATTTTGACGCAAGGTATTCAAGCTGTTATCCGGATCCAAATAGCTTATCTGTCTTGAAACGGCGCGGATTTGCGGTGATTTAAGCTTATTTTGCAGATCTTCCTGACTATGAATCACAACTCCGGTACTGCCGATTTCTTTTTCATTTTTCTTGGCGATTTCAATTAAAGCGCGCACTTCTTTGGGATTTTGTTTTAAGATTTCCGATAACTCTTTGGTATCAAGAGAATCTCCCCCCCCCGCGATAATCATTCCGTAATCAACCAAATTCATCGTATGCAGATAGTCTTTACTGCTTTGCGTCAACGAGGCAATTTCTGTGTTTTGAGTTACCAAATCTTTCATTGCCGTAATTTGGTTGGCATCGTATTTGTTGGCAACAACCTCTTGCGGACCGCCGGCATAATTTGCTCCCTCGGGAGGATTATAGGCAATATCGTTGGTCAAAGTAAAAGAATATCCTCCGGCAGGCGTAGAGTATAAATCAAGAAAAAACTCCATCCGTTCTTTGCCGAAGTCTTTTTCCATTTTGGAGAGGGTTTGCTCTACCATTTCATCGGAAAAATATCCCGCCGTCTTGCTATCTGGAGTCATTATTTTGTTTATGCACTGGTTTAACAGAATAGCATTTTTGCCTACTTCCAAAATATCGTGCGGATTAGACAACAGCTCATATTCCTCTTTACTCCACATTTTATCAGCAATATCGCTTGCCATATATTTATCAACCAATTCGGCGGCAAATTCCGGAGTTAAAGCCAGTTCTTTTTTGACAGAACTTCCGTTCATAAAATTATTTCTAAATTGGGCAGCCTCTTTTCTTAAATTTTCGTCGCTTAATTCAGAAGAAGCAATTCTTTCCGCCATTTTAATATAAGTACCGATAACACCGGACATCATACAAAAGGCATAATTTGAGGGGCGGCCGTCGGAAGCGTTAAAATGAAATTGGGCAATTTTTTCTTTCAGGACATCGTCTTTATCAGCATTTTTGAAAACCCGCGCATAGTATTGCAATCCCTGTTCAATGCTTGATTCCATATATTTTTTCTCTTCGGTATCATTCATTTGTTTGCTCCCAAATAATTCTGAATTCCATTATAACATACTAAAAAAAATATTGCAAATGTTTTTGTCTAAAAAAAAGAGCCTCGGCAGAGGCTCCTAAAAAACGCAAGTTTTTTAAGCGGTTGCAACATTCACCACCCGCATGGAGGGAGTGAAAGTGAAGTTGTCCGTTGCGGCAACACCGCGCTCATCGCAGAATCTGGTCAACAGGAGCCGATATCCGTCAGGATAGACAAACACCATGCCGCGCATAGCCGTGGAAATCCTCTTGCCTGCAACATCAATGTCCTTTCCGGTGCGGACGTCGCGGAAGTTGGCACCATCGCAAACGGCAACCTGTCTTGAAACAACAACTTCTCGGAAAATTCCGCCCTCGTGAACGCGGTTTTCTTGGTTGAGATACGTGTTGGGACGGCGATCGTCGTTGGCAACCTGATTGACTTTCTCGATAATTACATACTTTTTCATAAAGCGATTGTTTTTAATTGTGATAATAATTGTTTGTTACTCAAAATATAAACGATTCGTTACTCTCTGTCAAGTGTTTTGTCAAATTTTGGGTATTTTTTTTATTTTTTTTATTTTTTATATGGCGGACGATGCAGGCCTTGAGGTGAGAAAGTAAACACCTCTGCCCCATCTTTAGTCACTCCCAGAGAGTGTTCAAATTGAGCGGAAAGAGATTTATCTCTGGTAACAGCCGTCCACCCGTTAGACAGAATAAGACCGTCTTTGCGTCCGATGTTAATCATCGGTTCTATGGTAAAAATCATTCCTTCTTCCATTACGGGACCGGTGCCTTTTTTCCCGCAGTGCATAACGTTGGGGTTATCGTGAAAAACTTTTCCCACACCGTGTCCGCAAAACATATCCACAACCGAATAGCCGTATTTATGGGCGTATTCCTCAATTACCGCTCCGATGTCGCCGAAATGCGCCCCTGGTTTTACGACCTCAATTCCTCTCATCATACATTCGTAAGTAACATCACATAATCTTGAGGCTTTAATTTTGGGTTTGCCGACATAATACATCCGGCTGGTATCGCCGAACCAACCGTCAACAATCACCGTAACATCAATATTGATAATATCCCCATCGGAGAGTTTTTGCGAAGCACTAGGGATTCCGTGGCAGATAACATGATTGGCGGATATGCAGGTATATTTCGGATATCCGTGATAGTTTATACAAGCGGATTTTCCTCCGTGGCTTATAATATAATCGTTACAAAGATTATCCAAATATTCGGTTGAAACACCTGCTTCAACGTAATCGGTTATATAATCCAAAACTTCGGCAGCAAGGCGACCTGCTTTACGCATTCCGGCAAAATCTTTCTGCGGGTCATAGATGGTGATTTTATCAGCGTTTTTTCTGCTCACTTTTTTAATCTCCTGTTTAATTTTGCCCCAAATTACACCCGAGAGATAAAATTGGCAATAAATTTTTTAATAATAAACCTGTAAAGTGAAGACATTTGCCAATACAAACAAAGAAATATAGCATATCAGCGCACTTAATATCGGCGTTATAACCCAACCGACAAGGATTTTGGCGATTAAATGCCAGTTTATCCCCGCTCCGCCTTTTATCAAACCGATAGCCATCACCGCACCGATTACCGCCTGAGAACTTGAAACCGGCACCAGCGGAATAGTGGGAAGATTATGCAATACCAAAAAGTTATGCAGATTGGGAGATGCAAACAAAAACAGCACCAAAGACTGGGCAATTACTACAATTAAGGCCGCCATCGGACTCATCTGCATAATGTTTCTGCCTACCGTGTCCATAGTCTTGCGGGAATAAGTAAAAATTCCCACTGCCACGGCAATTCCTCCCAGCAAAAACAAGACCTGCGTGGGCGATAAACTCAATCCGTAAGGCAACGGCAATGCGTGAAGCATATTTGAACCGACAAAAACTCCCATAACATTTGCCATATTATTGGCTCCCAAAGCGTATGCCCCGAAAGCTCCCGCCAAAATCAACCCGACACGGGTGCAGGCATCCTGTTTCAGGAGAGAAATCCGTGAAACTTTAAGCAGACTTTTGATTAAATAGTAAATAACAACGGCAAAAATTCCCGATAAAACCGGACAGATAATCCATGTTGCGGCGATTTTGGAAACAAGCGACAAATCGGTGGGCTTGGAGCTGTATATATTCCAACCGATAATCGCTCCGACGATAGCCTGCGAAGTGGAAGTTAAAATCCTTGCCCGAACCATAAAATAAATAGTCAACGCCGCCGCCAGTTCTGCCATAAAAGCTCCGGCAAGAGCGTTAATATCTCCCAATTCATTTAAGGTTTCGGCCGCGCCGGCACCGGCTAACACCGCTCCCAAAACAATAAAAAAAGAAGCGATTATTGCCGCTGTTTTAAAGCGTATCATTTTTGTTCCGACGGCCGTTCCGAAAATATTGGCACCGTCATTGGCTCCCAGCGACCAGCCTAAAAACATCCCGCTGCTTAAAAAAAACAAAAAGCTAATCATCTAAATATCCCGTTTTATGGTAAAAATCAAAAGCTTATCGGCACAATCCTCGGCAATATCGGCAATTTCGGCGATTTCGGTTATCAGCAAATCAAGCTGGATTTTGCGCGCCAATTCCATATCGGCGGCAAAAATGGCTTTTTTGATTTTATTGCAGGTCAAATCCGATTCGTTTTCCATAAGATAAACCTTGTGGATATAATCTCTTACAATGCTCAAATCCTTAAAAAATCCCCTTGAAGCAATTCCCATACTTTCACAGCATTCGGCAACCTGTTTGCATAAAATTTCAATCATTCGGTGCATTTCTTCGGGAATTTCGGGCTGTTCGATATAAAATTTATAAACCACATCGTTAATGCGATTGTTAATTTTATCCAAACTTTCAATTAGTTCCAAAACATCGGCCTGCAGGTTAGGAAGCAGGTTCTGGGCGTAAAGCTGATTTTCAATTTCACGGCGTAAGTCATCGGCACTGCGTTCAATTTTTTTGATTTGTTTATTAACAGAGCGGTATTCTTCTCTTCCGTCATTGCTCAAAAAAACTTTGATGGCTTTGCGGAATAAAATTGCCGAATCGAGAACACGATCGTGAAAATCATCAATTTTGTTTTCCAAAGATTTGGTTTTCGGAAAGAGGGAAATCCTGATTTTAAACATTTTTGCTACGTCTCCTTTGCGATTTTATAAAAATATAGCCGATAAAAGTTAAAAAATATTTTTTATGCTTGTAATATTTTCAAGAATAGGTTAAATTAGGTCTGTTTTATGATATCGTAAACAATAATTTAAGGAAATATGAAAATGAAAAAATCACTTGTTATTTCTGTTCTGGCTCTGCTTGTCGCGGTTGCCGCTTTTGTTAAGGACTATCTGCCTTGCGCTAAACAAGCAGCTGATTCCGCTCAAGCAACAGTTAGCGGTAACGTTGATGTCGAAGCCGTGTTGAAAGAACATCCGGAATATGTCGTCAACGCTCTGCAGGCTTTTGAAAATAAAGCCCGCGAAGAGATGGAAGCTCAAGCCAAAGCTTTGGTAAAAGCCAGTGAGAAAGCTCTTGTTGAAGACAACGCTCCCTATCATGGCGCGAAAGATTCCGAAATCGTAATGGTTGAGTTCTATGATTATGCTTGCGGATATTGCCGCAGACTCTATCCTGAATTAAATCAGATTTTGGCTAAAAACAGCGATGTAAAAGTTTTATATCGTCCGTTGGCTTTCGTTTCTCCTTATTCCGAATATGCCGCCAAGGCTGTATTGGCCGCCAACGAGCAAGGCAAATTCAACGAATTGCATACAGCTCTGTTCACGGTTCAAAAGCCTTTGAGCGAGGAATTGGTAGATGAATTGGCTGAAAAAGCCGGTCTTGATGTCGCCAAGATGAAAGAGGATATGAAGAGCGATAAGGTAAGTACAGCTTTTGAAGCTAACAACGCTTTGGCTGAAAAAATCCAAATCGGCGGCGTTCCGACTTTGATTCTGAACGGCGAAATGCTGCAGCCTTCTCCGGATTTCATCCAGAACAAAATTAACGAAGCCAAAAAATAGGCAAAGTTAAAAAAGGCGGCAGAGTTGCCTTTTTATTGCAAAACACAGGCGGGGAGTTATCTAAAATCCCCGCCTGATTTGTTTATAAAATATACTCAATCGTTATATCTTCGTCAAATGTTCCGGATTGCGGAATAACTCCGTCATCCCAAGCAGTATGAAAATAATAAAATTTAAATTTATTTCCCGAATCATATACAATATTAGGCTCTATAGTAGTACCGTTTCCAAAAGAAACATCCCTCGGGGCTCTAAAACAGGGATGAACAGGAGATCCAATACCCGCAACTGCAATACCATTAACCTTGCACGAATCGGGAACATTGGCGGTAAAAGTTCCTGCCGAAAATCCGCTGTATGAGATTATATTATCTGTTTTGCTATAATCTCTTCCGTTAGCGGAAACATATGTCATTTACGTTTCCGGCAATACTTTTAAGTTCCAATATGATCTTTGGATGTATGATGCAGGTAAAGGAAATATTCCGAGATCGGGAAATTATTCCGACTCGATTACCATAAAATATATTTTGTAAAAAATTCTGGCGGGGAGCTAAACAAACTCTCCGCCCGAGTTTTTATAATTTCAGCGCAATAAAAAACAACAATCCCGCAAAAAAAAGGGAATTTTTAAAAAAATAGCTTGAATTTAACGAGATTAACTTATAAAATCCGAGATTAGTTTTGTTTAGTTTTGAGGTTATTAAAAATGAGTGCTGTTAAGGTAAGGTTTGCCCCGTCACCTACGGGATATATGCACATCGGCAATACGCGTACGGCGATATTCAACTGGCTGTTGGCGCAAAAATTGGGCGGTGAGTTTATGCTTCGTATCGATGACACCGACAAAGAACGTTCCAAAAAAGAATATGAAGATGCCATTCGTGAAAGCTTGCAATGGCTGGGATTGACTTGGAATGAGGAAGCAAGACAATCGGCACGCACGGAACGTTATCGGGAAATCACGGAAAAGCTCATGGCGCAAGGGCGGATTTATGCCTGTTATGAAACTGCGGAAGAACTTGACATTATGCGCAAAAAATTGATGGCCAAGGGACAGCCTCCGATTTATGACCGCTCGGCTCTCAAATTAACCGCCGATCAGATTAGCACCTATCAGGCGCAAGGGCGCAAGCCGCACTATCGCTTCAAGCTCAACGAGGGGGATATTGTCTGGCAAGATATGGTAAGAGGCGAGTGCCGTTATAACGCCGCGAATTTAAGCGATCCGGTAATTATCCGCGCCGACGGCAGTTATCTCTATCACCTGCCCTCGGTTATTGATGATTTTGACTTTTCCATAACCCATATTGTCCGCGGCGAGGATCACGTTACCAACACCGCCGCGCAAATTCAAATGTTTGAAGCTATCGGAGGCACTCCCCCGCAATTTGCCCATTTACCGCTTTTAACCGGCACCGAGGGAAAACTCTCCAAACGTTTGGGCAGTATCGGAGTTTTGGATCTAAAAGCAAGAGGCATTGAGAATATGGCTATTTGTTCCTATTTGGCCAAACTCGGCACCTCGGAAGCAATTGAGCCTTTTTATGATTTGAAAAAATTGGCGCAGACCCTTGATTTTTCCAAACTGGGACGTTCGCAGCCCAAATTCAGTGAAGAGGATTTGGCGCGTTTCAACACCCATTTAGTGCGCAATATGCCTTATGAGAACGTTAAATCACGGATTGATGCGGATGAAAAATTTTGGGACGCCGTCAGAGGCAATTTGGAGGTTGTCGGAGATTATAAACAATGGAAGGATATATGCCGATGTACGATCACTCCGGTGATTGAAGATGCCGCATTTTTATCCCTTGCCGCCGAGCTTTTGCCTTCCGAGCCTTGGGATGAAAGTACCTTTAACACTTGGATAAATGAGATAAAAAATCGCACCAATCGCAAAGGGAAGGAGCTTTTCCACCCGCTTCGTAAAGCGATTACGGCTGCAGATAACGGTCCTGAACTAAAAATTTTACTGCCGTTAATCGGCTATGAACGCGTTCACAGTCGCTTAAACGGACAAAAAGCCTAGGAGTTTTTATATGTATTTACACAATACACTTACCAAGAGAAAAGAAAAATTCACCCCCATTGATGAAAAAAACGTGCGGATGTATGTTTGCGGTCCGACGGTTTATGACCGCGCCCACTTGGGCAATGCCA
The DNA here is from genome assembly GCA_017470585.1 of Alphaproteobacteria bacterium. Classification (GTDB taxonomy): domain Bacteria; phylum Pseudomonadota; class Alphaproteobacteria; order RF32; family CAG-239; genus JAFUYI01. Next base: position 5,971 of record JAFUYI010000038.1, on the reverse strand, counting down.
AATCCGCGGTGGTGTTTGATGTCTTAAACCGCGTTTTGCACCAAGTCTACGGAGATAAACACGTTACTTATGTTTCAAACATTACCGATATTGATGATAAAATCTTAAACAAACACCAACAAACCGGCAAGCCCATAAGCGAAATCACTGCCGAAACCTATCAATGGTACATTGACGATATGCACGCTCTTAACGTCAAAGACCCTGATTACCGCCCGCGTGCGACCGAATTTGTAAAAGAGATGATCGAACTGGTTGAGATACTCATTAAAAACGGTCACGCCTATGAAGCCGATGGGCATATTTTGTTTTCGGTCGATTCTATGCCGAAATACGGTTTTTTATCCGGCCGCAGTATGAAAGAAATGTTGGCCGGAGCGCGTATTGAGGTTGCTGACTACAAGAAAAATCCTGCCGATTTTATTTTGTGGAAACCCTCAACAGCCGACCAGCCCGGCTGGGACAGTCCTTGGGGGTACGGTCGTCCGGGATGGCATCTTGAATGTTCGGCAATGAGTTCCAAATATTTGGGCAATTCCTTTGATATTCACGGTGGCGGTGCCGATTTGATTTTTCCGCACCACGAAAACGAATGCGCGCAATCTTTATGCGCCCATCCCAATGACAGTTTTGCCAACTATTGGATACACGCCGGTATGTTGATGGTTGACGGTGTCAAAATGTCAAAATCTTTGGGCAACTTTTATACCGTCAATGAGATAATCAAAGACTATCCAGCAGAAGCTCTGCGCTTGCTGTTTATCAGCACGCACTATCATCAACCGTTTAATTTTACTCACTCCGGCTTAAAACAGGCCAAACAGGTTTTGGATAAATTTTATAATGCACTTTTACGGGTAAAAGATATTCCTGTTATAAAAACAGATCCTGATGAACGTGTGGTTGAAGCCTTATCCGACGATATAAACACCCCGTTGGCAATAAGCTATTTGCACGATATTGCTAACAGCCTGAACAAAGCGGTATCGCTTGAGGAAAAGCAAAAGTATAAATCCTTGCTCCTAAAAAGTGCCGATATTATGGGGCTTTTGTATCAAGATGCCGAAGATTGGTTTAAGGGAAAAAATACCGATGATGTCGATGAAATTGACCGCCTGATAGAAGAGCGAGCGGAAGCCAAAAGAAACAAAGACTGGGCAAAAGCCGATTCTATCCGCAATCAATTAAAAGAACAGGGAATAATCTTGGAGGATACGCCGCAAGGCACCTCTTGGAAAAAAGAATAAGCCCTAATTCATATATTTTCGCGGCGAAAGTCTTTTGCGGTATTGTTTGAGTTTTTTAAAAACCGTACTTGCAAAGGACTTTTTCGCCATATAAGTAATAAATAAAGGCTCTTCAAGTTTGAGTTTTCCTAAAGTATATTCCAATGCTTCAAAGCTTTGATAAATCTTATCAATAAGCATTAAATTATCGGCATAATCTTCCTCTTTTTTGTGATCATCGCTCATTTTGCCCTCCTTTAGATCTTTTACATATCAGAGCATAAAAAGTATATTTTTGCTAGGGGATAAAACTCGATATATATTAAAGAAAAAATCGCTTATACTAAAGTTTAGGCTCCACGCGGCAGTAAGAAAACAAATCAAGCTCCGGTTTGTATTCAGCGGTTTTAATCCCGCTTAAACCTAAAATGCTATGAAAAATATTGTCGTGCGAATAGGCGTTTTTGCGGTGAGATTGCAAACATTCTAAATCAACTCCCAATGCCTCGGAGGTCTGCGAAGAAATCCACAAAACCACCGGAATTTCAAGCTGTTCTTTCGGAGCAATGATATACGGTGCGGCGTGCAGGTAAATGCCCTTTTCGCCCAACGATTCGCCGTGATCTGAAACATAAAAAAGCGCGGTGTTATAATCTTTTGCAAATTTTTGCAAAAGCTCAATGGTTCGGGCAATCATATAGTTGGAAAAATAAAGTGAATTATCATAAGCGTTGATAATCTCTTCTTTAGAACAGCGGGATAAATTTTTATTGCGGCAATCGGGCTTAAAAATCCCAAATTCCGCCGGATAATGCCGATAATAAGCCGGACCGTGGCTTCCCTGCTGATGTAAAAAAATCCACTGATCGGTATTGTTTTGCTTTATAACCTCTTCCAATTTATCAAGCAAAATCATATCGTTTTGCCCTAATTTATCATAATCTTCGCTTTTTACGCGCTTGCATACTCCCTTGCAACCGGAATTATTATCCCGCCATAAAACTTTATATCCAGATTTTTGCAAAATATCCAAAACATTTTCGGTATAGGAGGCACTTGCAGGATTAAATCGGCTGCGATTCTGATTTGAAAACATACAAGGAACGGATATTGCCGTTGAAGTGGCGCAACTCGTAAAATTGTTGTAAAATAAAAGGTTGTCGCCGTATTCCAATAAATCCTTATCGGTGGCGCGTTCATATCCGGCAAGTGAGAAGTTGGCTCTTCTTGCCGTTTCTCCGACAATAAAAACAAAAAGATTTTTCTTATCATTTTGCCGCTGCGGCTCAAATACGGCATCTTCGCCGATTTTAATTATCTCGTGGTGTTTGCGAAGCTTAATTTTACAGGCCGATATAACACCCCCGATGTAATTTATCGGCAAAAGATAATATTTTAACGCTCGGTTATTGCGCAAAAATTGCGCTGTGTTTTTATAATTCGGAAAAATAACCGCAACACAAAACATAAACGCTACTGCAACAACAGCAAAACGCCGGAAAAGATTTTGATGATATGCTATTTTGCATTTTAGAATCATTGCCGCCGGAATAATTCCGGTCAAAAGCACAAATCCGCCGAAACTCCATGTAAGCAGGTCTTTGGCTTCCTTAAAATCGCTTTCCCAAACATTGAGCAAAACAACCTTATCAACGGCAAGATTGTATTTTATCATAAACCAGAGGCAAAAAGAATTTAAGATAACCGCCGTAACGGCTAAAGGTTTGGCTGTAAACCGAAACAGCAAAAGATTGCAAAAAGCAATCATCAACGCGCACACCACCAATCCGAAAGCGAAATTAAACCAAAACTCCGGAGCTTTCTCCCACAGCTTTTGAAAGAAAATAAAATTATAGCCGAAAGTTAGGAATACGGCCAAAAGCAAATTAAATTTAAGTTCAGATACTTTCATTGACGTTGATTAACTCTTCAACAAACCTCGGAAATGTCTCGCCGGCCGGCCCGATTATATGACGGTCAAATTCATAATTGTTGACAGTCGGTTTAAGATTAAATTCTATTGTGTCGGCGTGATAATATTTAGCAGTACGAACGAAGGTATTGGCGGGAAAAACCACACCCGAAGTACCGATGGAAATAAATAAATCGCAACTGCGTAAAAGCTCATCAACTTCGTTCATATACAATAAACTTTCGCCGAAAAAAACGATATTAGGCTTAAAAGTCCCGGTAAGCGAACATTGCGGGCAAATATCCTCGGTTGTAACATCATCCCATGTGGAAAGAATATGCCCGCAGTTTGTGCAGACTGCCTGATCTATCTGCCCGTGGATATGAAAAACATTTTGATTGCCGGCTTTTTCGTGCAGGGTATCAACATTTTGGGTAATAACCGCCGTTTGCGCCGGATATTGTTGCTGTAAGCGTGTGATGGCTAAATGGGCGGGGTTGGGGTTTGCTTTGATAAGTTCTTTTTTCAGTTCATTGTAAAAATCGTGGACATATTCGGGATTTTTGGCAAATCCCTCCACGGTGGCAACATCTTCAACCCGATGATGATTCCACATCCCGTCTTCATCGCGGAAAGTAGCCAAGCCAGATTCGGCAGAAATTCCGGCACCGCTTAAAATAACAATGCGCTTATAGTCAGTCATTTTCATTCCTTTTTTATGATGGGGGATTATAAAAGATTTTCCCTAACAAGTAAATTGCTATTCCCCCTTTGGGGATTTCTTTCATCTTAAAAAAACAATGACAATTGACTTATTTTTAAGAATATTATAAAAACAATAAGTCACGGGGCGCAGCCCGTGACTTTTCCAAAATCCGGAAAGAAGTTGACTCATAACTTCCTCCCCGTATTGGAAGTATCGCACAAAGCAAAATTAAAGTCAAGATAATAATTTTTAAGAATTTTTGCTTTCTTTGTTTTGCGCAAAAAGTCAGCTTCTTTTCCAACCTCCGTTATATACGGATGAAAGGACAAGATGACAGACTTTATCAAAGTTTTGAGTGTTATGATTTTAATACTTAAAATCATCATTATTATCCTCAAATAATTACTGATGAGGTGGTACTTGTAAAAGTACCGCTCTTTGAATACTTGATAGGTTCAGCCGCATTTCACATTATCAAAGATTGTATAGGATTTTTTTCAGCTCAAAAAAACATTTTAAATTAAATTTGACAAAAAAATTATCAATACTATAATAGGCGGCGATTATCCTATTATTAACTTAATTTTTATCAACATGAAAAGAAGCGAAAAATTTAAAATTTGGGATGCAACCAAACCCAAAATCGGAGAAGTTAAGGCCTATCTCAACCGCTTGTGCGGCAAGACCCAGCTCCAACTGGTTTATTACGACCCTCAAGAACAGCACTTTTACTTTACCAACACCATAGACAAGGAAGCGCAGTTCGTAGGCATTTTGATTGAAGACACCATCTTCCATGTCCTGGGTTTCAGTCGCAATACGCTCTACGGCGAGTGCGGTGATATACTCTTGGAACATCCTCTGTGTGTCGGCGATATTAACCACTGGTGCGCAAAACAGATGTTTTTCGGACAACGTGTGCGCCTGCTCAATGAGGACGATTACCGCTTGCTGGAAGAAAATGAGGTTGCCTTTCACGACACACTGGGAGTGCTGGAATATCACGAGGTTTCAATGCCTGCCTGCCAGCGTTTTCCCTGCCGCTTTGGCAAAAATCCCGCCTCCTCCGTCTGCCGGATGGAAAATGCGAGCTTCCAAATGCGCAAATACTTGGAAGAACAAGGTGATTTTTGGTTCTGCTCCAATCGCTGCTGAATTTAAAAAAGACGGGAAAGGTAACACCTTCCCCGCCTTTTTTTATTGCTCAAGGATTGTAGGTAATTGTAAAGCTTTCACTGTATTGCCCAAAAACAGTTTCTTCAAAATTATCAATATAAAATTCATACCCATATACCTTGAAAAGATTGTCGCTTCCGGTATATTTTACAAGGCAGTCAACATATCCTCCCCCAATATGAACAAGTAGTTCACCAAAATGACATGTATCCTCCCCGTTGCATTCTTCAGGATTGGGGATGTTGGCGGTAAAATATCCTACTTTTTGCGGAGATACTGAAATCACGTTGTATTTTGAGATAACTGATCCCTCGTCATCATACAACACTTGCACAGAAGCTTCCGCATAAGTTGTAGGATCAAGATAAATAGTGCCAAGGTCTATGTCGCCGGTTTTGGTTAAATTACCGTCGGCGGCGGAGGTTCTAAAATTGCCCAGAGTTATTTCGTGGTCGATGGTGGTGGAGATTTCAAAGTTTTCGAAAACGGCTGCGGCGTTATAGGCGGTGTAACTTATGCCCGTTAATAAAAGAATTAAAAAAGTTTTGTTTGCTATCATCTAAACTTCCTTTTATGGTTTCTTGTCTTAAAAAAGAAACCACCCGTTGAGCATTAAAACCCGCGAGGTGGCCGGAAGCTCTAAACTATCATTCATAATAGTGTTGTGTATTCGTCTGATTTGGCTTATTCCACAACCTTCCGGCCATAAAAACCGGACATACCGAATACGTTCGATACAAACGATGAATGAGAGGCTTAGAGACCCCAAAGTGACTTTTCATTCACTTCAATTTTTACCCTAGCATAAAAAATTGCTGATGTAAAGCAAAAAAAATGATGAAGAGGAGAAAAACAGCGTAAAAAGGAAATTTTATAGTTTACAAAGCAAGAATAATGACATAAAGACTTAAAGCAAGATTAAAGATACAAGGCGGTATATATGTACTGGAT
>JAFUYI010000037.1 GCA_017470585.1 Alphaproteobacteria bacterium | reverse complement strand
GTTAATCCTGCCGGTTTTGCCGAGGGAGGACAGATATATATTGCCCCTAATGGAACATTTTATAGTAAAACAGATAATATAATCTCATACAGCGGATTTTCTATTGGAACTTTTACCGCCAATGTTCCCGATTCGTGCAAAGTTGATTTCACTGCAGATCCACGCGATGGTCATCCCTGCTTCAGAGTACCATTTGGTATTGCTTTGGGAAATAGTAGCGTTTCTGAGCCATATATCATATATAATTCTGGAAATGAGTTTAGTTTTATGTATGATTTCTTTTATTTAGGCGATGACGGAGTTATTCCGCAATCCGGAACATTTGAAGATGACATAACGATTGAGTATATTTTATAAATAAACGGGCGGAGAGCCAAACAAACTCTCCGCCTTTTTTATGGAAGAGATAAAAAAAATCCGCAAAGCTGAAATTAAGACTTGCCATTATGGGGGTTTTGCGCTAAAAGACACGATTAGATTAAAGTTTTTAAGAGGTTTGAACAGATATAATGACTACTACGGTAAATCAAATAAGAAGCACTTTCCTTAATTATTTCGGCAAAAACGGTCATAAGATTATACAATCATCACCGTTAGTGCCGGACAACGACCCTACCTTGATGTTTACCAATTCGGGTATGGTGCAGTTTAAAAATATTTTGGCCGGAAATGAAACCAGAGATTATACCAGAGCCGCGACGGCACAAAAATCTGTCCGTGCCGGCGGTAAACATAACGACTTGGACAGTGTCGGATATGACGTGCGCCATCATACGTTTTTTGAAATGCTCGGTAACTTCTCATTCGGCGACTATTTTAAAGAAGGTGCAATCTCTTATGCATGGGAATTGTTGACTAAAGAGTTTGATATTCCAAAAGAAAAACTTGCCGTAACCATTTATCACAATGATGATGAAGCTTATAATTTATGGAAAAAAATCTCCGGACTGCCTGATGAACGTATCATTCGTATTGCCACCAAAGATAACTTTTGGCAAATGGGAGACACCGGTCCTTGCGGTCCGTGTTCGGAAATCTTTTATGATCACGGTCCCGAGGTTTGGGGCGGACTTCCCGGAACTCCGGAAGAAGACGGAGATCGTTTTATTGAAATTTGGAATTTGGTGTTTGACCAGTTTGAAGATTTGCCGGATGGAAGCCGCATAAACCTCAAAAAGCCCTCTATTGATACCGGTATGGGGTTGGAGCGCATTGCCGCTATTTTGCAGGGAGTACATTCAAACTTTGACATTGATTTGTTCCAAAACCTGATTAAAGCAATTGCCGATATTGCAAATTCTGATCCTAAAGGAGAATTGCAAGCATCACACAATGTGATTGCCGATCACCTGCGTTCAGCAGCGTTTTTGATTGCAGACGGGGTTTTGCCCTCAAACGAAGGACGGGGATATGTGCTGCGCCGTATTATGCGCCGCGCTATGCGTCATGTCCACATGTTGGGAGTGAGTGAGCCGATGATGTATAAACTTCTTCCCGCCCTGCAAAAAGAGATGGGTGAAGCTTATCCGGAATTGTACCGTGCCGAAGCGTTAATTACCGAAACCCTCAAAACGGAAGAAAGTAAGTTTATCAAAACATTAGAAAAAGGTCTTAAACTTTTAGATGAGGAAATTTCAACGCTTGAATCCGGCGATACATTAAACGGGGAAACTGCTTTCAAGTTGTATGATACCTATGGTTTTCCTCTTGATTTGACACAAGATGCGCTGAAAGCAAAAAATATCGGTGTTGATGTTGATGCGTTTAATAAAGCAATGGAAAAGCAACGCCAAGAGGCTCGCAAAAACTGGGCAGGGAGTGGAGATGAAGGTGTTGAAAAGATTTGGTTTGAAGTATTTGACAAGCTCGGAAAAACCGAATTTTTAGGTTATACGACAACCAAAGCAGACGGAGAAATTAAATCTTTGGTTCAAGGAACCGAAATTGTCGATGAAGTTAAAAACGGCGATTTTTATTTGATTGCCAACCAGACTCCGTTCTATGGAGAATCAGGCGGACAAGTCGGCGATATCGGTCTTATTAAAGGTAAAAACTTTACTGCAAAAGTCGTTGACGTAAAAAAGAAAATTGACGGCATGATTGTTCATGTTTGCAAAATTCTTGAAGGATCTGTCAAAGTCGGAGAATTTGCGAGTTTTGAAGTCGATGAAGAAAATCGCAATAAAATCAGGGCTAATCACTCGGTTACCCACCTTCTCCATCGGGTTTTGCGTGAAATTTTAGGTGAACACGTTACTCAAAAAGGCTCTTATGTGGCTTCGGATCGTGCTCGTTTTGATATTTCTCATCCCAAGCAGGTAACTGCGGAAGAGTTGCGCCGCGCTGAAGATATGGTTAATGAGGCAGTACGTCATAATTATAAGTGTGTAACGCGTATTATGACACCTGATGAGGCAGTAAAAACCGGTGCTATGGCTCTGTTTGGCGAGAAATACGGAGAAACCGTCCGTGTTGTAAGTATGGAAGACGAACAAGGACCGTTTTCGGTTGAGCTCTGTGGCGGTACTCATGTTAAATCTACCGGAGATATAGGATATTTTAATATTATTTCGGAAAGTGCTGTTGCTGCCGGTATCAGACGTATTGAATTTATGACCGGTCATGCTGCGGAAAAATTTGCCCAAGATACCGAGGATAAACTCCATAAAGTCAGTCAAATGCTGAAAACCAATGTCAACGACTTGGAAGCACGCATCAATTTATTGTTGGAAGAAAAGAAAAAACTTGAGAGCGATATATTTAATCTCAAGAAGAGTTTTGTGAGCAATAAGGCTGCCGATAATAAAGAGAAAATCGAGGAAGTCAACGGCATCAAGTTCGTCGGCAAAAAAATCGAAAATGTTCCGGCAAAAGAGTTAAAAGCTTTTGTTGATGAGATAAAAGAACAAATTCAGAGCGGTGTAATTGCGCTTCTTGCGGTTAATGACGGAAAAGTTTCAGCCGTTATCGGTGTTACGGATGATTTGACAAAAAAATATTCGGCAAACGATTTGGTTAAAACTATTGCGCCGTTTATCGGAGCCAATGGCGGCGGTGGTCGTCCCGATTTGGCACAGACCGGCGGTGCGGATACATCAAGGATTGATGAAGCAATAGAGGCTCTGCGAAAAGCAATGTAAAAGAAAAAGGTTCTCTTTAACGAGAACCTTTTTTGTGAGAGTTTTCTCTGCCGCGGCGATTATCAATGGGACGGCGCGGCGGTGGCGGAGTCGGTCGGCGATAATGCGGCGGTGGAGAATAACGATAAATACGATGCGGCGGAGGTGCCAGGCGATAGGTATAGGCAGGAACAGGCACAATCCGATAAGCGGGATAATCATAGTCATAGGAACTGACCACAACGTCAACACTACGGCAGCTGCTCATCATAACAATCGCCAAAACTCCGCAAACAAGAAGGTAATAATAGTTCTTCATAAACCGAAAGTTTTAGGAGTTAATAATAAATAGATACCATTGATGTTAACATATTTATTTTTTTGGCAAGTCTTTTTTTGTCAGATTTTGAGAAAATAAAAAAACTTTAGGGCAAAACGTAATAACTGTATGAAAATAAATAAAAAAACGTTGGTTTGATTCAACAAAAACCAACGTTTATTATGAATATTATCGTAATTTTTTGTCTAATTGTCAATAATTTTTTTCATTGTATTTTCAATATGTAACGGAATATGTAACGGAAAAGTCTGTTTTTTGTCTGTGTTTTTTTGCGTTCAACATAAACGTTGGTTTATGTTGAATTTTAATTTAAGGAGAGTCGCTATGACCGATTATGAAAAAAAAGTTGCCGGTGTGTTTTATCAAGTTGATGAAGAAAATAAAATTATCACTTATGATCCACAAAACAACCACCAAGGCAGATGGGATTATAATATTCAAGAAACAACCTCTAACATGGCAGAAATTGCCAAGAAAACCGGATATGAGGTTCAAGCAACTTTTAACGGCACAAAATTTTCAGTCACTCCCGGAATGACTGCAGAAGACGGTGAAAAAGCTTGGGATGCGGCTATGGAGAAAAAACGCCAAGATTACTTAAACTCTCCGCAATATAAAATTGATCAAATGCGCCGTGCCAAGGAAGAGGAAAAAAGAAAACAAGAACGCCTTGCTGATGACAGATTGATTGAAGGCATCAAACTTGATACCGAAGGTCATACCTTGGCGTTTGAAGAAAGCAAAAAGAAAAATAGTGATTCTTACGGCAAAGGCATTATTGCTTATGCCGATCGTTGGGGACGTATGATGCAAGCCAAAATGGCGGAACAAGGTTTAACCCACTTAACTCTGGAAATTGCCAATTCTACCGAAATGCGTGCCGACATATACGGTATGAGCGGATCCTCTGCCGGTTTTGCTCGCGGGCTTTTGGTGCGTACATGGAAATACGGACGCGAGTTAGGTGAAATTAACGGTTATGAAGCTGATAAAATAACCTTCTATCGAACAATTTCCCGTGATGATGTTATAGAATTAGGAGAACGTGTAAAAGAAAATCCCGATTTGTTGAAAGGTAAAGACTATGCCGAAACGCTTGAAAAACACGCCCGCTCTTTGTCGGCAGTCTTTCCGGACGAAATGCTTATAAAAAAATTGGTCAATGACAATACGGAAGGTGGAACTCTTGATGTTGAAGGAATGAAGCTTGATCTTCCGATGTTGTCGGGATTAAGCAGCAGAGGACAAATGATAGATGTATGCGATCGCGCAATCGAATTAGACTTGGAAAGAAAAGCCGCTTTGGCAAAAAATAAAAATCATACTCAAGGCGAATAATACACAAAATAAAAAAGGGGAGGGCGATAATCACCCTCCTTTTTTTGTTTAGCTTGCGCGGTAAGTGATGGTTATAGTGTCGGAGTGCGCACCGGTGGTAACGGAGGAAATTTCACCTATAGTACAATCATAAGGAATGACCTTAAAACTGTTCCCAGAGCCACTGTATTTAATAGCAAACTCACAGCCATTTTGATCTTCAGTTCCTCCAAAGAGATTATAGCGAGCATTATCCTGCAACCATCCGCAAGAGGTAGATGCCGTATTGCAAGCAGCAGGATTGGGGATATTAGCCGTAAAAGTGCCGACCGTGGCATTTGAGGCGGAGACAATCGCTCCTTGATTAGTATAATTTATTACCCCCGAGTCGCTATAAGTCCAATAAGAGTCATCTTCTTGCCAGCAAGGGCAATCATTATTGTGAGTTAGATATAAAATATACCGGAAATGCAAACAGATTTAAAGTAATTCCCAGATTGTGTACTTTTCAAGATGATTTACGATTCGTAACCGTAGGCAATCACTCCGCAGATGTGATCATCTCTTACACCGCAAGTTAAAAACAATGTTTTTTCTTTGGCGTTATCAAAAAGTGGACAAGTAAAATATCGTTTGTTTATTTTGTTTTATGCTTTATAATAAGGCGTTAATGATAATTGCTTGAGAAAAAATATGTCTTTATTAAAGTCAATAACCACTTTCGGAGGATGGACACTTATCAGCCGCCTGACCGGATTTTGCCGTGATGTCGTATTAGCAAATTATCTCGGTGCCGGAGTGGTTTCGGATGCTTTTTTTGTTTCGTTTAAGTTGCCTAACCTCTTCCGCAGTTTGTTTGCCGAGGGAGCTTTCAGTGCGGCATTTGTGCCGATTTTTTCCCAAAAACTGTTGGAGAGCAAACACGATGCTGTAAAATTTGCGGCCGCGGCAATTTCGGTTTTAGCGGCATTTGTAGGAGTGTTTGTTATCCTTATGGAGATTATTATGCCGGCTGTAGTTATGCTTTTGGCTCCCGGATTTGCCGATGAACCGGACAAAATAAGCCTTGCCGCCTCTCTGACCCGCGTTACTTTTCCGTTTTTGTTGTTGGTATCAATTGTTTCTTTTCAGTCGGGGATTCTCAACTCTTTAGGCAAATTCGCCGCTCCCGCCGCCGCACCGGTTATACTCAACCTTACGATGATTGCATCGGCATTTGCTTTTATGCCTTTTATCAACACGCCAGCCTATCGTTTTGCTTTGGCAATTCCTCTTGCCGGTATATTGGAGGTCTTATGGCTGGGGTATTTTCTGAAAAAAGAAAACATTTTTTAAATTCCGCAGAAAAATATTGTTGCTCTCTCTAAAAGCGATGAGATAAAAACCCTGTTTAAGCGCATTGCTCCTGGGATTTTCGGAGCCGGAATCTATCAAATAAATATGATGGTGGACACTATTTTGGTTTCTCTGGTCGGAAGCGGGGCGATTTCTTGGCTCTATTATGCCAACAGATTGCAACAACTGCCTTTGGGAGTGGTCGGAGCCGCCATCGGTGTCGCATTACTGCCGATTTTATCCCGACAGTTAAAATCAGCTCAAAACGATGAGGCAAAAAAAACTCAAGACAAAGCCGTAGAATTCGGGATCATGCTTTCCGTTCCCGCCGCCGCAGCAATGATTGTTTTGGCAGAACCCGTAGTCAATATTTTGTTTCAACACGGTAAATTCGGTGTTTTTCAAACCTTGATGACTTCGCGCGCAGTTATGGCATACGCTTTAGGCTTGCCGCTCTATGTTATGGTCAAAGCTTTGGCTCCCAACTTTTTTGCCCGCCTTGATACTAAAACACCGGTTAAATACAGCGCGGTTGTTTTGCTTGCAAATCTGCTGTTTTCCGTGATTTTAATGCAATTTTTCGGACATATCGGAATTGCTTTTGCTACAACTTTAGCTGCGTTCGTATCTTTGGGGCTTTATATCAGAGGATTGAAAAAACGAGGATTCTGGATTTTTTCCTCTGTGCTTAAAATAAGGATTTTAAAAATCTTTCTATGCTCAATCGTTATGGGATTTTTCCTGCAGGCACAACTTTGGGGATTAAGTCTTATATTTGGTGATTGGCTCAAATTTTCCTTTGTTGTCAAGGCAGGAATTTTGGGGGTTATATCCGCTGCCGCTCTTGCAGTCTTAACAATAATGTTTAAGATTACCGGAATTATTGATGTCTTTAGCTATCTTAAAAATTTTTATTATCAGCGGAGGAAAAAATGAACAGATACCTTGCGCAAAGTCTTTCATATTGCCGTAAATTCGCTTCCAGATTACATTCAAAAAAAATTGTCGGGACATTGGCAATAGTAATGCTGATTGCGCTATATCCGCTTTCTGCTTTATGGCATGAAAAAATCGACCGTACCGAGGATTATGATTTATCAAACACTTCCCACTTGCGCTCCCAAGGTTTGGAGGCAATTTCTCTTCTTATCAACCGTGAAGTAAACGAGCATATCTGGACACCCAATCTCCCCTTTTTCTTTCCTGCATATATGCTTGATAATATGCCCAATTTCCAAACCGGTATCATTCGCTCGCTTGCCGAATTAACAGCCTCTTTCGAACGCTGTGTGCAGTGTCCCGAAAATCATTTGGAAAAAGCCGCCCATCTCCTGAAATATCCCCCCGATATTTGGCTTTTTGCTCCCGATAACAAACTAAAAACTGCCCCATCTTCTTCTGCTCAATACCGCAAGGCTCTGAAATATATTAAAAAATTCAATCTTGCCTTGGAAGAGGAAAAATGTTTTTGGGTTCGGGATGCCGCAACCTTTACCATTATCACCAATGCGACCGTAAAATCGCTATCCCGCATCGCCCGTAAGATTGAAGATGAAATACGCGAAGGCGACAATTCAATTTTTGATAATCACGCCGACGATGTATTTTATACTTCTCAAGGGCAAATTTACGCCTATATGATTATATTACAAAAAATCGGACGGGATTATAAACAGGTTTTGATGGCAAAAGATTGCTATTCCGAATGGACTTCCATGCTTCGCGCCTTAAATAACGCCGTTCATATCAATCCCGTAATCACAATTAACGGCAAACCCGATGACATAACAGCACCTAATCACTTGTTTTATATGGGATATTATGTTGTTAAGGCGGAAAATATTTTGCGTAAATTAAATTATAAAATCACCGGAGAAACAAATGAAAATTGAAACCTTAAATGACGGCGATATTATGCACTTTTACCCCGACAACGGCTTGAAAATGGCCGATGAGTGCGCATTTTATGATAAATCGGATTTAAATCCCCCTTCCTTGGCGGAGGGTGTTCTCGGACTTGTCGGCGTTGAGAATATCTTAATGACCTTTGAGGGAGTTTCCGTAAGTAAAGAAAAAAATGCACGCTGGGAGGATATTAAACCTTTTGTAATGACGGAAATAGCCGATTTCGTTGAAGAGGGAAAAAAACTTAACCACAATCAGGATATTAAAACCCAAATTCAAGGCGTGATTGCCCTTAAAATCCGCCCGATGATACAAAAAGACGGCGGGGGCATTGTTTTCAAAGGCTATAATGACGGTATTGTGCGGGTTGAACTGCAAGGCAAATGTGTCGGTTGTCCGCACTCGCAAAACACCCTGAAAAACGGAGTGGAAAAAATTTTGAAAACTTATATAAAGCAAGTTAAAGCAGTGGAAAAAGATGAAATTTAGATTTTTTATTGTTTTATTTTTAATCAATATTTTTTATAGTCCGGCAGGATTTGCCAAGCCGCAGTTTGAGCTTGACTTAAAACCGGAGGGCGTTTACATCGACAATGTGAATGTCGCGGTATTAAAGCAAATTTTCCAAGACTACGGATATGTCGATTTTATGCACGATAACTTGGTGGTTCCGCCGCTTTTTCTTGAAAGTATGCCGCAGGATTTCAGCAGCATCAAATCCAAAGATGAGCGAAATAAGCTTTTTATTATGATTATGGCACCGCTGGTTTTAAGGGTAAATGAGGAGTTGATTTTAGAAGCGGGAGAATTAGACGGATTGCGGCAAAGTTTTGAAACAAAAGATGGATTGAGTTCCGCACAAAATAAGCGTTTGGAAGAACTGGCGCAAAAATATGACGTTTTCACCCGTATGCAAGGAGTTGATCGGCAGGCTATTTTATTGGAAGAATTAAAAATTAAAATTGATGCCATACCGCCTGCGATATTGATTGCCGCCGCTGTTGCCGAGAGTAATTGGGGAACAGCTATGGAAGTAAAACAGGGCAATGCTCTTTATAAACTCAAAGATTGGTACACCGACAAAGGAATTAAACCGGCAAATGAAGATGATGACTCCTATCGCATAAGAATTTATCCTGATTTGCTGGCGGCAGTGCGGGATTATGCTTTAAAAATCAATACCGATCTTAATTTTGAGCATTTCAGGCTGGCGCGTGTCAAACTCCGTATTCACAGCAAGTTTTTAAAAGGGCGGATGAGTGCGTATAATATGGTTTTGGGTTCCCCCCTTGAAAACTATGCCGGATTGCTGACCTATATATTAACCTTTTACGATATGGTTTATATTGATGCCGCAAAGCTTGACAAACCGCGTCTTCCCGAATAAAAAAATTCAAACATTAAGTATTTGTTAGCCTTTGCATTCTAAAATGAAAAAAATTGATTTTAGAAGCAAAAAACGATGATTTATATTTTAGAAGGCTTTATTATAGGATTGCTTATCCCTTATATGGCGAGACGTTTTGCCAAGTTTATGCCGGCAACTCCGGCGTATGCTTTATATCGTCTGGTAGCCCCGCATAAAATCCCCTTAAGAAGCAATCCCAAACAAAAAGCCTTGAAAAAAGCCTATCTTTGGCGGAGTTTAATGGCTGGAGGACTGGGAGCTTTGCTTGCTTGGGCAATTTTGTTTCGTTTCGGGGAAATTGAGTGCTTTTGGTATATGGGATTTTCTTTAACGTTACTGCTTCTTGCCGAGATTGACGGACGCACTTTTTTACTGCCCGATATTTTAACTGTGCCGCTTCTTATCTGTGGTTTTGTTTTTGCTTCCGTATCGGGGGGACTTACTCCGTTTGAAAGTGCAATTTCAGCTCTCATCGGCTATATACTCCCCACCTTTGCCGCTTTGATTATGCTTTCCTATGACAAAGAAGCCTTCGGCGGAGGAGATATAAAATTTTTATCGGCAGTGGGAGCATGGCTGGGGATAAACGGGTTGTTATATACAATTTTGCTTTCCTGTTTTTTGTTCGGGATTTACGCATTGATTGCCAAAAAGCGTAGCGGTGCTTTCGGACCATCTATTGCCGGAGCGGCGATTATTATTTTATTGTTCGGATTATAACGAGGTGAAAAATGAAAAAAAGAGATATTAACGAAGAGCGGCGCAATGCCAGACGGGTGGTTGAAAGCAATAACTTTGACTATCTGATTATGTTTGTAATATGTATGGATGCCGTTGCCTTGGGCATGCTTACCATCGGATTTTACGATGCGGAATTTATCAAAACAATGTTTCTGCTTGACAGGCTCTGTATGGCAATTTTCATTGTGGAAATGTTGCTCAAAATGTATGCCTACGGTCCGCAGTTTTTCAAATCTAACTGGAATATTTTCGATCTTGTTATTATTACGGTTTCATCAATACCGATTGCCAGCTATTTGATTATTTTAAGAACTTTCAGACTCTTCCGTCTTTTAAAATACATCTCGCACTTCAACCGGATGAAAAATATTATCAATATTATGATAACAATTCTGCCCCACTTTGCGGCAATGAGCGTTATTTTGGCTGTGTTTGTATATGTGTTCGGCGTGATAGGAGTTGCTTTATTCGGGGCGCAGATTCCGGCATTCGGCGATTTATGGTCATCAATATTTGCTCTTCTGCAAGCCTTTACTTTGGACGGCTGGGCATCAACAATAGCCCGCCCGGTAATGAGAATTTACCCCTATGCTTGGGTATTCTTCCTGTGCTTTGTAATGATTTCGTTCTTGCTTATCACCAGCTTTTTGTTAAGTATGATTTCGCTGATGGTCAAAAAAGAATTTAAAGTCCGCTCAAATTTATAAAACATTTAAGGGAGGAGACAATCTCCTCCCTTAAATTTTATTAGTTGCCTTGCAGAAAACCCCGTATTTATACGGGGATGAATGTTAAGGCGTTAGAATAACGCCGTTCCGCACTGAAAGTGCGGTCAAACCGCAAGGTTTGTAGCGTTAATAGTACCACCAGTTTGCTGGTGGATATCTATAAATCCTCCGTTTTTGCCCCTCCTCATCACTTTTTATCTCCCCTTTCTCATCCCCTTTCTCATCCCCTTTTTTGCATCCTTTCCTCCTCACCCCCTCGCACGGAGCAACCACCCCTTGTCTTGCTGAACTTGTTTCAGCATCTTGAGATCCTGAAACGAGTTCAGGACGACAAAATGGTGTTCAGATTTACTCTCCCTTGTCATTCCGAACTTGTTTCGGAATCTATTTTAAAGGTCCTGAAACAAGTTCAGGACGACAATTGGGGTGTTCAGAACGACAAAAGGGGAGTTCGGGATTGATGACAATTGGGGTAAGACATAAGGAAGAGAGAACGGAACACAGGAAGAAAAGTGCAAAATTTTGCTTTACATTGGCAATTTTTTATGCTAGGGTAAAAATTGAAGTGAATGAAAAGTCACTTTGAGGTGTTGTGACCTCTCATGTATTGTCCTATCAAGACATAAAATTACTTCTAGCCGTACTATGGTTGGAAGGT
>JAFUYI010000036.1 GCA_017470585.1 Alphaproteobacteria bacterium | reverse complement strand
TATGTCACGCCGCTCATTTCTTCGGCGTTCTTCCCCTACTATGTCACGCCGCACTTGATGCGGCGTCCAAGTAAAATAATTTGCTAAATTATAGACCTGGATTACCGGATCAAGTCCGGCAATTGACATAAAAAGAAAGGGAGCTGAACTTGTTTCGGAATCTTTTTTTGAGGTCCTGAAACAAGTTCAGGACGACAATTGGGGTGTTCAGGACGACAGCTTGGTGGTTCAGGACGACAATTGGGGAGTTCAGGACGACAATTGGGGGCAGAGAATAATAAAAAGTGCAAAATTTTGCTTTACATTAAATATTTTTTATGCTAACTTGAAAATGAAGCAGGGAAAATTCTGCTTTGAGGTCAGAAAACCTCTCATTCGGTGTCAGTAAGACATAAAATTGCTTTCAGCTTACTATGGTTGGAAGGTGAAGAAATAAGGTTTTACCAAATACTTCACACTGTTCCGAATGACAGTTTTCTGCTTCCAGCCACCTCTAGGGTTTGAACACCCAAAAGGTGGTTTCTTTTTATTACACAAGAAACCGTAAGAGGGAAGTCCGATGACTGTAAATAAAACTTTTTTAATCCTTTTATTAGCAAGCGTATCTTATACTGCCTATAACGCAGCAGCTGTTTCCGAGAACTTTGAAATTTCCACCACCATCGACCACGAAATCGTTTTGGGCAATCTCCGTACCGCAAGCACGGATGCCGATGTTAGAAAAACAGGTGATATAAGCCTTGGCACGATTGTCATAGATTCGGAATATACAGAATGGTCAAATTGGAATTATAGCGACACAGGCATAATACATTTTTATGAGCAAGGCGGCATTATTTCTGCTGACAACGCCACGCTCGGTTACTTTACCGCCAATGTTCCAAATCCTGAAGAATGCGATACCGATCCTATGCCCGCCTGCGCCGGATTAACAATTTTGACAGACGATAAATATGGATACATTAAAAATCTGTTTGGTTCAAGCAAAGGCATGAATACTTGCAGTTTTGGGATAAAGTATAGCGGAAGCTCAAATAATTTTAAGGTAATTCCCACTGATTGTGTTTTGAGTGATTTTAAAACTACTTCCGGTACTCATACCGGAACGCTTACCATTTCATACACTCCGAGTTAGGAAAATATTTTTTAGAAAAAAACGGTCAAATTTTATGTTTTAAGGCGGCGGCAAGCGAGCCTAGTTTCACGGCTGTTTGATACAGTTTGATTTTGTATTCGATTTTTTGCAGGTGTTTTTGATAGAGAGCCATCTGTTCTTCGATATGGGATTTTTGTTTTTCAAACATTATTAAACGTTGTTTTAAGGTCAAATCGCCTTCTAAAAACCAATCAATATACTGCTTAATACCCTTGAGCGGCATTCCGGTTTCTTTCAAACATTCAATCATAGCAAGCCAATTTAAATCCTCATCGGTAAAAAAACGCTGTCCCGATTGATTTTTCTTCACAAACGGCAACAACCCCTCTTTTTGATAATAACGCAGAGTGTGTGTGCTTAAACCGATTTTAGCGGCAACCTGTCCGATAGAATAGCTCATTTCAATCTCCTTGATTTTCAAGCTAAACCACAAAATCAAAGGCTTGTCAACAAAAAGTTCTTGACTTGAGGCGGGTATTTTTAATATGATGGGGACAATTATTCTTCAAGGAGGTTAAGAAATGAAAAAATTGCTGTTGCTTGTCGCTTTTGCGGTTATGATTTGTTCGGCAGCGTTTGCCGGTTGGGATAAAACGTTTGCTTTAAGCGATAAGGTCGAACATAAAAAAGTGAATTTCTACAACCGCTTGGGAATAAATATTTCCGCCGATGTTTATATGCCGAAATCACGCCTTGAAAACAAAAAACTTCCGGCAATCGTTGTCGGTGCGCCGTGGGGCGCGGTCAAAGAGCAAGCCGCGGGATTATATGCCGAAAAACTCGCCGAACAGGGATTTATAACCTTGGCTTTTGACCCGTCTTATACCGGAGAAAGCGGAGGAACGCCTCGCGGAGTTGCTCTGCCCCAAGTTTGGGTTGATGATTTCAGCGCGGCACTTGATTATCTCAACAATCAAGCAGAGGTTGACAGCTCTCATGTCGGAGTGCTGGGTATCGGAAGCGGAGGATCGGCCGCCGTCGGTGCCGCCGCTGTTGATCCGCGTTTTAAGGCCGTTGCTCTGATCAATTTGGAGGACAAAGGACGGATTGCCCGTTTGGGTTATGATGATGTTTATTCCCCGCAGGATTTTCAAGCCCATCTTGAAGAGATTGCCGACCAGAGATTAAAGGAGTTTAACGGAGCCGACAGGAAACCGGTTTTGGCTGTGCCGGAGGAGTATTCCGAAGATAACTCTTTAATGGCAAATGAGCTTTTTTCCTATTATCGCACCAAACGCGGATACCATCCCCGATTCGTTAATCCGTTAATAGCGGACGGTGCTTCGTGGGTGAGCTTTTATCCCTTATCGCAGTTTGATATGATTACGCCGCGTCCGGTATTCTTTATCATCGGCGAAAAGGCGTATTCGCGTTATTTCAGTGAGGATGCTTTTGTCAGCGCACAAGATCCCAAAGAACTCAAAATCATTGAGGGTGCCGGACACACCGACCTTTACGATAACGAGCAATATATGCCGATTGAAAACTTAAAAGTCTTTTTTTCCAACACCTTAAAAGACGATTCGTGGCAGCAGATGTAAGGTTTTCAAGCCTGACCGGAAGTTTCCATCAATAACGGATATAAAGCTTGGGACGGCTCCATCCCCTTGGTCAAAACCACATTGAAAATCGGGTACATCCGCTCGCATTCCTTAACCGCAATGTTGACAATCTTGGCAATTTGATCTTTGAAGCGATCGTCGTGTTCATCATAAAAAATCGAGTGGCGATAAACAGGCATTTTTTCGGCCATCCAATAAGAAAAATGCCCGACCCAAATATCATCGTTAATCATCGCCAAAAGCTCATAAATTTTGTTTGCCCCGACAATTTGGTTTTCAATATTCATCAGGCAGGAAATGTGCAGACAACGCATATTTTCCTCAAAAGAGAAAAACAACAGCATATCGTTCCACTTGCCTTGGATTTCAACCACGATTTCATTTTGACTGCGGCGTTCGGGAGTATAAGCATTGGTATTGAGAAAATCCTCAATTTCATCAATCGGATTGCCTCCGATATGCAAAGCTCGCGCCAAATTCATCAAAAAACTCCCAAATGAACCTTTTATATAAATATCATCATCGAGTCGCAAATTACAATCAAGTGTTTAAAGTTTTCCACCTTATTTATATTTTTTATTTTAGCAAAATAAAAAATGCCGCAAAAACAATTCTTTATTTTAAAAGGCGTTGCATAACCGAAAATTAGTGTGGATATGTTGCAAAAAGTTAATATACTTTTTAGAAATTATGTATCAAAGAGGCAAAAAATGACAGGTTTAACATTTCCTGATATATCCCCGATAATATTTGAGTTTCACGGCTTTGCGCTGCGCTGGTATTCGATGGCTTACCTTGCAGGCATCGTTTTGGCGTGGATGGCGGTCATCCGCTTGAACAAAAAATACAATCTCAACCTTGAAAAGCCGCAGATTGAAGATGTCGTTTTTTATGTTACCATCGGCATTATTTTGGGGGGACGTTTGGGATATGTCATTTTCTACGGCGGCGATATATTTTGGCGCAATCCTTTGAAAATACTTGAAATATGGCACGGCGGAATGTCTTTTCACGGCGGAGCGGCCGGGGCGGCTCTGGGGCTTTTATGGGCGGCAAAAAAACGTCATATTGATTTTTGGCTGGTGGCTGATTTGGCGGCAATGTTTGCGCCGATAGGTATTTTC
>JAFUYI010000035.1 GCA_017470585.1 Alphaproteobacteria bacterium | reverse complement strand
GTTTAGACTTGAAGTGAATGAAAAGTCACTTTGGGGTGTGAGAACCTCTCAATAACCGTTTATATCAAGACGTAAATTGATATGTCCGATCTTCTGCGGTTGGAAGGCAAGGAAATAAGATTTATCAAATACCTTGCACTGTTGTTATTGATAGTTCTCAACTTCCAACCACCTCGCGGGTGAATACCCAACAGGTGGTTTCTTTTATCAAAGCTATAAAAAAGGAAGTTTGAATATGAAAAATTATATTTTATTAGTTGGCACTGCCGCTGTCGCATTAGGCAGTTATGCTGCCTACGCCGGCAACTCGGCAACAATGACCGTTACCGCCACAATCGCCCACGATGTCAGTCTTACCAAAACTAGGGACATAAGCCTTGGCACTATTACCGTCAATCCGGCTTATACGGGAACGGATACAGAGTGGAATTATAGCGATTCTGGAGTAATCAGTTTTTATAATCAAGGGGCGATTGTGTCCGCTCCAAATGCTACGATCGGCATTTTCACTGCTAATATAGCCAATCCGACAGCTTGCAATAGCGCGAGCAATGGTTGCGGCGGATTGAGTGTTGAAGGGAACCCAGGACACTACATTGATAATTTCTTTGGTGGCAGCGGCGCGAGCAATGGTTGCGTTTTTATCATTAAATATAGCGGAAGTTCAAACAATTTTAATGTTTATCCTCATGGTTGCTGGATAGAAGATATATCAAAAGTTACCACCGGAGCGCATTCCGGCACGCTCACCATTTCCTACACTGCAAGCTAAAAAAGTTCATTTATTCAAAAAAAATGAGACGGGGAACCCGTCTCATTTTAGTGTTGGGGAATTAGCTTCCCGAACGGTAGTTGCACTCCAGTTCATCTACGAAACCTTGGAGCTCGCGGCTCATCGCATCTCCCATCGTGGGGCGGGCGATAATCTCGTTAATAATGGTTTTGTTGGGGAGTTCAACGGGTGTCACATCCTTACGCGAACTGTAGGAGGAGCCGGCTTCAAGCCCGAAAAACCTGGTCTGATCGCCGTCTGTTTCAATGGCAAAATTCAAACCGTTCTGACTGGCAATAAATTTTTTCATAACACAGAAAAATTAAAAATTAAACATAAAACTTAAATAGGTATTTTAATTATACGATAAAAAAATATTTTGTCAATACTTTTGACAAAAATTATAAAAAATTCTTGACTCGCAGATATTTTTAACTGATAATAAAGACAATATTTTATTATTAACTTTTAAATCCTGTAAGGAGCAGGTTATAATTTTTATGAGCGGAGCTTTAACCGGAATTATCGGCGGCGTTATTTTAGTAGCATTGTGCTATTTTCTTGCCGTCAGTTCGACTCGCAAGCCGTCATCAAAAGATGAAAAATCATCTTGAGGTGACCGCAAATCTCAAAACGTCGGATACGAAATCCGACGTTTTTTATATTCAGTAAAGCACTTTTAATCTTTCCTCAATACTCAAAAAGCTTTTATCATCGGGCGGAGTAGTAATGCTTCCGAAAGGCATTTGGGCAATCAAACGCCATGAAGGGGGCAGTCCGAATTCTTTTTCAACCTTTTCATCAATCAAAGGGTTATAATGCTGTAATGATGCACCGATACCGCGGGCAGCAAAAGTTTGCCAAACCATATATTGCAGCATAGCGTTGCCGTGTTCCGACCAAACATCAAAATTTTTTGCATAAAGCGGATATTTGGCTTGTAAAGCGGAAACACTCTGTCGGTCTTCAAAAAACAATACCGTTCCCAAACCTTGGGCAAAAGAAGTGATTTTATTTTTTGTGAGCGCAAATCTATCCTCCGGAGTTACTTTTTTCAACTCTTCTAAAACAATTTCCCAGAATTTTTGATAGGAATTGCCGTATAACAGCGCAATCCTTGATGATTGCGAATTAAATGCACTCGGGGCATATTTAAGGCAATGGTTGACAAGCGCGCTTATTTCTTTTTCCGGCAATATTTGCTTGTTTCCCAAACCGTAAATTGAACGGCGGTTAATCACCAAATCTTTCACATCCATAATTATCCTCCCTCCCCTATGTATAATTTTTAAAACCGAAAACAAGGTTTATATTGATGATTTTTTGCGCATAATTTCCACAATTACATCAATATCATCGGGTTCAACGGCATCTTCACTGATTTTATTATTGCGTATAAAACCGCATTTTCGGCAACGATGAACAACCTGATAGCCTTTCTTTTTGTTTTTGATAATTTCTATCGGCTCCATTAACCCCATACAATCGCAAGCTCTGTCACCGGGGACAACATCAACGTGCAGCGAATAAAGGCAAAACGGGCAATGATTCCGATAACTCCCATCGGTTAAGGGAAGAACTTCTTTACCGCAATTTTTACAGATAAATCCGGTGTTTTCAAGTTTTCGGCTCATAAATCATTTCTCCTTTGCATCAAAAATTATGCCGTTGACCGCAATACCGTCTTCAAGACGCAAAACACAGGGCGTTTCATCAACCTTTCGGTAACCGGCCGCTTTCAGAGTATCCCTGATATACTGCGGATTATAGATATATCTGCCTTTATCGGTAAGCATAAAATCGGGGTTATCATTTTCCTTTACCGCCGCCGAGAAAATAAAACGGCGCGGAAAAATGCTTTTGGTCAATGAGGCAATATCCCCGATATAGCCGATAACATCGGCAGCACATAAAAGCGCATCATCGGGCAGTCCGGAAGAGCAAAACTCCTCAATATCGCTTTTTATTAAACGCTCATAAATATTTTTTGCGGCGGCTTTATCAAGCATTTTTTGTGAAATATCAACCCCATACAAGCAAACATCGGGACAATGGAGTTTTTCTCCGAGAAGCCCGGTGCCGCACCCCAAATCTATAATCAATCCCGAATAATTTTTGAGCTTTTCGGCGATAATCTGCGGCACACGATAGGAAATTTTTTGCATTGTTTCGTCATAATTATCGGAAAACAAATCAAATAAAGCGCGACTGTAATCGCTGTTCAATCCGATATTTTCCTGTTTGAGAGCAGAAGCAATATGTTTGGCAAACACATTATCTGAACAGCGTTTTTGCCAATCGTCGGCAATTTTTTGCGCGGACTGCGGATTTTGTTTATAATAAAGTGATAGAGTTTCAGCAATATTAAGGGCGTACTGCGAGTTTTGCGGTTCCAAATTAAAAGCATTAAAAAACAATTTCAAAGCCTGTTCCAAATCTCCAAGCCGACGTTCCAGCATTCCCAAATCAGAGCTTAATTCCGCAGAATACGGGTTGATAATAACTGCTAAACGATATTCTTCCAAAGCCTGCGCCAAGCGGTTTTGCTTTTGCAATAAAACGCCGTAGTTCAGATGCGCATCAAAATCATTGCTATTGATTTCAATGGCTTTTTTGTACATTTCTTCAGCTTTTGTTTCATCTGTTTCACAATTGGCAAGATTGATTAAAGCAACCGTTTCATCGGGATTTATGGCAAGAGCTTTTGTAAAATATTTTTTTGCATCCCCGGCAAGATTGTTTTTTAAGCAAAGTTCACCCGCAAGCAGGCTGTAAGATTCATTTTTTTCCAAAGCTTTAAGCGCGTATTCCAAGGCTTTTTTAAAATCGCCGTCTTGTTTTTTTATCAATGCCAGATAATAAAAAATTTCTGCACTATCGGGAAATTGCAATGATAATTTTTGCAAAGCTTCTTCATTTCTGTCAAGATATGCCGTATTTATCAAAGCATCCTCATAACCGGGGGCGTAATCAAGGGCGGTTTGAAACATTTTTTTGGCATTTTCAACATCCTGGAGGGTTGCGTATATTTCACCCAAAGCGTTATAAGCCTCTTTGGTATCCGGCTTTAATTTCAAAACCTTATTAAAAGCATCAATAGCTTGGCTGTATTTTCCTAAACTTTTAAGCGCCCAAGCCAAATTAAAATAAACATCCCAAGTATTATCGCCGTTGATAATTGCCTGTTCAAAATAATTGCAGGCCTGTTTGTCGTTGCCTTTGGTTTGGGAAACAATTCCCAAAAGGTTTAGGATTTTCGGATTATTCGGGGTAGTCTGCAATATTTTCAGGTAAAGGGAAGCCGCCTCATCAAGAAAACCCTGCTGATGAAGTTTCAATGCCTCTTTGAACATCATATCATAAGACATTACGGCAATTCCTTTTTAATATCTTCAATTACTTTTTCAAACATTTCGGCAGTTAGGACGCCTGTATTGATGTTATATCGCGAAGTATGATAAGAATCAAACAAAATCAAATTATGCGAAGAAAGAATATGTTTTTTGCCGTGGACAAACTTAAAACGGCTTAAAGTATAGCCTAAAGCTCCCAAAAGAGCATTATGGGAGACATTACCCAAACAAAGAATAATTTTTAGGTTTTTCATTGATTTGATTTCTTCCTGCAGAAAAGAGCGGCAATTTTTTACTTCCGAAGATGTAACTTTATTCTGCGGGGGAACACAACGCACGGCGTTGGTTACTCTTGCCTCAAGCAAGCAAAAACCGTCATCGGCTCTTTTTTGATAATCGCCTTTTGCGAATCCGAATTTTTTCAAAGAGGGATATAAAATATCTCCGGCATAATCGTTGGTAAACGGCCGTCCGGTTTGGTTGGCACCGTTTAAGCCGGGGGCAAGTCCTATAATCAAAAGCGGAGCTTTTATATCTCCGAATGAGGGAACAGGAGCATTAAAATAGCTTTGGTAACGAGCAATGTTCTCATCGCGGAAAGCTTTTAATCTCGGGCATAGAGCGCAATTTTTATCGGGACAGTTCATTTTTTTCTCCTTTTTATAAGCTAATTTATCACATTTTTTTTATTTTGCACCCTTTAATTTAGCATAACGGCACATACATTAAGAAACGACTACAAAAATTATCTGTTTAATTAAATGGAGTATAAAATGAAAAAAACATTACTTTTGGCAGGTATTGCCTCATTGTTTTCACTTAACGCCAACGCCGGTGATTGGGATATGCAAGGCATTAAGCCCTATATCGGCGCAGATTATATCTATTCTTACGCTTCCTATAAGGATGTTGACCGTAACCCCCAGCGCAGCTATAATTCAATTTCCGGCAACTTCGGTGCCAGAATGTGGAAGTATTTCGGACCCGAATTTTATTATCAATACGCCTTTAAGCGCAAATCCTTCCATGGAGATGAAAAAGTTAAAAACCGTTTCTACAGCTACGGCATGGATATGGTAGGATATATGCCTATCGGCTGTGATGATATGTTTGATTTGCTGGGTTCTGTCGGTCTTGGCGGGTATAACGTTAAAACCAGACATCATTTGACCAGCAACGATACCAATAAAGTCGGCTATCGTTTCGGCTTGGGTGCAATGTACAATATGACCGAAAATGTATCTATGCGTTTAATGGGACGTTATGATTATATCGGCACCAAATATTTGGATGATCTTTGGGAAATGACCGTAGGTTTGAGATATAGTTTTTAGTTTTTGACTTAAAAAAAGAGCCCCTCGGAGAATTTTTCAACCGAGGGGCTTTTTTTCAAGTTTTTTCAGGCAGCAGACGGATATCAACATCTTCGGATTTGTCATCGGAGGATGAAGAATCGCCCGGCTTGGGATCTTTAATCGAGAGCTTGCCGCCCAAGAGTTTTACGCCGTCAAGCGTTACTTCGCGACCGCCGGAGATAACCAACATAATCAGCAATGCGGTTGCCAAAGGCTCCCATGCGACCAGTTCCACGTTTTTAAACAGCGGCCAAATCACGCAATTCATAAAATAACCGCAGGCTACCCCCCAACCGACAACAGGAATCCAAAACCTTTTTAAGATTCTGAAAAAAGAATAGTCATCAAGGTTGGCATACTCTTTGGAGTTGGTGATTGAGAGCTTGCCGCCGATCAATCTTATCCCCTCCAGAGTGATGTCGCGGGTTCCGCTGATAGCAAGAAGCACGAGAAGCGATTGGTTTAAGCTGTCCCAGTCGATAAGACGGGCGTTATGCCAACCGGAAGGAACGACAACACAATTCATAAAGTAGCCCAAGGCTAACATAAAACCGATACCGGAAATCCACAGCTTTGAAGTCATGAACTCCTTAATTTTCTTGGTTTTCATAAGACTTTATAGTTTTAATGTTAATAATATTCGTTTATAGGTTCATTATGGATTTTTTGTTGATTTTGTCAATATTTTTTTTAACAATCCGCAGTATTTTTTTGTTTGCCGATTTTTTTACCTCTATCGTTTTTTCTTTTCTCTTGCGCATCATCGCAAACAAGACCTGACAATCAGGCGGAAGGTGAGGAATTTAAAAAAATTGGCAGGAACTGAAAGGGCATTAAAATCGTTAAGAAAAAGATTTTTTGGTATTTTTCCGAGATTTTTGTTGACAGGGGGCGTTTTTGGTTTTATACATTCAGCGAATAAACCGAGAACTCCCCATTGTTTCGGGAGTTTTAAATAACAATAATAAACCGGAGAAATGAAATGAAACGTACATATCAACCTTCTAAAATTGTTCGCGCCCGCCGTCACGGCTTCCGTGCGCGTATGGCGACTCAAGGCGGACGCAAAGTTTTGTCTGCACGCAGAGCCAGAGGACGCGCTAAACTTTCGGCGTAATTGTCCGCAAAGATTGAGCCATGCCCGGTTATACGGTATTGAAAAAACGCGGCGATTTTGTCCGCTTGACCAGATGTGGGGATACGGTTTCAACCAAAACCTTGGTTGTGCAGGCTATACGCAGTAATTTGCCGAAACGTTCCAGAAAAGCCCGTGTCGGTTATACCACTACCAAAAAAATCGGTAAGGCTCATATCAGAAACCGCTGTCGTCGCAGACTTCGCGCTGCGGCGGCGTTGTGGTTTAGGAAATATTCCATGCCCAACTTTGATTATGCCATAATCGCGCGCTATAACACTGCCGAAGCTGATTTCGAGGAGTTATGCAAGGATTTGGTCTATGCCTTGAAAAAAATCCGGCGTAAAATCCGTTTGGAAGACAAAATCCGCTTTGAGGAAAGAAAACATGAAAAAGAAAATGCTGAAAATGCCGTTCCTGTGCCTGATTAGGTTTTATCAAAAGTGCATATCGCCTTTGATGCCGAATGCCTGCCGCTATCAGCCGAGCTGTTCGCAATATATGTTTGAAGCAATTGAAATACACGGAATTATTAAGGGTTTGTTTTTGGGAACAAAGCGGATTTGCCGCTGTCATCCGTGGGGAGGAAGCGGATTTGATCCGGTGCCTCTTAAAAAGAAGCACTGAACAAAAGCAAAAATTTTGAGGGATGAGTTTATAATGAAAGATGAATTGAAAAGTTTTTATACGGCTGTTTTATTGTCTTTGGTGATTATTTTTGCTACCAATTACTTTTTTGCCGTTCCGGAACAAGAAGAACTTGCTGCAAAAGAGCCGGAAGTTGCGGTTGTTAAAGATGTCGAAATTGGTGCTAACGAGGAAGCAGACGCAAAAAAAGATGAGGCGGAAGAGCCTGTTCTCTCGGCGGCAGAAGTTATGGAAGAAAATCCTCACGTTATGCTTGAAAATCAGGTCATAAGCGGTTCAATCCGTATCAAAGGAGCAAGAATCGACAATCTTTGGCTCAAAAAATACAAGCAAACAATGGAAGAAAACAGCCCTGATGTCGAGCTTTTATCACCCGCTAAAACCAAAAATCCGTACTACGCCGAGTTCGGCTGGCTTTCATCCGATAAGAGTTTTAAGCTTCCCGATGCAAATACCGTCTGGAATGTTAAAGGCAAAAGTTTAAGTCCCGCCGCGCCGTTGGTTTTGGAGTGGGATAACGGCGAAGGCCTGCGTTTTATAACCAAAATAGCCCTCGATGAAAATTATATGTTCACGGTTACGCAGGCTATAGAAAACAACACCGATAGTGATGTTTTGCTCTTTCCGTACGGCGTTATCGCCCGCAAACCGCAGCAGTCCGGCTTGGCAAGTGTTGTCCACGAAGGACTTATCGGTGTGTTTAACGACAAACTGGAAGAAGTCAAATATAAAGACCTTGCCAAAAAACAAAAGGAATTTGAAACTTCCGGCGGTTGGTTCGGTTTTTCGGATCGTTATTGGTTTTCTTCCGTGATTTTGGATAACAATTCACCTGCAAAAGTAAAATTTTCCAATAACGGTGAGTTTTATCAAGCCGATTTTGTGGGAGATGCAATCAATATTGCAAGCGGAAGTACTGCTCAATCGCAAAATCTCTTTTATGCCGGAGCCAAGGAAATAAAACTTATTGATAATTATGCCAAAAATCTCAATATCAAAAAGTTTGATTTGGCAGTTGACTTCGGGTGGTATTACTTTTTAACCAAGCCGTTTTTCTATATTTTAGACTATCTGTATAATCTCATCGGTAATATGGGGTGGGCAATATTGCTGTTTGCGGCATTGCTGCGGCTGGCTATGTTCCCGATTGCCAATAAGTCATACGAGAATATGGCAAAAATGAAAAAAATTCAGCCGAAACTCAAAGAATTGCAAGAAAAATTTGCCGCCGATAAGGTCAAACTGCAGCAAGAAACTCTGCTTTTGTATCAGAAAGAAAAAATCAATCCGGCTTCGGGATGCTTGCCGATGTTTATTCAAATTCCGGTCTTTTTCTCACTGTATAAAGTGCTGAATATCGCCATTGAAATCAGACAGGCTCCTTTTATCGGTTGGATTAAGGACTTGTCGGCTCCCGATCCGTTACTCATCTCCGATTGGACGGGGTTGCCTGTTCCTTCCGTTCTTAATATCGGAGTTTGGCCGATTATCATGGGTTTGACTATGTACATTCAGCAAAAGTTAAGTCCGGCACCGACCAACAAAGACCAAGCACGCGCTTTTGCCTTAATGCCTTTAATCTTTATGTTTATGATGGGGCATTTTGCTTCCGGATTGGTTATTTATTGGTCATTTTCCAATCTGCTGTCCATTATTCAGCAGCGTGCAATCATTATCAAAAACAAGGATTAAGCCATGTTAAACTTTACC
This sequence comes from Alphaproteobacteria bacterium, assembly GCA_017470585.1. GTDB lineage: Bacteria > Pseudomonadota > Alphaproteobacteria > RF32 > CAG-239 > JAFUYI01. The sequence goes on along the minus strand of JAFUYI010000035.1, from coordinate 4,098 downwards.
CGCGAAGAAATAGAAACCGGAAGAAAACTCTTTCAAAAGGGTGTGGAATATGTATTAAGCGTTGCCGATTTGACACAGCTTCCTCCGCACCACGAACTCGATGAAATTGCCTTTGCCGGAAGATCAAATGTCGGAAAATCAAGTCTTATCAACGCATTGGCGGAGAAGAAAAAACTTGCCCGCGTTTCGAGAGTCCCCGGACGCACGCAGCAGTTGAATTTTTATAAACTGTGGGATAAGCTTTATATGGTTGATATGCCGGGATACGGTTTTGCACAAGCTCCGGAAAGCACGGTAAGACATTGGCAGATTATGGTTCATAACTATTTGCGCGGACGGCCGAATTTAAAACGGGTTTTTTTGCTTGTTGATGCTCGTACCGGAGTTAAAAAGCTTGACAAAGAAATGATGGCAATGATGGACAAGGCCGCCGTTAATTATCAGCTTGTTTTGACCAAAGCCGAACGTATGCCGACCGTGGAATTGGCCAAACAGATAAACAATATTGCCATGACCTTATCCGAGCATCCGGCGGCTCATGTTGACATTATCGCAACCAGTGCCGAGGCCGGTTACGGCTTGGAGGAACTGCGCGCCGAAATTGCTCGTATTGCCAATGTTACGCGGGTGCGGCGATAATCGCTAGACTTTATGCGGCAGAGCTGCATAAATTTTGGTGCTGATACAGTTGGGAAGAATTGAAATCATCCATGTTGCAAGCCGCATCGGCCACGGGAAAGCTATTAAACCGACATTTTTTTCCAAACGGCGGGCGATGATGTCGGCGGCCTTTTCGGCAGACATAAAAAACGGCATCGGGCAAGTGTTTTTGTCGGTAATTCGTGATTTTACAAATCCGGGACAAATAGTGCTGATTTGAATTGAGCTTTTAATATAGGTCGCCCGCAAAGCTTCTCCGTAAGCTTTAACCGCGGCTTTACTGGCACTGTATGAGGGACAGGCCGCCAAGCCGTGATAACCGGCGATTGAGCTTAAAATTGCGATGGCCCGAGGCAGAGATGAGCCGCGTTTTTGATAAATTTCCAATGCCGGCTGAACTGTGTTTAAAACTCCGAAAATGTTGGTGTTAAAGGTGTTATAAACATTTATCGTTTCTTCGGTTAAAGTGGCTACTCCGGCGTTGGCGACAACCAAATTCAAAGGAGCGATTTCCTCGCAGTTTTCAATCCATTTTTTCATTGCCTCTTTGTCGGTAACATCCATAATTTCGGCATAGACATCAGCACCGAATTTTTGGCAGCGTTTTTTTACATCTTCAAGTCTTTCTTTATTGCGTCCGCAAATAAAAATATTGCGCGCGCAATGTTCAGCATAGTACAACGCTAAGGCTTCGCCGATACCGGAAGATGCTCCGGTGATAAGAATATTTTTAAATCTGTCGCTCATAATTTTATCCATTGATTGTTAATCTTTTGCGGCTATAATAACACAAATTTTTATTTAAGTAAAAAAAATTATAATTTAATACACGGAGGAATTGATGATTGATTTTACGGCACAAAAACGCAAGGGAATTATATTTTTGATTGATGCCCCCTCCGGAACCGGCAAGGGAACAGTGATAAAAGAATTGATGAAGAAAGACAACTCCCTTAAATTTTCGGTTTCCGCCACTACCCGCACTCCGCGTGAGGGCGAGGTTGACGGTGTGGATTACTATTTTATCAGCGATGAACAATACGATAAATATGTTAAAGAAGACGCTTTTTACGAATATGTGGATTCGCAATACGGTAAACGCTACGGAACATTGCGCCGCGAGGTTGATAAGTTCTTGGATAACGGGCAAGATGTTATTTTTGATATTGACTGGATGGGAGCAAGGCAGATGAAACCCAAGGTTGCAGGCAATCTCGTAACCGTTTATATGCTCCCTCCGTCAATCGCCGAAGTAAAAAAACGTTTACAAAATCGCGGCACCGACTCAGATGAGGTCATCAATTCGCGTATGGCGATGGTTATGGATAAAATTTCGCATTGGAATGAGTTTGATTATGTGATTGTAAATGATAGTTTGCCAAAAACCGTTTCCGAAATTGAAAATATTATTGCCTGTGAAAGAATGAAACGGCAGCGAAACGAAACTCTCATCAATGATTTTGTCGCCGCCTTGACAGAGGAATTTGAGGCTAAATAAATGATTATTATTAAAAAAATATTGCCAAATTCGCCGAAATGGTGTTATCATAAGGGCAATTCGTTATAAGGAGGGCAAAATGCAGAAATTTTGGGCTATGCTGTTAATGCTTGCGGTTATGCCGATTAGTGTTGCCGCACAGGGATTGACGGCTAATGCAAACACCATCTTGGGAGAAAAAGAAGTATTGCCGCAGCGCACTTCGGAGGCTCCGAAAGATAAGCCGTTGACTCAATATGTTGATGCTTTCGGCAATCTTGCCATGAAAAATATTTTTGAGGCAGAGCAAGTTTTTTGTTACGAGGTTTTTCCTTATGATCCGGCGTATGAAGGCTATGCCCTCAACGGTTATCCGATCCGCGGTTTTTGCGGTGTGCGCAATCATGCGGTTCGGGATTTAATTGCCAAGCATTTTTTCTCAACCGAAGACAGTGTTGATTTCCAAAATACCGAAGAATGTATGATTCAACCCAAGGTTATGCTGCGCTTTGTCCGCGGGGTTGATTATACCGATGTTTTATTCTCTTCGCCCTGTTACGCTTTGGTTGTTTATTATGCCGGAATGCACGGTGCGTTTAATTATCGTCCGGCAGCAGAGCTTATTGATACGATTTTGAAAAATCTGCAATCTCAGCATCAGGAGTTTGTTTCGCCGGCTTTGCTTAATCAGTTAATGCCTATCGGCATAATCCAAAATGAACAGCAACGCAAAATGATTAAGAAAAATAATGAACCGATTCGCAAATGGGAGACCAAAGCCAAGCAAAATGTGCAAAAGCAGGAAGAGGAACATAAAAAACAAAACAGCGGTTGGAACAAACTCAAAACCCGTATGAAATAAAGGAGCTGAATTTAAATGTCGGTAATTTAAATTGATGCTTGACAAGGGCGAATATTTGTTTTATTGACATTGTAATCTATGGGGGTATAGCTCAGATGGGAGAGCGAATGGTTCGCAATCATTAGGTCAGGGGTTCGATCCCCCTTACCTCCACCAGATGAAAAAAGGCAGTTTTTTGAACTGCCTTTTCTTTGTTTTGGCATAATTTATCAGCCTGCCGTGTAGGAGATAGTCAAGTTTTTGGTATGTGTACCCGAAGTCAGATAACTTGCCGGTTTACCATCAAAATAGCAATTATCCGGATATACTTTGAAACTATTACCGCCGGTGTGAAGTATTCTAAATTCGCAATAATCAAAATTGCTATCAGTGCCGCTTAAAATACCCCCAAAATATACATCATTATCATTTAAAACTAATCCCCCGCAATCGTCGCTAGCCGTATCGCAAGCAGAAGGATTGGGAATATTAGCGGTAAATGTTCCCGGTGTTGCAGCTGTGGCATTGGTAAAAGCCCCGCTTATAGATGTTACTGCTCCATTGGAATCATATTCAACGCAACCACTTGTTTCTTCACCATTGCCATATCCGGGATTAACGGTAATGGTACCGATATTTAAGTTTGTCCCTACGGATAGGCTCACATCATGTACTATTGCGGCGGTAACTGTCATAGTTGCCGAGTTGGAGGCCATTGCGGCATAACTGCCAAGAGCGACACCGGCAACGCCTAATATTAAAATATATTTTTTCATCACAAAAACTTCCTTTTTTTATTAACGTTATAAAAAAGAAACCACCTGTTGGCTCTTTAGAGCCGCGAGGTGGTTGGAAGCTGTAAACTGTTGCGTATGACAGTGCCGGGTATTCTTTATATTTCCCGACCTTCCAACCATAATGCGGTTAGAAGCAATTTTATGTCTTGTTAGACAATACGCAAGAGGCTTACAGACCTCAAAGTGACTTTTCGCTCACTTCAGAATCACCCTAGCATAAAAAATAAATAATGTAAAGCAAAATTTTGCACTTTTTGCTTTTCTCTTTTTTGCCTCTTTTTTCTGTCATGCCTCATCGAGGCTGTAAGCCTCGATGTCAAGGC
>JAFUYI010000034.1 GCA_017470585.1 Alphaproteobacteria bacterium | reverse complement strand
TTAATAAAAGAAGGAAGTTTTTAAGATGAACAAATATATTTTAATGCTTGGCGTTGCCGGTGTTGCGTTAGGCTCTTACGTCGCATACGCCGGCAACTCGGCGACAATGACTGTTACAGCCACAATCGCCCATGATGTGAGCTTAAATGTTGATCATGACTTAAATATGGGAACTATTACAGTCAATCCCGGTGCCGATTGGTCATTGGGAGGAGGCGTGGACTTTAGTCTTGATGGAACTGGAACAGTTACAAGCAAAACATCTAATATAATATCCGTAACCGGATTTTCGGCAGGAACTTTTACCGCCAATGTTCCCGATTCGTGCAAGGTTAATGGGGGTACATTAGGTTTTACAAGCTTTGACAATCCCTGCTTCAGAGCTACAAGTTTTATCAGTTTGGGAAATACTGATGTAGGAGAATCATATATTGTCTATGATTCCGGAAATAAATTTAAATTTCAATTTAATTTTATTCGGTGGAATGATAATATCGTACCGCAATCAGGAACATTTGATGAAGATATTGAAATTGAATATATCTTATAATCAAAAATCCCCTCAACAGCAGACTTTATACAAAAAAAACAGGCGGGGAGCTAAACAAGCTCTCCGCCTCAATTAACTTCAAATTTTATTCGCCTAAATCATAGATTTACGGAGTTTATCAAATGCCATCAATTCGGCGATAATCTTTTTCATATCACGCAAATATATGCTGTTTGGACCATCAGATAAAGCCTTTTCAGGGTCTTCATGAGTTTCCATAAAGACGGCCGCCACTCCGACGGCAACTGCCGCGCGCGCTAGTACCGGAGCCATTTCGCGGTTTCCGCCCGATTTGCCGCCCAAACCTCCCGGTTGCTGCACCGAATGGGTTGCATCAAAGATAATCGGGCATCCGGTATCATTTGCCATTTGCACAAATGAGCGCATATCAGTTACCAATGTGTTATAGCCAAACGAGGTTCCTCTTTCGGTCAAGCATACTTTATCATTGCCGGATTCGACTGATTTCATAACCAAGTGTTTCATATCCCAAGGTGCCAAAAATTGACCTTTTTTGATATTGACAACTTTTCCGGTTTGAGCTGCGGCAATTACCAAATCGGTTTGCCGGCACAAAAACGCCGGAATTTGTAAGACATCGACATAGGGAGCGACAATCGAGCACTGCTCACGTTCGTGAACATCGGTAAGAATAGGGCAGCTATAAAGTTTTTTGATTTCTTCAAAAGTTTTTATTCCTTCCTCAATTCCTACTCCCCGCGGTGAATTGATGGAAGTGCGGTTGGCTTTATCAAAAGAGGCCTTAAAAATATAGTTCACGCCCAAATCATTGGTAATTTCAACCAAATGTCCGGCAATATCTACAGCGTGCTGCCGGCTTTCAATCTGACAAGGTCCGGCGATAATGGCTAACGGCAAGTTGTTGCCGATAGCAAAATTTCCGATTTTAATTTCTTTGTTTTCCATTATTTATTCCTTTTATTTAAAAAGTAAATTTCAACCATGTAAACAAGACGTTGCCGTCATTTTTAATTCCCGGGACATAGGCTGCCTGCCAAGCAAGGTTTTTATAGCTTATTCCTCCTACCGGCAAAGGCAGGGGAACCGGAATATAACTGTATTCGTGACGTTGGGTAATACCTAAAGTATAACCGGCACCGATTTTAAAATCGCCGCTGTCATCCAATGCCCAGTTGTACTGGTAAGCATAGCCGGCAAAAGTTTCCAAATAAAAATTGGAATCTTTGAACGCAAACGCATAAAGTCCGTGCCACTCATTTCCTTGCCATAATCCTTTGCCCAGACCGAAACCCCAAGCTTCCTCGTTATATTTATCAATATGTTCCTTATCATAGGCTAAACGGTTATGCCATGCGTAGAAAGGCGCGTATGCCTCCAACCTTCCGCAACTCCAAGTATCGGCAATGTTTTCTTTCAAATCGGAGTACCACTCTCCCCAGTTAAAAGCTTGCGCACTCAAAGGTAACAGAGATAATATTCCGGCAAGATAAGTTAGTTTTTTCATTGTTATTCCTTGTTGTTAGATTAAACGGCTGTTTTCAATGGCAGCTTTTACGAATGATACGAATAAGGGGTGCGGAGCAAAAGGCTTTGATTTCAATTCCGGATGAAACTGCACACCGATAAACCACGGATGAGATGCCCGTTCAACCACCTCGGGAAGTTTACCGTCCGGTGATTTTCCGACAATCTGCATTCCGGCTTTTTTCAATACCGGTTCATATTTGATATTGACTTCATAGCGGTGCCTGTGACGTTCGCTTATTTCTTCACTCCCATATATTTGGTAAGCCTTGGATTTTTTATCCAAAACAGTCGGATAAGCCCCCAAGCGCATAGTTCCGCCCAGATCTCCGTCTTTATGGCGGATTTGCTTTGCGCCGTCTTTATCCCATTCGGTCATCAAGCCTACGACCGCTTCGCAATTATCGGAAAGCTCGGTGCTGTTGGCGTTTTTAATGCCGGCAATGTTACGCATGGTTTCAATTACCGCCATCTGCATTCCGAAACAAATTCCGAGATAAGGAATATTGTGTTCCCGAGCGTATTGAGCAGCTTGAATTTTGCCTTCAGTGCCGCGATTGCCGAATCCGCCCGGAACCAAAATCGCACTTACATCGCTCAAATATTCCTGCGCACCGTGTTTTTCTATGTCCTCGGCATCAATCCATTTGATTTTTACCTTGAAATGATTGGCAAGACCTCCGTGTGCAAGAGCCTCGGCAATTGATTTATAAGCTTCTTGAAGCTGATATTTGCCGACCACGGCGATTTGCACTTCACCTTCCGGTGTCTGCATCAATTCTTCGATGTGTTGCCACTTGCTTAAATCGGGAGAAGAAGCGTTTTCAAGTCCGAAATATTTGCAAACCTGATAATCCAACCCCTCGTGTGAATAGGCAAGCGGCACATGATAAATTGACTTGGCGTCCATCGCCGCGATTACGCAATCTTCCTTAACATTGCAGAACAGAGCGATTTTGCGCTTTTCGTTTTGGGGAATTTCAATTTGTGTGCGGCATAGCAAAATATCGGGTTGAATACCGTATTCCTGAAGCTGCTTTACCGAATGCTGGGTGGGTTTGGTTTTCAGCTCTCCGGCAGTCGGAATATAAGGGAGCAAAGTCAAATGCACAAACATTGTGCGATCTCGCCCCAATTCGTAGGCAAGTTGACGAATCGACTCCAAATATGGCTGTCCCTCAATATCGCCGACTGTACCGCCGATTTCGCACAAGACAAAATCCTCATCGGTGATATTGCCCAAAATAACGTTTTTTATCTCGTTGGTAACATGGGGAATTACTTGAATTGTTGCCCCCAAATAATCGCCGTGACGTTCTTTGTCCAAAACACGTTGATAAATCTTACCGCTGGTTACGCTGTCATATTTGGTGGCGGGAATCCCCGAAAATCTTTCGTAATGCCCCAAATCTAAATCGGCTTCGGTTCCGTCGTCGGTAACATATACTTCTCCGTGCTGGCAGGGGTTCATTGTTCCCGGATCGACATTGAGATAAGGATCAAGTTTACGAAGTCTTACCTTAAATCCTCGCGCCTGCAATAAAGCCGCCAATGATGCCGAAGCCAAGCCTTTGCCGAGAGATGAAACCACCCCGCCGGTAATAAAGATAAATTTTGTTTTGGAATTTGTTTTTTCAGACATTTTCAATCCACCCGAATATTAAACAAAGATACGGACACCTTACGGTTTAAGGTGTCCGATATTCATTTTTTTCTCATTATTCCTCGGCAACCGGAGCAGAAGGAGTAATCGGTAAGGGCGGTGTTTCTTCCGCTTGTTCCAAAACCGAAGCAGAGGCCGCGGAAGCTGTATGATTCTTATAGTAAAGCGACAGCGACATACTGGTGATAAAGAACAGGGTTGCCAAAATTGCCGTGGTGCGGGTCAGAAAATTGCCGGTGCCGCGCGCGGTCAAAAAGCTTGAAGCTCCGTTGCCGCCGCCCAAACCGTCCAAGGCTCCGCCCGAGGAACGTTGCAACAAAATGAAAGCAACCAAAAAGATGGCGATTAACAAATGCGATACCAATAAAACTGTAATCATTTCTAATCCTTATATTTCTAATTAACAAACAGAATCGGCAATGCTCATAAAATCCTCCGATTTCAGGCTTGCACCGCCGATTAAGGCTCCGTCAACATCAGGGAGCGACAAAAATTCTTTGGCGTTATTCGGTTTAACCGAGCCGCCGTATAAAATTCGCATTGCCGAGGCAACTCTGTTTCCCAGTTTTTGCGATAAAACTTTACGGACAGCGGCGTGAACCTCCTCAACATCGGAAGCAGTCGGTGTTTTGCCGGTGCCGATTGCCCAAACCGGCTCGTAAGCAATAACCGTGTCGGCGGCAGTGGCATTATCCGGAACCGATTCGCGGATTTGAGCGGAACAAACCTCAATAGTCTTTCCTTCATCACGCTGTTTTTCGGTTTCACCGATACAGATAATTGTTTTCAGACCGTTTTCATGTGCCGCGACAGCCTTTTTATTTACCAGCTTGCTGGTTTCAAAGTGATCGGCGCGTCTTTCCGAGTGTCCCAAAATAACATAAGAGCAACCGATGTTTTTGAGCATAACCGGACTGATGTCGCCGGTATGCGCGCCCTTGACGTTAAAATGGGCATCTTGCGCTCCCAAAGCAACCTTTGCTCCGCGGAGGGCTTTTTTTACCGAATATAACAAAGTAAACGGCGGGCAAACCACAAATTCGCACGGGCATTTATTTCTGCTCTTAACGGCCGAGGCCACTTCTTTGGCAAGCTTAACCCCATCTTCCAAGCACCCGTTCATTTTCCAGTTGCCGGCAATCATTATTTTTCTAACCATAGTTTTATCCTTAAAATTCAAATTTTCTTCCTTTTAGCACACAAAAAATATATTTTCCACATAAAAAAACTTTTCAACACCAATATTTTGTGATTGCATAAAATGATAAACAGATTATATTACCAATAATTCTAATTTAGGGGACAGATGAAAAAATGATTACAAAACTACGCAAGGCGCAGGATTCTTGGATTGCCAAGGCTATTTTCGCACTTACGGCTTTAAGCTTTATGTCGCTTTTCGGAATTTCCGGATATTTGAGCCGTGCCGCAGAGAATCCGGCGGTTATAAGAGTGAACAATCAAAAAATCAGCTTGGCGGAATTTAATGCCCAAGTTGACGAACAGGTAAAAATGCTGCGCAAACTTTTCGGTGAAGAAGTTGAAATCAGTGATGAAATGCGTGATTCAATTGCCCATGAACTGGTGCAGAAAAATTTAACTGATTTGATTATCAAAGAAACGGCCCGCGACAAAAATATTCACATCAGTAACGAGCTTATCCGCAGTATAATTGTTTCCCAGCCGCAGTTTTTGGATGAAAACGGGCGTTTTAATCGTGCGGCGTTCAATAATTTTCTGTCCGTGTCAGGTTGGAGCGAGGGTAAATATGTTGAAGCTCTGCGCGCCGATCTTATCAAAAGTATGTTAATCGGCAATCCGACTTCCGGTTTTGATATTTCAAAAACCCTGCTTGACTTGGCATCAAAGGCGGCCGGACAGCGCAAGATTTTTAAATACGTTGTTGTTGATCCCGCCGAAATTAAAGTTGATCGTCAGATAAGCGATGAGGAAATCGAGCAGTATTACAGCGATTTTGCCGAAGAGCTGATTGAACCGGAAATTCGTGACATCAGCGTTTTGGAATTGAGTTTTGATGATATTGCGGCTCGCATTGAAATAAGCGATGACGAAATAGAGGAATATTACAAATCCAATATTGACAGCTTTGTTACTCCCGAAACCAGAGAAGTTTTACAGATGTTGTTTACGGATAAGGATAAAGCCGAGGAGGCTAAAAAAGAACTTGAAGACGGCAAAGATTTTTATGAAGTTGCTTTAAGCCTTGCCGAACAGAGCAAAGAAGATACCTATATGGGATATGTCGCCAAAGACAGTTTGTTATCAGAGTTTGCCGATGATGTCTTTTCTGCCGGAAAAGGTGAGGTTGTGGGACCTTTGGAATCGGATTTGGGCGAGCATATTTTTAAGGTTGTTGATATTAAAGAGGGATCAAAAGTTGATGATGCCAAAGCTCGTAAGCAGATTGTTGAGGTTTTGCAGTCCGAAAGAGCTTATGAAGATGCCTACGACAGCGTTAAAGCAATTGATGATGAAATCGGCGGCGGGCAAACTTTGGAAGATGTAGCCGCCAAAAGAAAACTTCAAATCAAGAAGATAACCAATCTCCGTGATACCATCAATTCACCTTATACGGAAACAGCATTTTTATATAATCTTGACGAGGTAAGCCAAGCGGTTGAAACCGATAACGGTTTTATATTCGTGCGGGTTGACAAGATTACCGATGCTCATCCTTTGGAAGTTGAAGAGGCCGCCCCGCAGATTAAAAAGATGTGGGAAGAAAACGAGCGTTCCGCTATTGCTCAAGAGATGGTCAACGATATAGTAAGCGATTTAGAAAACGGTGATACGATAGATGAAGCGGCCAAACGCCGCGGATTGACTGCCGAGATGACCGAGCCTTTGACACGCGCACAAAGCTTTGCCGAACTTAAACCGGGACAGATACGCGAACTCTTTAACGAAGAGGAGGGGACACCAAAGCAGTTTAATATCGCCAATCGCAGTGTAATTGCCATTGTTTCCGGTCAACCGCAGATTAAGGACTTAACCGCAGAAGAAATGGATATGTTAAAACGCCGTCTGCAAATGGATATTGATCAAGAGGCGATGACACAACTTCTTAACAGCTACGGCAAAGACTATGATGTCAGAGTTAAATACCGTCAGCTTGGTTTGGAAGATTAAAAAAATACCTTGTTATTCATAATATAATACAACAAAAATCCCCGCTCCGGCGGGGTTTTTTGTTGCTAAAATTGTTGTAAAAAAAGGTACCTTTAAATTCAACAGAATGCAAGCAAAAAAATCAATAGGTTAGAAAAAAATTTTATGTCCTAAACAAAGGTACAATTAAATTCAACACGATTCTATAACCAAAATGCTAGGGGCAGAAAGATGATGAAGAATTTAAAGATAGTGCTTGCGATAGCGGTGTTTTTAATCGGTACAGTATGTATTGTAAGCGATTCGCAGGCAAGAGTATGTTTTGCAACCGATTCCGATTGCGATACGGGAGTTGAATTTTACGACCAAAACAGCAATGACGAATTAAAGCAGCGTTGCATAGAAGAAGGATATACACAGACATCATGTCCGAGCGGCGATTTTAAGTATAATTGTCCTTATAAAACAACAATGCTTAAATGCTGTTCGCAGGATTACGGTTATACAAACTGCTCTTATCCTTTGGTTAAAGATGGAAAATGCGGCGGAAAATATCGCTGTAAATGTGATAACAATAAATACAAATATTCTTTTGACGGATTTACCGGTTCATCAAAATGTGTGAATAAT
>JAFUYI010000033.1 GCA_017470585.1 Alphaproteobacteria bacterium | reverse complement strand
TGCCGGGTCAAGCCCAGCAATTGACATAAAAAGGAAAGGGGACTGAACTTGTTTTGAAATCTTTTTTTGAGGTCCTGAAACAAGTTCAGGACGACAATTGGGTGTGTTCAGGACGACAAAGGGGGAGTTCAGGACGACAATTTTTTGGGGCAGGATTAACATAAGGATGGAGGAGAAGTAAAAAAAGGGAAAAGCAACAAGTGTAAAATTTTGCTTTACATTACTGATTTTTTATGCTAGGGTAGAAAATGAAGTGAATGAAAAGTCACTTTGAGGTCTGTAAGCCTCTCATAGATCGTCATTAAAGACGTAAAATGCTTCTAGCCTGATTATGGTTGGAAGGTGTGGAAATAAGGCATGATCCAAATACCACACACTGTTATCTATGACAGTTTACAGCTTCCGACCACCTCGCGGAGTGTATCTCCAAGGGGTGGTTTCTTTTTATAATGTTAATAAAAGAAGGAAGTTTAAATATGAAAAAGTATATTTTATTATTTGGCGTTGCCGCTGTATCCATAGGCTCCTATTGTGCTTATGCCGGAAATACTGCCACAATGACCGTTACCGCCACAATCGCCCATGATGTGAGTTTGAGTGTTACTCAAGATTTAGATATGGGAACAATCACCATCAATCCAGGATATAAGAATAATTTAACAACATATTGGACTTATAGCGATTCGGGGGTAATAAGCTATATAACTCAAGGGGCTATCATTTCCGCAGATAACGCTACGTTAGGCACTTTTACAGCTAATATCCCCAATCCTTCAGCTTGTGACAGAATAGCTGATGCTTGCGGTGGATTAACATATGAGTATATTGATATAGAGGATAACTTCTTTGGTGGAAATAATGGTGAAAATGGCTGTTTTCTTAATATCAAATACAGCGGCACAGAAAACATTTTTAAGGTAGTTCCCGGCTGTGTATTTGGAGAATTATCATCTGTTACCGCCGGCAATTACTCGGATACTTTTACCATTTCTTACACTCCAGAATAGCAAATTAAAAACGAATCGGGCGGAGGGAATGAAAAATCCGCTCCGCCCGCAAAGGTATTTACTCTAAACTATTCTTCACGCAAATTGGCAATGGCGTTCCACATTTTTTCCAAGTTATAGAACTCACGGACTTCGGGGCGGAAAATATGAACAATCACGTCATAGGCATCAATTAAAACCCAATCGCCTTTGCTTTCGCCCTCGGAAACCGATTTATGGCCGGCAGATTTTAAGTTTTCCTGCACTCTTTGTGCCAATGATATAACATGGCGATCCGAATTGCCGGAAGCAACAACCATTTCATTGGCAATGGATGTTTTGCCGCGCAGGTCAATAATCACCACATCTTCGGCCTTACCGTCATCAAGAGAGTTTTTGATAATTTCCAAAATTTCGTTTTCGTTATTTTTCTTTACCACTGTTTTATTCCTTATTTTTAAATGGGTGACCATGTTTTATTTATATTAGTGTCCGCCGCGGGAGTTATTTCTTCTTGAGGTTTTCGTTTTCGCTTAATATATTGGTTAAGTTCGTGCAAACACTCCGTTACACCTTTTTTGGCAACGGCGGAGACGGCAAAAACTTTTGTATGGCAGGCTTTTTCCAAGGCGGCAAGCTTTTCTTTAATCGTCTTTTCATCCAAGGCATCGCACTTGTTTAAAACCACTACTTCCGGTTTTTGCAGCAATTGCGGATTATAAAGCTCGAGTTCCCGGCGGATGGTTTTATAATTTTGCGCCACATCTTCGGAAGTGCCGTCAATTAAATGCAGAAAGGCCTCACAGCGTTCGACGTGCTTTAAAAATCTGTCGCCTAAACCTATACCCTCGTGCGCCCCCTCAATCAAACCCGGTATGTCGGCCAAAACCAATTCGTAGTTATCCACCCAAGCCACGCCCAAATTAGGGTGCAGAGTCGTAAACGGATAGTCGGCAATTTTCGGGCGAGCCTTGGTAACATTGGTCAGAAAAGTTGATTTTCCGGCGTTAGGCATACCGATTAAACCGGCATCGGCGATAATTTTTAATTTAAGCCAAATCCATTTTTCCTCTCCCGGCCAACCCGGTTCGGCATAGCGAGGTGCTTGGTTGGTGGCAGTTTTGAAGTTGACATTGCCCCTTCCGCCGTCCCCGCCTTTGGCGGCTAAATAGGTCTGCCCCGGTGTGGTCATATCCGCAAGCAAAGTTTCTCCGTCCTCGGCTAAAATCTCGGTTCCGACCGGAACTTTAATAATGATGTCCGGAGCCTTGCAGCCGTTTTTCTGCGCTCCCATACCGTTTTGACCTTTTTTGGCTTTAAAGTGCTGGGTATAGCGAAAATCAATCAAAGTATTGAGATTAGCAACGGCTTCAAAATATATGCTGCCGCCTTTGCCGCCGTCTCCCCCGTTGGGACCGCCGAACTCAATATATTTTTCACGCCGGAAAGAAACGCAGCCCGCGCCGCCGTTTCCCGATTGAATAAATATCTTCGCTTGATCCAAAAACTTCATTTTTCAGCCTCAAATCTTATTATAAAAGCAAAGGGGGCGTTAAAGCCCCCGTCCGCCCTCAAAGCTTTGTTGATTATTCGGTAACAACCGAAACAAAAGTTTTGTCACCGGATTTACGGAAAGCAACCTTTCCTTCGGTCAAAGCAAAAATAGTGTGATCTTTGCCCAAGCCGACGTTCTCACCGGGGTGATATTTGGTGCCGCGCTGACGGATAATGATGTTGCCGGCAATCACTGCCTGACCGCCGGATTTTTTCAATCCCAAACGGCGGCCTTCGGTATCGCGTCCGTTATCGCTGCTTCCGCCTGACTTCTTATGTGCCATAACTTATTTCTCCTTCAATCTATACCACCGTTAAGCGATTTCAGCAATCTTAACGATAGTGATGTTTTGTCTGTGACCGTTTTTGCGGCGATAATTCTGTCTTCTCTTCTTCTTGAAAACAATAACTTTATCCGCTTTGGCCTGTTTTACAATGGTAGCCTTGACCGAAGCACCGGCAACCAACGGAGTCCCGATTACATCGTCTTTTGCTAAAACTTCGCCGAAAACAACTTCACTGCCGGCATCGCCTGCGATTTTTTCGATTTTGATTACATCGCCTGCGGCAACTTTATATTGTTTTCCGCCTGTTCTGATAACTGCGTACATTTTTTTCACCTGAATTTCATTATTTAAACATAAAACTTTGCGCTTAATATACATAAGTTTTTTGTACTGTCAACAATATTTTTAGCTAAAACTTAACTATTTTTCTTTTCTTTGCATAAAACGGTATAATTCCGGGCGGATAAATTTGCCTTTCCAAATACCCAAACGGTGTTTTTTGGCATATTCTTCAGCTCGTTTATAATTGTTTGTTTCATCGCGGTAAGCAACTGCCCAACCGGATTTGACCATTTTTTCATTTATGTTCATATCACCGATATAGCAGGTTGAAAGACTCCGTTTATAGCGATCAAGCGAATTTTCAACACAATTAACATCTTTTTGTTTGATAAGACGTTCCAAAAATTGCTTGGCGGAAATGCCGCACCAATATCTTTTATGCGATTCGTCAAAGCAATACTGCTTGTACTCGGGTGCATCGATTCCCAAAAGTCTGATTCTTCTTTTTCCCGATTCCAAGCTGTCGCCGTCCACAACCTTTATTTTATCCCGAGAAGATAACGCTATAACCTCGCCTTGGGGATAAAAATAAAAAATCATCGCGGCAACGGCAAGAAATACCGATAAATTAAAGATTTTAGCCCTCATTTTGTCCTCCGAAACGCAGTATAAAATAAGTTTTTAAATAATGCAAATGTTAAATTATTGTAATATAATTAAAAAAAAAGCTTGGTTGTTTGAAATTTTTAGCTTATTATAGGGAATAGTTTTTTATAATTAAAGGATGAAAAATCGTGTCAAGAATTAAAGCTTTTGCCGTATTGAGTTTGATTTTGGTTACCGCAAGCAGTTGCAGCTTTTGGAACCGTAGTCTTCAAGAGGTCATAAACGACCCGCTTGACAAGGAACACGCGCTTGTTGAAGATACCACCAAACGCAGGGTGCATATGGCTCCTTTGCAAATGCCGCGCAATATCGTTGTTTGCCGCGCCAAACAGTGCGCTCCGCTCAAACTCTCCATGTCCAAGGAATATATTTATAACAGTCTGGTACAGTTGTTGCAGAATAATAACAACCAGCGGGCTTTGGTTTGTGCCGCCGATACCGGAGGACACAGCTGTTATGCCCATTATATCTCTTTGCCGATTACGGTGGGGATAACTCCGGCATATATGTATGTCGATTCGCTTAAAATCAGCGATGTTCATCTCACTAAATCAGAACGTTCCATAAAACTGATGCTCAATTATAATGTCACTTACAACGGGCAGACTCCGGAATGTGCGCCGGATAAAACTTTGCTGTTTGTAAAAAATACCGATAACATCGTTATGGAGGACGAGGGTTATCAGTGCAAGATGACCACTATCGGCACGACAACCGTAAAGACTCTGTTCTTGATTGATTACATTGATTTGGATTACGGATTCATCGGCGGATATTATTCCATCGGCTTGTCCGGTCCGGCTTACGGCGGCGGCAGCGGATATATGCTGATAAGACTGCCGAACATTTCCTATCCGCTCAAAGCCAATCTTCCTGCTCCGGAAGAGGTAAAACCCACCGAAGGACAGGCAAAAGCCGCCGCCTATATGGCTCCTCCGGCGGCAAGCACGGCACCTAAAACCAAAGACGGTGTTCAGGTCTTTCCGATTAACCGCAAATAAAAATAAAATCCCTCGGTATTCTTGAAGCCGGGGGATTTTTTTTATAACTTTTTGCTTGCCAATCAATAAAACTTATGATATATTATCCTTGAAGTGAGTGAAAAATCACTTTGAGGTGTGGAAACCTCGCAACTGACGTTTTAAGAAAACGTAAAAATTCTTCCTGCTATAATGGCCGGAAGGTCGGGAAATAGGGGAAACCTAATACCCGGCACTGGTTCAGTTGTCAGTTTCCAACTTCCGACCACCTCTAGGGTTTCACGCCCAAAGGTGGTTTTCTTTTAATGTTAACAAAAAAAGAAAACTTTGAGAAAAGGAAGTAAAGAATATGAAAAATTATATTTTAATGCTCGGTGTTGCAGGCGTTGCGCTTGGCTCGTACCAAGCATACGCGGGCAATTCGGCGACAATGAGCGTTACCGCCACAATCGCCCACGATGTAAGCCTTACCAAAACCGGTGATTTAAGCCTTGGTACTATTACCATCAATCCGGCTTATACTGGAAGTGATACAGGTTGGTCATATAGTGATTCGGGAGTAATCAGTTTTGAGAATCAAGGTGCGCTTGTTTCTGCAGATAATGCTACAGTCGGCACATTTACCGCCAATATCCCCAATCCGTCCGCTTGCGGAGGATTATACATTACAGGAAATTATACACTAGCAGTTGCAAATCTTTTTGGCGGAAGCATATCTGATATGAACGGATGTGATTTTGATATGTCTTACAGCGGAAGCGGAAATACTTTTAAAGTTTATCCGTATAATTGTTATATAAACAATGTTTCCAAAGTTACTCCCGGATCGCATTCGGGAACTTTAACCATTTCTTACAGTCTGGAATAAATATAAAAAACAAAAAAATAAACTTCCTGTAATGATGAGCAGCCGGCGGGATTCGCCGGCTGTTCATTTTTGGTAAGGCAAACTTTTTATTCTGGATAGAGTTCATCACAAACAATTTTGCATAACCCGTCTAAAATAGATATCAACCAGTAAACTGGTGGTACTATTAACGCTACAAACCTTGCGGTTTGACCGCACTTTCAGTGCATAACGGCGTTATTCTAACGCCTTAACATTCATCCCCGTATAAATACGGGGTTTTCTGCAAGGCAACTAATAAAGAGCATAAAAAAAAGCCCCCGTAAGGCAAAACCTTACGGAGTCTTTTTTGATGTGCAACATTATCCTTTATAGTCATAGGTAACAGTGATTGTAATATCCGGATTGTTACCCCATTCGCTATAATCTCGCACGCAGACGGTGTCCGCATACTCAAATGTTGTAATCTCGCGCTCATTTTCCGTGACATTGACTTGGAATTTGAGCAGCCATTTTGCGGCTAAAGTTTCGTCATCAGTCGGGAGCTCTTCTTTTATCGTCTCACCAAGCGAAAAAGTATAATTATGCTCGGCAATCAGCTTGCCTTGGTACATTACTTTTTCCGCTGTGTAGTAAAACGGCAGATAATTGTAACGCGGCTGAAAGAGCGTAAACATACTGACCTTGGCGGTGATGACATCGGCTTTGTAACGGCATTTGAGAATCGTAAACTCACCTTCTTGCCTAACGCTTACGGTATCAAGGCACACAACCTTTGAACACCCGGCGGTGGCATAATCATCATCGCGTGTAATCGTATCAGTATAGATACATTCTCCCTCAAGCGCAAAACCCTCAAAGCAAACTTCAAAAGAGTTTCCATCGGCAAATTTTCCTTTCAAGAAATCATTGCCCGTGGTTTCCATCTCAATAATCTGCGAATCGTCAAAGTCGTCCTGACTGCATGACGTGATCATAACAGCACCTAGTACCATCATAATCCAAAATGTAATTTTATCCATAATTACCATAAAAATTTGCTATCATATTGATATTATCATAAATTTTTTGTTTATGCAACATTTTTTTATTTTTCCGGTTTTCCCCTTGTGTTACATTCTCCCCTGTGTTACTCTCGGTTGCCTTTTGGCTTCTGCTCTCTCATTTTTTGCCTCTTTCTCTCTTGGTCACCACCTCGCACGGAGCGTTGCTTCGTGTATCATGGGGGCTCCCGCCCCTTCCTCCTCATCACCCTTTTTTTTGCCGGAGGCAAAAAATTCCAAGGGTCTCCCGACCATAAGGGGCATTGTGCATAAGTTTCAGGGGATGCCTTGACATCGAGGTTTACAGCCTCGATGAGGCATGACGTAAGGGGGAGGCATTTTGCCCTGCTTGTCTTGCTGAACTTGTTTCAGCATCTTTTTTTAGAGGTCCTGAAACAAGTTCAGGACGACAGCTTGGTTGTTCAGAACGACAATTGGAGCAAAGAATAATAAAAACTTTTAAATTTTTGCTTTACATTACTGATTTTTTATGTTAGCTTAATTTTGAAGTGAGCAAAAAGTCACTTTGAGGTATGATAGCCTCTTGCACGGTGTCCGACAAGACGTAAAATTGCTTTCAGCTATGTTATGGCTGGAAGGTAGGGGAATATAATGAATACCTTGCACTGTTCCGTGCAACAGCTATCAACTTCCAGCCACCTCGCGGGTTTGAATGCCCAACAGGTGGTTTTTCTTTATAATGTTAATAAAAGAGGGAAGTTTTTAAGATGAAAAAGTATATTTTATTACTTGGTGTTGCCGGAGTTGCTCTTGGTTCCTATGCCGCCTATGCGGCTAATTCCGCCACAATGACCGTTACCGCAACAATAGCGCACGATGTGAGCCTTACCAAAACCGGTGATTTAAGCCTTGGTACCATTACCATCAATCCGGCGTATACCGGAGATGATACACATTGGAACTATAGCGATTCTGGTGTAATCAGTTATACTAATAAAGGAGCTGTCGTTTCCGCTCCTAATGTCACGGTCGGCACATTTACCGCTAATATTCCCAATCCTGAAGCTTGCAGCAGCGAAAGTTGGATTTGCGGAGGATTGAGCCTTGCAGGAACCAGTTATGATACTATTAACAATATCTTTGGCGGAAGTGATAATAGCAATAAATGTTATTTTTATATTAAATACACCGGATCAGATAATAATTTTAAGGTATATCCCGGTGGATGCAGGATATCGGCAGGTAAAATTTCTTCTGTCACTACCGGAGAACATTCCAGTACTTTAACCATAAACTATTCTGCAGGCGGTTAAATAAAAAGCAAATCGGGCGGAGTGTTAATCTCCGTCCGATTTTTTTTAATGCCAAAGTCCCCCGATTTATTCCTTGATGGTGCCGACGAAAGGAATCGGCGCGGAACCGTATATATTAACCGGAAGTTTGCCGTCCCATTTCTGAACTGCTTCATAGCTTACCAAGTTTTTGTTTTGGCTCAAGGCTTCGGCGCGGATTTGCATGGATTTTGCTTCTGCCTCGGCACTTAAAACCTTTTGCTTGGCTTCCTCTTCAACCTCGACCGTACGGTTTTTTGCCTCTTCGGCTTTTTGTTTGGCAACAACTTTAGCTTCAATAGAACGTTCAAAAGTATCGGAATAATCAATATTTTTGATGGAAACATTTTCGGGGATAATGTGACGTTTTACCAATTCATCCGATAATTTTTCCAAAATCTGTTGGGCGGCTTTGTCGCGGTTTTCAACCAGTGATGCGGCATCCCATTTACCGATTATATCCTTAATGCCCGAGCTTATTGCCGGATATAAAACTTTGCTCTCATAATATTGACCGATGTTTTTATGAATATCAATTACGCCGTTGCTGTCCAAAGAATAGTTGACGGCAATATTAACATTGGCGGTTTGCATATCTTTGGTATAGGTAGCGAACACATCGGAATAAAGCTGCGTACGGCACTCGTATTCAATAATATCGCCGGCAATCGGAACATAAAAATAAAGTCCTTCCGGCAGAGGTTCAACGGAGGTTATTTTGCCCCACCAAGTTCTTACACCTCGATGTCCGGTATCAATTTGTTTGGCGCAGGAGGCAAACATCACTCCGGCAAGAACCAAAAACATTAAAATAAGCGGTAAAGAATTTTTTTTCATTGCATACTCCAGAAATTAAAAAGTCTGTAAAAACATATCATAAAACAATCATAATGTACATTACTATTTTTGTTACAAAATAGTTACAATTAAATTTGGGGATTGTCTTAAAATAGGATTTTATTTTTATCGGTTGCAGGCTATACTGACGAGCCTAAAGCAAGGGAGTTTTGTTGATGATTGTCGGAGTTTTGCTGCCGCTGCCGTTTGAAGAACCGTTTGATTATTGCTGCGATGACGATGTAAAACTCGGGGCATTGGTTAAAGTTCCTTGGGGCAAAAACGAAATTATCGGCGCGGTGTGGATAAAAAAGGAAAATTCCGATTGTGAGAAAGAAAAAATCCGCTCTGTCATCAAGGTTTATGATTTTCCGCCTTTGAGTGCGGAATTGCGCAGTTTTGCCGAGTTTGTCGCCAAGTATAATATGGCTCCGCTCGGTATGGTTCTAAAAATGATAATAAGTGTCCGCCAAGTCTTTGATGATAAAAAAGGCGATAATTTCTATTATTTAACCGGAAAAACGCTTGCCGAAGCTAAAATTAAAAATTCCGATACCAGATGGCACGTTTTGGATTTGTTAAAACACGGTACCTATACCAAAGCGGAAATTTGCCGCGGTGCGGGATGTTCTCCCGCCGTGGTTGACGGCTTGTATAAAGCGGGTGTCATCAATCATAAAATGCTTGCCAAAGAATCTTCTTTTGCTTTTAAGGCACCGCGGTTTATCAAGGTGTCACTAAACGATGAGCAAAGGGTTGCGAGCGATAAAATCATTGCCAAAATCGGCAACGGATTTTCGGTAACTCTTATCGACGGTGTTACGGGCAGCGGTAAAACCGAGGTTTATTTTGAGGCGGCCGCCAAGGCATTGGAGCAAAAAAAACAGGTTTTAATTTTGGTGCCGGAAATATCTTTAACCGCACAATGGCTGTCGCGTTTCAAGAGCCGTTTCGGGGTTGATCCTGCTTGTTGGCACTCGGGATTGAGTATCAAAGAGCGAGTGGAAAACTGGAAAGCTGCAGCTTCCGGCAAAGCAAGAGTGATCGTCGGAGCGCGCTCGGCGTTGTTTCTGCCGTATCCGGAGTTGGGGCTTATCGTTATTGATGAAAGCCATGATCACTCTTATAAGCAGGAGGATTTTGTCAATTATCAATGCCGGGATATGGCGGCGGTGCGAGCCAAGACAGAGGGGTTTGCTTTGGTGCTTTCAACGGCAACTCCCGATTTGGAAACCGTGGTTAATGTGGAAAACCAAAAATATGATGCGGTTTATTTAAGAAAACGCTATGCCGGAGCAAGTTTGCCGCAAATTAAAATTATTGATCTGAAATCCGATCGCCCGCAGAAAGGTTCTTGGGGTCCCTCATGGCTTTCTCCCTCGTTGGTCAACCGATTACATGACAATCTGGAAAAAGGCGAGCAGTCAATGCTGTTTTTGAATCGCCGCGGCTATGCCCCGCTTATAATCTGCCGCGACTGCGGGCATAAAATAGAGTGTCCGCACTGCACTTCTTGGTTGGCGGCGCATAAATCAAGCGGGAAGCTGATATGCCATCGCTGCGGGTTTATGACCGAACTTCCCAAAACCTGCCCCGATTGCTATTCACAAAATGGTTTGACAGCCTGCGGTCCGGGAGTGGAAAGGGTTGCCGAGGAGGTCAAAGCGCGGTTTCCCGAAGCAAAAATAAAAATTCTTTCCAGCGACACCGTGGCAAGCCTTGCCGAACTTTCAAAAACTTTTGCCGAGATGGAGGAAGGCGAAGTTGACATTTTGATCGGGACACAGATTTTGGCAAAAGGACACCATTTTCCGGAACTGACTTTGGTGGGGATTGTTGATGCCGACTTGGGACTGATGGGCAGCGATTTGAGAGCTTCGGAACAAACTTTTCAGCTTTTGTCGCAGGTTGCGGGACGCGCCGGCAGAGCCGGTAAGAGCGGGCAGGTGTTAGTCCAAACCTTATATCCGGAAAATGCGGTATTGCAAGCCTTGGTTGACAACGATCGCGGACGTTTTCTGGAATTGGAGAAAAAAACACGCCTTATGCTTAATATGCCTCCGTACGGCAAATTGGCGGCTATAATTATCAGCAGTGAAAATCAATATGCGGCTATAAAAATTGCTGATGCTTTGGCTCAAACTTCCCCTAATAATGATTATATTACAACCTTGGGACCGGCTCCCGCACCGCTGTTTATGCTGCGCAATCGTTATAGATTCAGGATGCTTTTGAAAACCAATCGGGGTATAAATATACAAGAGGTCTTGAAAATATGGCTTAATAAGGTTAATATCCCAAGAAACGTGAGAGTGGAAATTGATATAGACCCTTACTCCTTTATGTGATTTGATGTCTTAAATAAAAACGGATGAATAATGAAAGATAAACAAAATAAAATAAATCGTTCGTATGCAAGGGCTTTGTATGATGCCGCCGAAGCTGCCGGAGTGCTTGAAAGACTTCAACGCGAATCCGCTATGCTTGCGGATATCTGGGAAGAAGATAAAAATATAAAGAAGTACCTCTCCAATCCGGCGTGGGACAGCTCTCATAAAGAAAAAGCTCTTGAAATAATTGCCGACAAAAATAATCTCTCACAGCCTTTGCGCGGGTTGTTCAAAGTTGTTGCGGCAAACTCGCGGATAGGAAATATTGCCGGTATTCTGCGTGATTTTATTAAAGTTTATTATAAGCGGCAAAACATTTCTCCGGTTACGGTCTATAGTGCGATTGAAATGAGCAATTCGCAGAAGCAAAGGCTTATACAGGCAATGGAAAAATATACCGGAGGCCGTGTTGAAGTGAAGTATAAATTAAAACCCGAACTTCTGGGCGGGCTGTTGATAGAATGTAAAACGGAGTTGATTGATGACTCTGTTTCGGGCAAACTTGAGCGTATTGAAATGTTAATGAAAGGTGGAATATAGCAATGTCGGGTGCAAGTGAAATAGCATCGGTCTTGAAAGCCAAAATCAATGAGGCGGGTGCCGATTTGGATGTTTCCGAAATCGGACGGGTCTTGTCCGTGGGCGATGGTATTGCCCGTGTCTATGGCTTGGACAATGTCAAATACAACGAAATGGTTGAATTTGCAAACGGGGTTAAGGGTATGGCCTTAAACTTGGAGGAAGATAATGTCGGCGTTGTGTTATTCGGCGATGATACATCAATAAGAGAAGGCGACATAGTCCGCCGTACCGATAAAATCGTAAGTGTTCCGGTCGGAAAAGAACTGTTGGGGCGTGTGGTTAATGCTTTGGGCGAACCGATTGACGGTTTGGGCGAGATAAAAACCGAGAAATATTCCAACGCCGAGGTTAAAGCTCCGGGAATCATTGCCCGGCAAAGCGTATGCGAGCCGGTTCAGACCGGACTTAAAATCGTTGATTCGCTTATTCCCATCGGCAGAGGACAAAGAGAGCTTATCATCGGCGACCGTCAGACCGGAAAAACCTCAATTATCGTTGATACAATCATAAACCAAAAGCACATTAACGAACAAGCCGCATCGGATAAGGAAAAACTTTACTGCATTTATGTTGCGGTGGGACAAAAACGGTCAACAGTGGCGCAGGTGGTAAAAACCTTGAAAGACTATGGTGCAATGGATTATACCATTGTTGTTGCCGCCACGGCCTCGGATGCGGCACCGTTGCAATTTCTGGCTCCCTATTCGGGGTGCGCCATGGG
>JAFUYI010000032.1 GCA_017470585.1 Alphaproteobacteria bacterium | reverse complement strand
GATAGGATTTATCGCAACACATCTTCCATTTGCTTTTATACGGGCAGGAATAAGAAAGTTTATCGCTCGGACAAGTATTTTCAACCGTATAGCCATCGGTTTTACAAGCATTTTCATTTTGGTCTGCACCCGTAACTTCCGTAAAACTGACTCCGGCTCCGCAATCGGAATCGGTTGCGAAACATACTCTTGCCTGCGAATCGCTCATAATACTTATCATTGCAATAAAGACCGCTATCGCAAGCACTATCTTTAAATTCCTCATCATCTTTCCGCCCCTAGCATTTTGGTTATAGAATCGTGTTGAATTTAATTGTACGTTTGTTTAGGACATAAAATTTTTTTCTAACCTATTGATTTTTTTGCTTGCATTCTGTTGCAAAAAAGGGTACCTTTTATGTCAACAAAAAAGTCCGCCGATAACCCTACGGCGGACTTTGTTTTATAAATTTTTTCCTATTTATAATACCAATCCCTTTTGGCAACCGAGTTGCGCATTGCTTCTTTTGTTGAAGATGGCATACTGACATAAACCCTATGTCGTATTGATTTACATTTACGCGGAAATTCTATCCTTCCCCATTCACATTCCATATAAACGGGGCGCATTTTGTCCATTAAGTCAAGTGATTTACGATAGCGGTCGGTATGCGGAATTTTTATTAAAACACTTGCCGCCTTATCAAAAGCTTTTATCCGCTGTTGATAATTATTGCCCGTATCAGGCATATTAACCGCTTCCGTAACCAGTTCATCATAATAAACTCTGGCGATTGAGGCGGCAAGATTAACCACCATTTGGTGATTTCTTTGCAAGGGGCAGAGTTTTTTACAGACCTTTTCGCTGTAGTTAAACGCTTCCGAAGGGGTAGCTCGCGATTTTTCAAGGTTACGGAGCATAAAATAAAGGGCGTTGCCGTTCTCGGGTTTGTTTTCCGGCGATTCGTTGATATACGATTTTATCATTTTGTGCCAATTTTTATAATCCGATTCACTCATCGGTAATTGGGAGCGGTGCCAATAAGCATAGCACATCGCCAAGCGATCGGATTGCTCCGGTTTTTTGGGAAAAGTCCGCGCAAGACCGGAGGCAATCTCCGTAATATCAAGGGAGGAATCCGAGCCGGAGCGCAGATATTGCCGCATTTTTTCTTTATATTCTTCAAAAGTCAAGTCTGCCATGAAAGCCTCGCTTAAATCATTTTTATCATTTTAACAAAAGTTATGCCGTTTTCTTCAAAAACGTCACCTTCAGCCTTAAAACCCAGTGTTTCGTAAAAATGCACCACTGATAACATGGCGTGCATAACAAGTTTTGAATATCCCGCGGCGCGCGCTTTTGATATGGCGTAGTCAATCATCTTATGCCCTACGCCCTCGCGCTGATATTTAGGCAAAACTGCAACCTGCATAATACGGATTTCGTGATTATCAAGAGGAATCATCAACAGTCCTCCGACAAGTTTGTCATCCAAACTTTCCACACATCCGATGTGAATATAGCCGATTTCTTTTTCGCGGTAATGCTCCAAAAATTTTAATCCCAAAGGTTCCAGCAATACCTTATAACGCAGCTCCGCCAACTCATCGCAGCGATTTGTGCCAAAATCTATATCAATCATTTTTTTCATTTGATTTCTCCTTAACACTTTAGGATATATTTAATTATTAGCATATTTCATCACCATAATCAATAATATATTGATAAAAGATTTTTTTTATTTTATATAACATAAACAAACAGAAAAAAATAGGTAAAAAATGACCCACGATTTAAGTTTAATAAGAAATTTTGCGATTATTGCCCATATTGATCATGGTAAATCAACGCTTGCCGACAGATTGATTGAATATTGCGGAGGATTGACCGCCCGCGAAATGCAGGAGCAAGTTCTCGATTCTATGGATATTGAGCGGGAACGCGGCATTACGATTAAAGCGCAAACCGTGCGTTTGCAATATCATGCCAAGGATGGCAAGGACTATCAGCTCAATCTTATGGATACCCCCGGACACGTTGATTTTTCATACGAAGTCAGCCGCTCGCTTGCCTCGTGCGAGGGTTCCGTTTTGGTGGTTGATGCCACACAGGGCGTTGAAGCGCAAACCCTTGCCAATGTTTATTTGGCAATCAGCAACAACCACGAAATCGTGCCGGTCTTAAACAAAATTGATTTGCCCTCCGCCGAACCGCAAAAGGTAAAACAACAAATTGAAGATGTAATCGGTCTTGATGCCTCAAACGCCGTGGAGGCTTCGGGAAAAACGGGGTTCGGTGTGCCGGAACTGCTGGAGGCAATTGTTCAAAACCTTCCCTCCCCTTGCGGGCATAAGGATAATCCCTTAAAAGCCCTTTTGATTGACAGCTGGTATGACAGTTATCTGGGCGTGATTATCTTGGTGCGTGTCTATGACGGAATTATCCGCAAAAAACAGCAAATCCGTATGATGTCAAATAATGCAACCTATCAAATTGATAAAGTGGGAATTTTTACTCCCAAAATGGAAGATGTTGATGCGCTTTATCCGGGGGAAATAGGTTTTATTACCGCAAGCATAAAAAGTGTCAGCGATTGCAATATCGGAGATACGATCACCGACAACAAAGCTCCGTGCGGAGAGGCTTTGCAAGGTTTCAAGCCCTCGGTGCCGGTGGTGTTCTGCTCAATTTTTCCGGTTGACAGCAGTCAATACGATAATCTAAAAGATGCTCTTGCCAAGCTGAAACTAAATGATGCCAGCATTAACTATCAAAACGAAAATTCCGCGGCTCTGGGACTTGGTTTCAGGTGCGGTTTTTTGGGACTTCTTCACATGGAAATCATTCAAGAACGGTTAGGCAGAGAATTTGACCTTGATTTGATTACAACCGCACCGTCCGTTGCTTATAATATCAATTTAACCTCGGGGGCAAAGATTGTATTGCACAATCCGGCGGATATGCCCGATTTGAGTACGGTTTCATCTATTGAAGAACCAATCGTTAAAGCCACAATCTTGGTGCCTGATGAATATTTGGGTGCAGTCTTGAAGCTATGCAACGACCGCCGCGGCGAACAGGAAGAATTAACCTATGTCGGTTCGCGGGCAATGGTTGTCTATCGTATTCCCTTAAATGAAATTGTCTTTGATTTTTATGATCGCCTTAAATCCATTACCAGCGGTTATGCAAGTTTTGATTATGAGTTGGCAGGGCATCAAGTTTCTGATTTGGTCAAGGTACAAATTTTGATTAACGAAGAACCGGTTGATGCGTTGGCGTTTTTATGCCACCGCTTGGAGGCCGAATCGCGCGGACGGCAGATTTGCGAAAGACTGAAAGATTTAATCCCTCGGCATTTGTTTAAAATCCCCATTCAAGCGGCAATCGGCGGCAGAGTAATCGCCAGAGAAACCATCTCTGCCCTGCGTAAGGATGTAACCGCTAAATGCTATGGCGGCGACATTACCCGCAAACGCAAACTTCTTGACAAACAAAAGAAGGGTAAACTCCGTATGCGCCAATTCGGAAAAGTAGAAATTCCGCAGTCGGCGTTTATTGAGGCTTTAAGAATAGGCGATCAATAAATAAGGGGCGGAAAACCCGCCCCGATTTTTACCTGAAAGTCCCCCGAGCGAGGAACAAGCGAGGTTAAGGGGCTCCCGACCATTCCTTCATCGTCACCCTTTTTTGCCGGAGGCAAAAAATTCAAAGGGTCTCCTGACATCAAGTCCCTGCTTGTCTTGCTGAACTTGTTTCAGCATCTAGGTTAGAGATCCTGAAACGAGTTCAGGATGACAAAAAATGGTGTTTATCCTTACTTTACCTTGCTATCCCGAACTTGTTTCAGCATCTTTTTATCTCCGTTCTCCCATCTATTCGGTGTCTTTCCTCTCCTATGTCACGCCGCATATTTCTTCGGCGTACTCCCTTTCTATGTCACGCCGCACTTGATGCGGCGTCCAGGTTAAAACAATTTGCTATATTATAAACCTTGATTGCCGGGTCAAGCCCGGCAATTGACATCGGGAGGGACAGCACCCTGCTTGTCTTGCCGAACTTGTTTCGGAATCTTTTTTTGAGATCCTGAAACAAGTTCAGGACGACAATTGGGGAGTTCAGCTTCCCTCCTATGTCACGCCGCACTTGATGCGGCG
>JAFUYI010000031.1 GCA_017470585.1 Alphaproteobacteria bacterium | reverse complement strand
CAATTGCCGGACTTGATCCGGCAATCCAGGTCTATAATTTAGCAAATTGTTTTACCTGGACGCCGCATCAAGTGCGGCGTGACATAGGAGGGGAAGAACGCCGAAACAAGTTCGGCGTTGATAACAAGGAAGAGTAAGGTTAAACACCATTTTGTCGTCCTGAACAACCAAGCTGTCAATCCTGAACTCGTTTCAGGATCTCTAAAAAAAGATGCTGAAACAAGTTCAGCTCCCTTTTCTTTTTATGCCGGGCTTGACTTCGGCACCAGATCTATAATTTAGCAAATTGTTTTACCTGGACGCCGCATCAAGTGCGGCGTGACATAAGAGAGGAAGCTGAACTCCCCCTTGTCGCCCTGAACTTGTTTCAGGACCTCAAGACGCCGAAACAAGTTCAGCATAAGGGAGAGTAAACCTTAAAGAAGGGGCGGAAAATCCGCCCCTTCTTCTAATACAAACCAAAACTTATGCAACCATCTTATAAACTCTTGTTCTTTCTAAATCCTATTGACATATTGTATCTTGTAGGATACAATCTACATATACTATGAACAATGAAAGTATAAAAAATGCCGATAATTGCTAGATTCTACGGAATAATTATTAAAATGTTTTTGTTGGGAAGTGAACACAACCCACCTCATATTCATGTTGTTTATGGCGAACACACAGCCTTATTTAACATACAAACTTTTGTAATGTTGGAAGGAGACTTGCCCGTGAGAGCCGAAGCCATGGTTAGAGAGTGGCTTGAATTACATAAACAAGATTTGATGGAAATTTGAAATACCCAAGAATTTAGACAATTACCGCCTTTGAAATAGGAGTAAAATAATGTTCGTTAAAATCAAAAGAATAGAAATCTTACCGGATTTTAAGATTAAAGCCTTATATGATTGCGGTGTGGTAAAAACATATGATTTTAACGCATTGATTCAAAATCATAAGGCTTTTAAGCCATTAGGGCAAAAGAGTTTATTTAATCAAGCTAAAGTTGATTGCGGCGGTTATGGTATTTGCTGGACTGATGACATAGATATTGATTCAAGTGAGATTTGGTATAATGGCACAACAACTTTAGAGGATGATGAAGACATTTTTAATTATATTAAAGCGGTTGCAGAAGAAAGTGAGCCTGAAAATATCATAAAAGCCATTCAGGAAGTTGCTAAAATCAAAGGTTATAATAAGTTAGCCGAAAAAATGGGAGTTGGTCGTGAAAGTTTGTATAAATCGTTAAGCGGTGTAACCAAACCAAGATTTGAAACAATTTATAAAATTCTGCAGGCTCTCGGTTTAAGATTGAGCATAAAACCTGCCGAAGCTTAAAATGTTAAAAATTATAAAAATATGAAAAAGGGGCGGAAAATCCGCCCCTTCTTCTAATACAAACCAAAACTTATGCGGCTTTACTCATCTTTCTGGCAGCAAATTCGTTCATTTTGGTAATTACATAATCCAAATCCTCATTATCCAAATACGGGGTCATCGGGATTGACAGAACAGTCTTGGACAACTTCTCGCAAACCGGAAGCGAGCGGGTATTCCATTTCGCATACGCGGTCTGCGTATTGACCGGGCGCGGATAATATGCACCGCAAGGAACGCCGTTTTCTTTTAAAAACGCCATCAACTCATCTCTGTCTTCGCAATGGATGGTATAAAGAGCGTATGCCGATTGGCAATTATCCAAAATTTTCTGCTTGCCGAAATAGTCGCTCAACTCATTGTCATAGCGTTTGGCAACACGATAGCGATCTTTTAATTCCTGCTCAAATACGGTCAATTTTTGCAACAAAACCGCTCCTTGGAAAGAGTTCATACGTCCGGTCATACCCAAACGAACATTGTCATAATGATCCTCGGGGCTCATACCGTGAACGCGGCAGGATTTTACCAATTCATTTTCTTCCATGGTATTAGAGAATACCGCGCCGCCGTCGCCGTAGCATCCCAGAGGCTTGGTCGGATAGAAAGAAGTTGCTGTCATATCAGCGATGGAACCGGCTCTTTTGCCTTTGTAAACCGAACCATACGACTGGCAGGAATCTGATAATACTTTCATACCGTTTTCGTGGGCAATTTTGATAATTTCATCATATTCACAGGGTGAACCGAAAATATCAACCGGAATAACGGCTTTAAGTCTTAACTTGCCTTCTTTTTTAACTTCATTGATGGCGCGTTGCAAATCTTTCGGATCCATATTATAAGTATCGGGATCGGAATCAACGAAAATCGGTGTAGCACCAAGCAAAACCGGAGCTTCTGCCGAGGCAACGAAGGTAAAGGATGAAACAAAAACGGCATCGCCTTCTTTAACATCCCAAGACATCAACGCCAAAGTCAGGGCATCAGTTCCCGAACCGCAGGTGGAGCAGTATTTAGTACCGGAATAGTTTGCCAATTTTTCATCCAACTCCTTGGTTTCGGGTCCTTGGCAATATGCACCGTGATTTAAGATTGTTTCAAAAGCCTTCAGGAATTTATCTTGTCCGATAACGCTTTGCGAAGTCTTACAATCAAAAAGCATAATCGGTTTATTGGGTTTGGTGGTCATTTTTACATCCTTTATAAAATTTCAACTATGCAGATACTAGAGCAAAAACATTAACTTGGCAAAACACAAAAAATTTCTTTATTGTAACAATAAAAATCATTTGATATTGAACCAAAGTGCTGTTATATTCGTTACCATAACAGCAAAACGTTTAAAAAGAGGAAATAAAATTGTCAAAAAAGAAGATTGTCGCCGTGATTTTGGCGGGATTGGCGTTAAATACCTCGGCTTATGCCGATGACGGATGGCTTGAAACTTACAACCGCGGGATGTTTGATTTCAATATGAAAGCGGATAAATACGTCTTAAAACCGCTTGCAAAAGGATACCGTGCAGTAACAACACCCGATGTGCGCCTGCATGTGAGGGATTTTATCTCCAATGTTAAAGAACCCTCGTTTTCCGCCAATCATTTATTGCAGGGAAACGTTGATAAAACCTTTGTTTCCGTTGCCCGCTTTGCCATTAACTCAACTTTGGGGTTAGGCGGCTTTTTTGATGTTGCCGAGGGCTGGGGATTAAAAAAATCAGAAACCGGATTTGATGAAACCTTGGCGCGCTATTGCGTTCCCGACGGACCGTTTTTTGTAGCTCCTCTGTTCGGACCTTTTACGATTCGTTCCGGAGTCGGTTATGCGGTTGACGGTGTTTCAACGCCGGTTTACTGGGGAGCGATGAACGATAAAAACTATTCAGCCAAAATCAGCTACGGATTCGCTGCTCTCTCGGCGATAAGCGCGCGCGAACGGGGGTTGGAATTGTTGGACGACTTGGAACAAAATTCGGTTGATTTTTATTCCACGGTGCGTTCTGCCTATTTGCAAAACCGTCAGAAAATGAACTCAATCTGTGCTTCAACAAATGCCGCTCCCGGCTATGATTTTGATTTTGACGATGAAGATTATGACTAACAAGGAGAAAAGACTATGAAAATCAAACATTTAATTGCCGCTATAATCGGTTTTTTGCTGATGATACCGCAAGCACACGCCGAAATTGATGCTGCAAAAGCGGAAAATTTCATCAAAAAAACCACCCAAGAGGGAATTGTGGAAATTATTAACGCTAAAGCCTCAACAGCGGAACGTGACGCCCGTTTTGAAAAACTGTTCAATTCGGCACTTGACTTGAATTATATCGGCAAATTTGTTTTGGGACGTAATTGGAAAACTGCTTCATCAGAACAGCGGGAGAGATTTATTGATGCTTACCGCAAGTTTAATATCAAAACGTGGTCAAAGCGTTTTGACGAGTTCAAAGGCAAAGAGTTTATTTTTAAAAGCACATCGCCCTCGCGCTCTGCCGATCAAATTTTTGTAAATACGGTTGTCCCGATGGACAATGCCGATCCTGCAAGTGTGGTTTGGAGAGTTGAGCAAAAAGGTGATAACTTCAAAATTGTTGATATTATAATTGAAAATGTCAGCCTTGCTATTACGGCAAGAAACGAATACACCGCGTTTATCAAGAAATCGCCCGATGGAATAGACGGATTGATTGCCGATTTGGAAAAGAAAATCGCTCAAGAATAATTTTTTCGGTAATTGCGCGTTTTTATATTGGGAAAAGCCTCGTTTTTTACGGGGCTTTTTTGTTGAATGCGACATTGAAAAGCTTTTTTCAGACATTATATTTTTTATGACATAAAAGCAATATTAGAGAGGAACGTATGAAAAAATATTTTCTTTTGACTATTGCCTTTTTGACTGCGCTCGGCTGTAAAGAAATAAATGCCGCCAATCAGGTGCAGATTACGGTCAGAGCCATTATTGAATATGATGCCCAAATGGAAGCCCTCCAAGACTTAAACGTAAAAACCACACTTAATCCGCGGCAGGATGCCGGGTGGGTGGTGTTAAACAATAACACATCATCACACGACGGATATGGTGTAATAAGCCATTCAGCCCAATCGGGGCATTTTACGGCTTATGTTCCGAGTAAAGGCGATTTGCGGGTAAGTGAGGCAGAATTGGAACAAAACGGAGTAAAATTTTCGAATATCGCCATCAATGAGTTTGGCGAAAATCACTATCTTTTGGAGGGAAAATTATCTTACGAAAACGGCGCACCCAGAGAGGGAGAATATGATTTGGGCGCACTTAATGTGCATTATACTCCGGAATAATTTTGATATAAAAACTCGTGCGGAGAGGATTTTTTCTCCTCTCCATTGCCCCTATTTTTGCCTTCTTCCCCTCTTATCACCCCTCGATTCCGTTAGGAATTCATGGGGTTTTTAAGCATTCCCACTCGTCACCCCTCACACAGCGCGATTGCGCTGTGTGCCATGGGGTCTTTTGACCACTCCCCAACGTCACCTATTTTTTGCCGGAGGCAAAAAATTCAAAGGGTCTTCCGACATCAAGTCCCCTGCTTGTCTTGCTGAACTTGTTTCAGCATCTTTTTGTCTCCGTTCTCCCATCTATTCGGCATCCTTCCCCTCTACGTCACGCGCACATTTCTTCGGCGTCATTCACCTCCCATGTCACGCCGCACTTGATGCGGCGTACAGGTAAAATAATTTGCTACATTATAGACCTGATGCCAAAGTCAAGCCCGGCATAAAAAGAAAATGAAGCTGAACTTGTTTCAGCATCTTTTTTTGAGGTT
>JAFUYI010000030.1 GCA_017470585.1 Alphaproteobacteria bacterium | reverse complement strand
CTTTGAGGTCTGACAGCCTCTCTAATGTCGTTTATGCTAAAACGTAATTTAGTTTGTCCGCCTTTTTGGTTGGAAGTCTGCAAAATATAAAGAATATGCAGAACTATTACATTAGATAGTTGTCAGCTTCCAGCCACCTCGCGGGTGAAAAACCCAACAGGTGGTTTCTTTTTTATAGCTTTAATAAAAAAAGGAAGTTTAGATGATGAATAAATATATTTTAATGCTCGGTGTTGCGGGTGTTGCCCTTGGCTCATACTGTGCCTACGCAGGCAACTCCGCAACAATGACCGTTACCGCCACAATCGCTCACGATGTGAGCTTGAATGTTACTCACGCATTGGAAATTGGCACTATTACTGTTAATCCATCTTTTTCAACAGCAATGTGGCGCTATGATGATACCGGTGATATTGAAGATCAAGATGGAGGTTTTATTTCTGCTGACACACCGACTTTCGGCACTTTTACTGCCAATATCCCCAATCCTTCGGCTTGCAGTTCTCCGTCAGACACCTGCGGAGGATTGACGATTACAGGAACCGAGATGGGCGTAATCGGAGATATGTTTGGCCCTGGCTCGGGAGACTGCCTTATTATTATGAAATATACCGGAACGGCAAATAATTTTATAGTATTGCCCAATATGTGCGAAATAAAAGATATGTCTAAAGTAACGCCTAATGTAGTCAACAGCAAGACTGTAACTATTGAGTACAGAGCAAGCTAAAAAAACAAAACAGCCCTTGGGATTATCCCAAGGGCTGTTTTGGTATTCTACGAAGCAATGCAAGCAATTGTTATTGCCTGCCATGGCGCGAAGCATATAAACAATCTCTCAAGTTTGTGTTAAATTTTCCATTTTTTTTATGATTATTTCGGCAAGTACACGGTTGACATTAGGGAGAATTTTTAAGCAGAGTTCATCCGGCGCACACGCCCCATTATAATCGGCAAAATCAATCGCGTAATTGTCGCTAATCAATGCGTTTCTCAACCGATAGCAATCACTGCGGCGTTCTTTATTGATTTTAACGTCACTGCAAATAGCACTGGGAATCCCCGATGATGCGGTTTCACAAACGGCAAACGAATCAAAGGTATGCACTGCCAAGGTATTTTTTAATCCCAAAATTCCGGGATAAATATTGCCGTATTTTTTGCTGAACTCCGCAAACTCATATTCATATTTACCGCTGTATATACGCCAATTCTTTCGTTCTTCATCATCTGCGGCAATTTTTTTACCGTTATAAAAATCAATATCTTGTTCATACAGATAATCGCATATTTCGTTCGGAGT
Source organism: Alphaproteobacteria bacterium (assembly GCA_017470585.1). Taxonomy (GTDB): domain Bacteria; phylum Pseudomonadota; class Alphaproteobacteria; order RF32; family CAG-239; genus JAFUYI01. The sequence continues at coordinate 5,812 of JAFUYI010000030.1, read as the reverse complement.
TCTGGGGCCGGAAATGATAATTACGTTAAACCCTTTGTTTTTGAGTTTTCGGCAACGTTCTAAAATCGTATTTATTTCATCCGTTCCCATAATTATATCATTGTTTTGTGTTGTGCCTCCGAGGCAGATTATAATGTTTTTGTTACCGTTATTATAGCGGCTTGCAAACTGTTGCAGGCGTTTTTGTCCCCATTTTTGGCGGATAAAGGTTTTGGTCATATTATGAATTATGCCGCTTGAGATGAAAAATTTATCCGCGTTTTTCTTAACTTCGGACAATTCCTTTTCAGAAAGCATATGATAGGGAGTATTAACAATATCGGCATATTTATAAACTCCGAATCCGGAAGTCATAACTACGGTTAGGATTCTGCCCATCTGCCGGATTTGATAGTATTTTTTTATCAATCTGCATAATTCATCGGCATTTACAGCCGCATTTTCTTTTTCCGCCTGAATGTATGCGGTGATAAATATCCGCGGAATCAGCAGATGATGGCGGAAATAGTTATCCAAACAAAGAAAAATATCCTCTTCAAAGGTTTTATCCGTTTCATAATCGCTGCGGCGTAAACTTCTTGGGGTAATGTTTTTAATAAACATATTCCGATTTAAGGCATAAACCGCCTTGTGGGACGGAGATTTTGCTTTCGTTAATGCCGTTGCCAATCCTTTGATTTGGTTTTTCTCGCCCAAGGCGTTGGTTTCAAAAGCAACCGCCGTTACCAACCGCTTGAATTTCATATTTTTTGTTTCCTTTTATTTACGCGGGCGGGAAGGCTTTTTCTCGGTAACATAATCAGCTAAATTTACGCCGAAAGTACGGTGAACGTAATCGGTAATTTCCGTAGGTTCGGATTTATAGCTTTCTGCCGCCGCTTGAGCCTGCAATACTTCCTCAATTTTGAGTTTACTCTCCAACTTATCGCGCCGTTCGGCAGCATTTTTGGGATCATACACTGAAGCGATATTATACCACACATACGCTTCATATTCGTTCTTGGGATAACTGGTTCCGGCGGCCAAAATATCACCCAGCCAAAGCATTGAGGGGATATGCCCCTGCTTGGCGGCGCGAATCAAATTGTTGACAGCGTTGCCATAGTTGCGCGGTGTTCCCTCGGCATTCATATAACGCAGTGCCAGCTGATATTGAGCCTCGTCATATTGCGCCGCCGCTTTTTTCAAATATTGAAAAGCTTTATCATCGTTTTTGTTTAATCCGAAACCGTTATAATATATCATGCCCATCATATATTGCGCCGTTGCGTTGCCGCCTTCTGCCGCCTGATTAAACAAACGCACAACCCGACTGCGATGTGCGGCGCGTTCCTGATCGCCGGAAAAAGAAGAATTGGTCAGATAAACAAAGGCTAAATTGACTGCGGCTTCATTGTTGCCGAGTGCGGCAGCTTCTTCAAAAAGCTGTGCCGCTTTTACGACATCTTTTTTGGTGCCGATACCGTTATAATAAAGACTGCCCAAATTGTTAAGCGCGATTTTATCTTTCTTTTCGGCGGCCATGGAATAGTACATCAACGCTTTTTCGTCATCGCGTTCCAAACCCTGTTCTCCGTCCAAATACATATATCCCAAAGTAAGACAGGCCTCAATATCGCCATCATTTGCCAAGCGGCTCATTCTTTCCTCATAGGTTTCCTGCGGTTCATCGGTTTTACGAACAAACTCTTTTGCTTTCTCCTTGTTGCGCAAAAACGAAAAATTCAAAAAGGAAAACACGCCCTCATCTTCATCGGCTTTTGCCTCCTCGGTAACTTCTTCTTTTTTCACAACCTGCGACGGCGAATCGGTCGGTTTAACATTTTCCGCGGCTTCTTTTTTTTCTTCCTCACCGAACAAATCAAGCAGTGACGGTTCATCGTCCGCCCAAACAGGAGCGGTTGCAAAGACTAAAACAAAAGCCAAAATATATTTTATCATTGTCTTATCCCGTATAGATTTTTTCTTGTTATAATACACGATTTTAAATTATGTTCAAACTTTTTTATGAATTATCTTTATTTTTAATCAATTCGCGTTATAATGCGGCAAATTTTAAATAACAAGAGAAAAAATTATGGCATTTGAACCTCCGGTTTATACCTTAAAAGACATAAAATTGCGTTTCGGCACCAATCAGCTTTTCCGCGGTGTGGAACTGTATATTAACCGCGGCGATAAAATTTCGCTGGTCGGGCGTAACGGCTCGGGCAAATCAACCCTGCTTAAAATCATTGCGGGAATCCAAGAACCCGATGACGGGGAAATCTTTATTCAGCCCGAAACCACTATCGGTTATATGCCCCAAGATGCCGATTTAAGCGGATATAAAACTTTGCGCGAAGTGGTGTTATCGGGAATCTCGGAACAAAATCCCGCCCTTGAATACAAAGCCCAAATGTTAATTGAACAGCTTGCCATAAATGATAAGCAAGACCCCGAACTTGCTTCCGGCGGTGAAAGGCGCAAGGCAACTCTTGCCAAAGCTTTAGTCGGAGAACCCGATATTTTGCTTTTAGACGAACCTACCAACCATCTTGATATGCCGACAATCGAGTTTTTGGAAAAATTGATTGCCTCTTACAGCGGAGCCGTGGTTGTTATCAGCCATGACCGGCGTTTTTTGTGCAATACTTCGCGAACGACTTTTTGGCTCGACCGCGGAATTATGCACCGCAACAACAAGGGATTTCAGTATTTTGAAGAATGGCAGGATCAAATTATTGAACAGGAAATCATTGCTCAAAAGCACCTTAACAAAAAATTGGCGGAAGAAACCGAATGGCTCCACAAAGGAGTTACCGCCCGAAGACGGCGCAATCAGGGGAGATTAAGGAGGCTCCTGCAGCTGCGCCAAGAAAGACGGGAGCAAATCAAGCAAATCGGTTCGGTTAATATGGAGGTTGAAAACACTCATTGGAAATCCAAAATTGTTATTGAGGCAAAACACATAACTAAATCCTTTGAAAACCGCCCCATTGTCAAAGATTTTTCCACTAAAATCATCCGCGGCAATCGCATTGGCATTGTCGGTCCGAACGGAGCAGGCAAAACCACGCTTATCAAGCTTTTGACCAAAAAACTCGAACCCGATGCCGGAAATGTTCGTATCGGTAAAAATCTCTCGGAAGCTTATTTTGACCAAAACCGCTTTACGCTTAATCCTCAAAAGACCCTCTGGCAAACACTGTGTGAAGAAGGCGATCATATTTGGGTAAGAGGCTCATACCGTCATGTGGTTGCCTACTTGAAGGACTTTTTATTTACTCCCGATCAGGCTAAATCTCCGGTTGCCGCTCTTTCGGGGGGAGAGAAAAACCGTTTAATGCTGGCCAAAGTTTTGGCACAGCCTTCAAACTTTCTGCTTTTAGATGAACCGACCAATGATTTGGATATGGACACTTTGGATCTTTTGCAGGAAATGCTCGGCGATTATGACGGAACTATGATTATTGTAAGCCACGACCGCGATTTTTTGGATCATTTGGTTACCTCAATAATTTATATGCGGGGCAACGGCAATATTGAAGAATATGTCGGAAGTTACAGTGATGCCTTGGAAAAAATATCACCTCAAAGCGTTAAGGCTAAAGCTGTTTCCAAAGCAAAACCAGAGGCGGCGCGTCCAAAGATGATTAACTCCCGCAAGTTAAGCTATAATCAGCAACGACTATTGGAGATTCTCCCCTCTCAAATTGAAGAAATTGAAAGAAAAATCAAAGAGGTAACTCTAAAACTTGCTGATACTGAACTCTATCAAAAAGACCGCGAGCAATTTTTTGCTTTAAGCGAAGAGTTAAAAGAGTTGGAAAATCAAAAATCCGAAGCCGAAAATCAGTGGCTTGAAATATCCATAATTGCCGAAGAACCGGTTTGATAAATACTACCAACGGAGATTGGAAATTATATAATCGGGGAAAGCCTCGGTTGAAATTGCCAATTCACGGGTTTTGGTAACATCGGGAATGTATCCGTCGCCTAAAAACTGCGAATGGATACCGAAAGTAACCAAAAGCGATTCAATGCCGAAAGTATTGGCGGCTTTAATGTCAACCGGAACGCTGTCGCCTATCAGCAAAATTTTGTCTTTGTTGATGTCATGATAAGCCTCCAGAGCATATTCAAGGATAACTCTGTCAGGTTTGCCGATGGTAATAATCTGCCCGCCGAATATGGTATATTGCTCTGCCAAAAGACCTGCGGCAATAGTGTTTTCATCTTTTACACGGCAAACTCTGTCGTTGCCGACACAAAGCATAGGGATATTCAGACTTGCGCAATGAGCCAAAACTTCCATATAATCATCCGGTGAATTGCCGGTAATTCTGCCTGCAAACAAAAAGTCGGCGCGTGAAGAATTTTCGATGCTATGGTAATCAAGATCATCAAAGATTTTTTCATCATCGCTCACACCCAGATTGTAATAAACCTTGCCCAGCGCGGCATATTGAACATCGCAAGCTTGAAGTCTTGCGTGCAAAACTTCTCCGGCAGTAATGATATTGTTAAACAACCGCGGAGAAATTCCGTTGGCATAAAGCAGATTGCACAATTCCCGCAGACGCATGGAAGTATTGCTCAACAGTATAACCTGTTTGCCGGATTTGCGCATATTAAGCAATGCGGAAATCGCTTCCGGTTTAAAGTCGCAACCGTCATGAATAACTCCGTTAAGACCGCAAACAATCACATCATAAGCATCAATAATTTTGGAGATATTCACAACCGGTTTAATCATCTTCATTGTTTTATGCCATCTTTGATTATTACAACAAAAAAAGTTTATAATAAAAAATTTTTTTTGGCAAGAGGCGAGATTTTTTATAGACAACTTAAATATTTTTTCTCCCGCCTTGATTTTCAAGGCGGGAGAAATATGTTATCCCGGATTATAGCTGATAGTTAAAGTTCCCGAATGCGAACCTGCGGTGACATAAGAAAGACCTGATGCTCCTATATAACAAAAACTGGGATATACTTTAAATATATTTTCACTTCCGCTGTATTTTATTTTAAAACCACAGCTGTTGCTTCCGGCATATCCTTCACTGTACTCACCAAAAAAACTATAAATTTCATTATCATAGTTTCCTGTAACGACCAAGCCACCGCAAGAGAAGCTTTCTCCGTCACAGTACGAAGGATTACTTATGTTAGCAGTAAACGTCCCGACAGTGGCATTATCTGCAGAAATGATAGCTTCTCCGGTACTTAAACTATATTCACCTGTATCGCTATAAAACCAGCGTGTAGGACCTGCGGTTACTGCCGGATTTATAGTGATTGTCCCCATATTTATATCTCTGGTTTTGATTAAGCTTATATCATGGGCGATTGCGGCAGTAACGGTCATTGTGGCTGAATTGCCCGCGTATGCGCAATAACTGCCTATGGACACCGCGGCAACGCCAAGTAATAAAATATAATTTTTCATCATCTAAACTTCCTTATCTATTGTTAACAAAGAAAACCACCCCGACGAATAGACGAGGTGGTTGGAAGTTGAGAACTGTACTACAAGACAGTGTTTGGTATTTGGTCTCCCTTATTTCCAAACCTTCCAACCATAATATGGCTGAAAGTTTTTTTACGTTATATCTTAAACGTTGTAGTAGAGGTTCTCACACCCCAAAGTGACTTTTCGCTCACTTCGATTTTTACCCTAACATAAAAAATCTTTTATGTAAAGCAAAATTTTGCACTTTTTACTTTTCCTTTTTTTGCCTCCCTCCCGCCGTCATGCCACCAATTGTCGTCCTGAAGACCCCAATTGTCGTCCTGAACTTGTTTCAGGACCTCAAAAAAATAGATG
>JAFUYI010000029.1 GCA_017470585.1 Alphaproteobacteria bacterium | reverse complement strand
TCCCGTGTGCCTAAAATCTGCAAAAGCAAACTCCCTTCCTCGGGAGTTCTCACCGTCAATCCCAAACCAACAAAAAACCGCCTCAAAAGAGGCGGTTCTTTGTTGGTGGGAGTTGAAAGTCTGGCTAATGATGAGCCAAGCTCATCATATACGCCGTTTTTGATTTTTCGGCAAGCCGTCGGCACACTCCCGTGTGCCTAAAATCTGCAAAAGCAAACTCCCTTCCTCGGGAGTTCTCACCGTCAATCCCAAACCAACAAAAAACCGCCCCAAAAGAGGCGGTTCTTTGTTGGTGGGAGTTGAGAGGTTCGAACTCCCGACCCTCTCGGTGTAAACGAGATGCTCTTCCAGCTGAGCTAAACTCCCATTCATCAACTGAATAGCTTTATAGACGATTCGCAAAAATAAATCAAGTAAAATTTTCACTTTTTTTATATTTTTTTTGTTTTTTTTGGGAAAAATCGCAAATTTTTTATAAAAATCAATCTGTAAGCAGTGCGCTAAAAATGCACAAGTTATAAAAAAAATTTGTATTCTATAAAAAAATCACATAAAAAAAGCCTCCGGTAATTTCCGAAGGCTCTTTAATGCTTTAACTTTTTTTAATACCCGTTATAAGGAATTACACGCGCACGGGAAGAACCGTTGCCGTATAAGACCATACAACGCTGACCGTTGGCAAGTAACACATCGTTTCCTTGAGTAACGGTAACTACGCCGCCGTTGTCAAGCTGAACAACATATTCATAGCCGCTCTGGCTGGAAAGTCCGCGTTGTGCCAAGTTTCCGGCCGCTCCGCCGAGCAACGCTCCTCCGGTTGCCCCCAAAAGTGCAGCCGTGTTGCCTTTGCCGATTTGCGAACCGCCGATTCCTCCGGCAATCGCGCCCAAGGCAGTGCCTCCGGTGCGATCACTATCGCGAACCGTAATACTGCGGACCGAAATAATCGTTCCTTTCAATGCCTTGGTTACTGCCCCGACCGATGCGGAGTCGTATTGATTGGCTCCGATATCGGTAGTGCAGGCATTCATCAGCATTAACGCCGGAATAGCCATAATTAAAGCCCATTTTTTCATTTTATGCTCCTTATATTTTGTTATTGCCCTTATATTACTCCAACCGGTGTGTTTGTCAATAACGAAAATCGGACACACCCCCCTTTTCTTATAAGTTATAGCTTATATGAAACAGCAATGATCTGAAAAATCAGCAGTAAAATATCCGCAAGCACTATTTATACAGTTCGGGAAGGAGGGATTTTTGCTTTTTTTTCTTTACAACGGAACTGCTTGCCGTTTTTAAAAGCCTTGTCAGTTTTTTGGCATCAAGGTTGATTTTTTTTCCGGCATAAAGTGCGGCATCAATTTGCTGTAACATAATTTTTAATTCTTCATTTGCAAAAACATCCGCCGCTTGCTGCAGATTTAATATTGTTTCCGAAGAGCTTATTTCACGGGCTTTTCTGATAACGGCATCGCGGATTTCCTGTAAACTTCCGTTTTTAAAAACCTCGGCAATTTCAATTTCGGGTGCGGGTTTTTCTTTTTTTTGTTCTTGATTGCGCAATTGCATCAAACGCAATATCAGCCACGCCGACCCCAACCCCGCGGCAAAAGACAAAAAGATCAATCCGACAGTGCTTTTAGGCTTGCAGCTGTTCTCATATTCTGCCTCTTGGCGGGGATTTTCGGCAGCTTCTTTAACTTTTGTAACCGCGGGGACTTTCTTATTCCCTGCAACCTTGAAAGTACGCGCCTGCAATATGGCCTTGTTCATTTCGGAAGTTTTGAGATTGTACCACGGCACACTTATCTCCGGAACGGTTATCTCGCCTCCCTCTTCGGGGATGTAAACAATGTTCATTCGCAAAGCGGAAATCACATCGTCGCTGTACTCGCTTGCGGAAGTATCATATTCCGGTTTATCGGGATATTGTTTTAAGTTTTTTACTTCCTTGAGTGCGGGAACGGGGAGCTGAGTTTCGGCAACCCCTATGGCGGTTAAGGTAATTTGCCGGTTGGTTGCCTCACCCACCTTAAAACTCGGTGTTTCCTGCTCCCAAGAATCGACAATAACCACTGAAGAAGAGGGCAGCCACCAATCAGAATTGTTAATTTTGGGAACAGGTTTTACCTCAATATCCAAAGGCTGTGCCGTAAGATTAACGGTCTGTATTGCCGGATTAACCCCGAAACCGTTCATAAAACTATCATCCATAAAAGCATTGAGCGACAACGGAAACCCCGGATGATCGTTTTTGTTCTTGTCGATATAATATCCCTTAAAATAAACCTCAGGCGTTTTTAATGTTCCGCTTTTTTGCGGAAACATCGCGTATTTTATTTCAAGTTTTTTAACTTCAATACCGTTATCTATTTCCGAAGAGGTGAACGGTTCGCTTATTCGCTTAATAATCCAATCTTGCGATCCGAGGCTGTCAAAAATAGGCTCTTTTCCCCGCAAGTCCTCGGTGGTTTTCAAAACAAGGGTATAAATAATCTGCTCTTGCACAAAAGGCGAAGTATTGTTTACACTCCGTGCGATGGCAAACTTCGGGACACCAGCGGAGGATGCGCTTTCTTCTCCTATTTTAATTTTAATCGGATGCGATGATAAATTCTTAAAAGCGATTTCCGGAATTATTGCCGTACCCGATATTTTGGGAGCCAACGCCACATTCCATTGATAGGTGTGACTTACTGTTCCGTTGATACTGCGGCGTTGATAGTCCCTGCCCACCGAATAAATGGTGAAATCTTTTTTTAACGGCGTTAAATCCGGCTCGGAGTTGCCGGGATTGCCGTCATATTGCAGGGTTAAAATAAAAGTTTCTCCGAAAGGTACGGTATTGCGGTTGACCTTGGCAACAAAATTTTCGGCACACGCCGTATGAAAGTTAAACAAAACAATCAGAAAAACAACCCAAAATCTCATCATCTTACTTATCTCCATAACGGTTCTTGTTATATTCCTTGTAAATAAAAGCTCGCAGCAATCCTCCGGCATCATCGGGAATATTGCGGTACATCATCTCGCGAGCCTGCATTTCTTCACTGAAATCACCCTTATCGGTTGTGCCGCCTTGATTATCGGCTTCTTCGTCGCTTTTCTCTCCGGCCTCAGAAGATGAACGGACGTTTTTTTCAACTCCATTGTCGGAGGCTTGCGAATTATCATCGTTTTTTGCCTCACTCAAAGAGGAATTGGCATCCCCTTTTTGCGATTGTCCGTTTGATTGATTGTCAGCCTCATCGGCTTTATTTTGCTCCTGCGATGAAGAACTGTCGGCATTGTCCTGATTTTGCGAATTGTTATCGTTTTTTTCATCATTGCCGGAATTGTTTTTATCGCCGTCGTTTTTCTCGTTATTGCTTTTTTTCTCGCCGGCGGTGTCGGAATTTTGCTTCTTATCTTGAGCTTGGCTTTGGCTTTGTTCCTGCTGTTTGTTCTTCAGATATTCCAAATTGAACTTGGCATCTTCATGGTCTGAAACTTGCTTTAAGACCTCTTCATATTTTTTAATGGCCTCATCAATTTTACCCGATTTCGCCAAAGCATTGCCTTGATTGTATAAAGCCTCAACTCCTTGAGATTTTTCATAAAATTTCAGAGCGTTGGCAAAGTCTTTCTTGCGGTAATAAGAGGAGGCTTTCCAATTGTTGTCATGAAAAGTTTCTGCCGCCGCATTAAAATCATTGTTTTGAAAAGCTTTCAAACCATCCTGATCGGCATTGGTGAAAAATCCGGCGTGCGCCGAGGTGCAGTATATCAAAGCCGCGACCAAAATTCCCCGCCGGAAAAAGAACAGGACGCAAATAAGCACTATGCTCAAAAACCAATATCCGCCGTCTTCCCAAGCCTCTGTTTTGTTTGCGGATTCTTTCATATCGGAGGAGGCTTGCTCATTTATAATATTGCTTAAATCGTCCAAATTTTCATTGATATTCATAATTTCTCCGCCGCCTTTGCTGACAAGCAATTCCAACTTATCGTATGTTTTGGCGTTAACGGCAACGGCGTTGACCCTAAATCCCTTCTTAAAAGCTTTTTGCGCCGCTGTTAAAGAGGCAGCAAACTCCTGCCCGCAGTCATTGCTGAAAACAACCAGATTTCCGCTTGAATATCCGCTTTCTTCCAATCGCTCAACAGCAAACTCAATCGCTCTGTCCAGCCTGTCGCCGTTGGTAGGCACTATATCGCGCGAAACAGCCGGCAAAAGGTTTAAGATAATTTTTTTATCATCGCTTACAGGACTTATAAGATACGGCTCACTGCTATAGACGATAAGTCCGGTTTGCGCTTTGAGGTTGCGCAAAAAATCACTGATGGCAAATTTAGCGCGGTTTAAGCGATCCGGCGGGACATCCTTTTGATCCATATCCGAGGAAAGGTTTAATAAAATCATTACCGGATTGAGTGCTTCAAATGCCGGAACGCTTCTTTTTACCCAAGCAGGCCCCGAAAGAGCCAAGACCGCGCCGCAAAGTCCCAAAATCACCATATATCCCATAAAACTGCGCTGTTTGGAACTTCCCTTTATCAGTAAAAAATCGAGCAGTTTTTTATCGCACACCGCCTCCCATGCGGAAATGTTTTTCAGTCCGCCGAAAAAATTGCGGTAAACGATTAACGGTACAATCAATGCCAACAGCCACCACGGGCGCAAAAAATGAAAATTCTCCCACATTATGCCGTTTTCCTCTGCAATAACAATATGATGAGTGCCAAAACAAACGCTATTCCCAAGGGATAATAAAATAAATCGTGCCGTTCCTGAATATATTTATCTTCATCAAAATCCGGCTCCATACGATCAATTTCATCGTAAATTTTTTGCAATCCCTTGGTGTCAAACGCGCGGAAATAACGCCCCTTGGTTTCATCTGCCAATTTTTTTAAATTTTTTTCATCCAATCCCCCTTGCGGCATACGGATACTGAAAAATCCCGCATTCAATTGCTCATCGGCACCGACCCCGATGGTATAAATTTTAATGTTTTCTTCTTTGGCAAGCTTCAAAACATCAAACATATCAAGACTGCCGTCATTGTTTTCGCCGTCGGTAAGCAGAATAATGATTTTATTTTCGGTTTTTTTGCTGTTTGCCCGCAAATTTTTAAGAGCCATGGCCAAGGCATCGCCGATGGCGGTTGAATTGCCCGCCATTCCGGCATCACTTGCCCATAAAATATTTGAAACTGCCTGCTTGTCAAAAGTTACCGGCGATTGCATATAGGCTCTTGTTCCGAATAAAATCAAACCGATACGGTCACTGTTGCGCTCATTTATAAACCCGTCGGCGGCAATTTTAACTGCGGTTAAACGATCGATTCGCCGTCCCTGATAAGAAAAGTCCGCATTTCTCATTGAAGTTGAAATATCGCTTACAAGCATAATATCGCGCCCGCTGTTTGAAGAACGTACAGGCTCACCGGCGTATTGCGGACGGGCGGCTGCCAAGCATAAAAAAAACCAAACCGCGCCTAAAAATATTCTTTTTGATATATCGCCTGCCGTTTGCGAATTGCTCCAAAGCTGCCCCGATAATACATTTATGCGCTTAACATCTTTGATAAACGGCACTCTTAAAGCATCTCCGTGCATACCCTTAACCGGCGGCAGTAAAAAATACATCATAAACGGCATTGCCAATAAGAGAAAAGCTAAAGGATAAGCAAACACAATCATAAGTTTTCCCCGATAAATTGCCGACAGAAATGGTTTAACTCCGTTATAGTATCTTGGGTAAGCCGATAAGGCGGCTTGTTGGCATAAGGTGCATCCAATAATATCTGCAGTGTTTGCGCACTGATTTTATAAGAACACGAATGTTTTAGAAAATCCGCCCACTTTTCCCCGCTGAAAGCAGCGGCCTCAAAGTGCTTACAGATACAGACCCTTCGCAATATTTCCGAAATTTTAACTGCGGCGGCGGGATCATCAAAGCGTATTTGCGCCAAGAGTTTTAAGGCCGAACGCCTAAATCTCCCGCGGTAATATAAAATAAATGCTCCCCCCAAAACAACGGCAATAATCAAAGCGGCAACGACATACCACCCCCACGCCAATGGCAACCACGACACGCCCTCCGGCAGATGAATATCGCGCAGCTGTTCCAAATTGTTATCCATGCCCTTTACACCTTATTTTTTGTTTTCATCATAAATTTAGGCGATATTCGGACAAATATCAAGACATTAAATTACAATTTGCCGGAAATCTGTTGAATAAGTACGGTTAAATTGGTTAAAAACAGTTTTACCGATATGGCAAGGAGGATAATTCCGAAGCACTTTTTCAAGAAATAAATTCCTCCGGCACCGACTTTTCTTTCGATAAATTTAGCCGCCTTGACCGTAATGTAAATTACGGCGACATTGGCTAAAATTGATAAAATAACGTTAATATCGGCATATTGAGCGCGGATGGACAGCAATGTGGTCAAAGCTCCGGCTCCGGCAATCAGCGGAAAAACAAGAGGCACGAAAGTTGCATCTTTTGGGGTGTCAGGTCCTTCGCGGAAGATTTCAATATCCAAAATCATTTCCATTGCCATAATAAAAATGATAAGCGAACCGGCAATAGCAAATGAGGATAAATCGAGCTTAAACAGGTTTAGAAAAAACTCGCCGATATAAAAGAATCCCATAAACATTATGAATGAATATAATGTAACCTTTTCGGCATTAACTTTTTTGCCGTGCTTTTGCAAATTGATGATAATCGGCACCGAGCCGATAACATCAATCACCGCAAACAATACGATGAAAGCACCGGTAAATTGCTGTAAATTAAATTGTGAAAAAATTTCCTGCAAATGCGCAAACATTGCTCTTAAACTCCGCTTAAAAAATTAAACCCGCCCTTTATTAACATTATAAAACGGGAAGTCAATCAAAATTTGGAGTTAGCCGCAATTTTTTATCAAAAATCCCCTCACCATAATGAGATGATAAGGGGATTTTTTTATTACAAATTATATTCTATGGTAAGACTGCCGTTGTAGGTATCTTGCGCCGGAACTCTGCCATCGTAGCTAAATTCTGCTGTCACTTTGCACCTGCCTGAGGTGTCGGTATTATTTGCACCGAAGTAGAAGTGTACATTATTCCAGTTTGCACTTTCCGGTGTAACCGAAAAAACATCACCACATAAATATTGATTGGTATTAAAGTCAGCGGTAAAATAGCCGCATGGATTGCCGGAAATGGATTTTATACCGTTTTCTTCTCCTATTCCACCCCACGCACAATTATCTTCTATTACATTTCCCCAACTCTTACTCGGGTCAATTGTGATGGTGCCGAGGTTGATATCGCTGATGTTACGGATATTAGTTTCGTGGGCGATGGTTGCGGTTACATTCATTGTTGCGGAGTTGGAGGCCATTGCAGCATAACTGCCTATGGAAACCGCGGCAATGCCCAGCATTAAAATATATTTATTCATCTTAAAAACTTCCTTTTCTAGTTTCTTTATAACTTTAATAAAAGAAACCACCTTTTGGGTTATTCACCCCAGAGGTGGTCGGAAGTTCCTAACTGTTTCGTGGAACAGTGCCGAGTATTCTTTATATTCCCCGACCTTCCGACCATAATCAAGCCAGAAGTATTTTATGTCTTTTATAGACACCACGAAAGAGGTTAGGACACCTCAAAGCAAAATTTTCCCTGCTTCGTTTTTTAAGCTAGCATAAAAAATATTTAATGTAAAGCAAAATTTTGAACTTTTTGCTTTTCCTTTGTTCCGTTCTCCCCTCCTTATGTATATCCTG
>JAFUYI010000007.1 GCA_017470585.1 Alphaproteobacteria bacterium | reverse complement strand
GCTTATCAATTATATATAATCTATATAAGATCGCCCTTATATTGTCAAGCATTATTTTATTATAACATCACCGCACAACCCTCGGTTGTGCTGTTTTCCCTCCCCTCCCCATTAAAAAACGGAGAGGAGCTTCCCGACCATTCCACCCAACGTCATCCTTATTTTTTGCCGGAGGCAAAAAATTCAAAGGGTCTCCCGATTATAAAGGAACGGAGCCTAAGTTTCAGGGGATGCCTTGACGAAAGCAACCGTACGGTTGCTTTCGAGGCATGACGTAAAAAAGAGGCAAAAAAGGAAAAGCAAAAAGTGCAAAAATTTTGTAATTTAAAACTTTTTACTTGATTTATGATAAAACTTATGGTATAGTCTGAACTGAAATGTACGAGAAGTAGTTTCGAGGTCTCAAAACCTCATAGTCGATGTTTACCAAAACGTAATTTGGTTGTCCGATCTTTATGGTTGGAAGGTAAGGGAATAAGGCTTGCCCAAATACCTTGCACTATTTCGACTAATAGTTTTGAGCTTCCAGCCACCTCTCGAGAAAAATCTCAAGAGGTGGTTTTCTTTTAATGTTAACAAAAAAGAAAATTATAAAGGAAGTTTAAATGATGAATAAATATATTTTGTTGATTGGTGTTGCTGGTGTCGCACTAGGCTCATATTGCGCAATGGCCTCCAATTCGGCAACAATGACCGTTACCGCAACGATCGCCCATGATGTGAGTTTGAGCGTTACTCATGACTTAAATATGGGAATCATTACAATTAACCCCGGTGCCGATTGGTCACTGGGAGGAATGATATACCTTAATTCTGATGGAACAGTTAATCAAAAATCAACTAATGTAATATCCGTAACCGGATTTTCCATCGGCACTTTTACCGCTAATGTCCCAGATTCGTGCAAGGTTGATGGGGTTGCCCATAGTGGCAATTCATATTCTCAGCCCTGTTTTGAGGCAGATGGAAACGTTGATTTAGGAAACACTTTTGTTTATGAACCTTGGGTAAAATATGTTTCTGGCAATACTTTTAGGTTTATGTATGATTTTTGGGGCTGTGATGATGGAGTTATTCCGACATCAGGGAATTATTCCGGCTCGATTACCATAAAATATGTCTTATAAAAAAAACTTCAGGCGGGGAGCTAAACAAACTCTCCGCCTGATTTTTTTATAAAAATCACTGTAAGATATTTTTTAGCGGTGGAAGAGTTTATCGACATCTTTTAACTTCAATTCCACATAAGTCGGGCGACCGTGGTTACACTGTCCGGAATAAGGTGTTTTTTCCATATCACGGAGAAGTTTATTCATCTCTGCCAAATTAAGACTGCGCCCTGCTCTCACCGAACCATGGCACGCCAAGGTTGCGCAAAAATGGTTGATTTTATCTTCTAAAGCAAAATCTTTGCCCCATTCGCTGATTTGTTCGGCAAGACTGCAAATCAGTTCTTTAACATTACAGCCGGCAATCAAAGCCGGAATTTCACGGACAATCACCGCCGTTTGTCCGAACTCTTCAACAATCAACCCCAAACTTGCCAAATTTTCCTCGTTTTCCAACAGGGATGTTTTTTCCTTTAAGCTTAAATCAATAACTTCGGGAATAAGCAACAGTTGCGATGGGGGCTGTTGTTTTGACTGCAGATTTTGTTTGAATTTTTCCATTACTATCCGTTCGTGCGCGGCGTGTTGGTCAACAATTATTATCCCGTCATCGGTCTGTGATATGATATAAGTATTGTGAAACTGCGCTTTGGCCTGTCCCAAAAATCCGGTTTCTTTTACATCGGAGGGACTTTCCGTAATTTCTTCGGCCTTTACGGAAAAAGTATTTTCCATATCGGGAAGATGTCTCGGTGGTGCATATCGCCTTAAAGCCGGAGCGGTATTTCCGAAAGTCCAAACCCTCTCGCGCATTGTGTTCAAAGAGGTGTTTTTATTGCTTAAAGGATTATCATTATCCAAAATCTTGTCCCAATTGGTGATTTTGGCTGTCTGCATACTGCCGCGTGCCAGAGCATCGCGCACCGCACTTATCAGCAATCCCCGCACCGCATCGGCATTAAAGAAGCGCACTTCCGCTTTAGTGGGATGCACATTAACATCCACATATTCCGGATTTAATTCAAAAAACAACACACAAACCGGGTATCTCCCCAATTCCAAAACGCCCTGATAGGCCGCTTTCAATGCTCCCAAAAGTAATTTATCCCGCACGGGGCGATTGTTTACGAATAAATATTGCGATAGGGTGTTTGCTTTACTGTAGGTAGGAAGACTGACATATCCTTTAATGGAAACGCCGTCTCGATTAGCATTTATCAATACGGAATTATCCTTAAAATCACTCCCCAAAATATCACCTATGCGTTGCAAGCGTGCTTCTTCCATATTTTCTGATACGACATTTAAGGCAATGCGTTTTTTCTTATTGTCATACATATAAAAAGAAACTTGCGGGTTCGCCAAGGCTATGCGGTTGATAATATCAGCACATTGTGCTGTTTCAGATGCCGCACTGCGTAGGAATTTCAACCTCGCCGGAGTGCAATAAAACAAGTCCCTGACTTCAATAACTGTTCCTTTGTTGGCAGATGCCGGTTTAAGCGAGGATATTTCCCCGCCTTTGGCTTCTATCTTCCAAGCGTTTTCGGAATTGCAAGTTCGGGAGGTTATATTCATCTGCGAAACCGAGGCAATTGATGGCAACGCCTCTCCGCGAAATCCTAAAAAATTTATATGAAACAAATCGTTATCCGGCAATTTTGAAGTAGCGTGCCGCTCTAATGAAAGCGGCAATTCATCCTTTTCCATACCTTTGCCGTTATCTTTTACCGCAATCAATCCCTTACCGCCGTCGTTAAGCGTTATTTCAACCGAAGAGGCTCCGGCATCAAGGGCATTTTCCACCAATTCTTTTATCACCGACGCCGGGCGTTCAATTACTTCTCCGGCAGCAATTTGATTGATGAGATTATTCGGTAAAACACGAATTGTCATCATTTCCCCCTATTTTCTCATTTTCTTAATCAACTTGATAAGCGAAGCTGTTGAAGAATCGTGAATACCGCTGGCATTTCCCTGCAATTCCGGCAATATGCTCAAAGCCATCTGCTTACCGAGTTCAACTCCCATCTGATCAAAAGAATTGATATTCCAAATTACTCCTTGAACAAAAACTTTGTGTTCATACATAGCTATCAGCATTCCCAAGCTGTACGGATCAAGTTTTTTAATTACAATCGTATTGCTGGGGCGATTGCCGGCAAAACTCTTATAACGTTTTAACTGCGAAATTTCCGCTTTGGTTTTGCCTGATTTGGCAAGCTCTTCGGCGGCCTCATGAACGGTTTTGCCGCACATTAACGCTTCACCCTGCGCCAAGGCATTGGCAACTAAAATTTCGTGATGAAAGCCGATTTCGTTATGTGAAATTGCCGGAATGATAAAGTCAAGAGGAATAATGGAAGTTCCTTGATGCAAAAGTTGGAAAAACGAGTGCTGAACATCGGTTCCGGCTCCGCCGAATAAAACCGCTCCGGTGGAATATTTAACAAATTTGTTGTTAACGGCAACCGACTTGCCATTGCTTTCCATATCAAGTTGCTGCAAGTATTTAGGAAGAAAACGCAAGTCTTGATCATAGGGAATTACACCGTATGATTTAAATCCGAAAAAGTTATTGTACCAAACGCCCAGCAGTGCCAAGATTACCGGAATATTATATTCAAACTCGGTGTTTTTGAAGTGCATATCCATAGCGTTTGCACCTGCAAGCATTCTTTCAAAATTCTCCATCCCTACCATTAGGGCAATTGATAAGCCTACCGCCGACCACATGGAATATCTTCCGCCGACAAAATTCCAAAATTCAAACATATTATCGGTGTTAATACCGAATTTACTCACCTCTGCGGCATTGGTTGATACAGCAACAAAATGCTTGGAAACGGCCGGTTCTCCAAGTGCATCAACCAACCATTTGCGGCAAGTTCCGGCATTGGTCAAGGTTTCTATGGTTGTAAATGTTTTGGAGACAATCACGAATAAGGTTGTTTCGGGATCAATTTCCGATAAAACATCTTCACAGGCCGAACCGTCAATATTGGAGATAAAATAACACTTCATATCTTTTGCCCAGTATTCTTTCAAAGCGGTTGTCGCCATAAAAGGTCCTAAATCCGATCCCCCGATACCGATATTGACAATCGTGGTTAATTTCTTTCCGGTTGCCCCTTTGAATTTGCCGTAACGAACATCATCGCAAAAATGTTTCATCTTGGAAAATACGGCATTGATTTCCGGCATAACATCCTTGCCGTCAACATAAATCGGTGTATTTGTGCGATTGCGCAAAGCAATGTGCAGAACAGCTCTGTTTTCGGTCGTGTTGATTTTCTGCCCCGAAAACATAGCATCAATCTTTTCTTTTAACTTAACTTCTTTTGTTAAGTTGATAAGATATTTCATTGTTTTGTCGTTAATTCTGTTTTTGGAATAATCAAGATAGAGATTACCGAGATCGACTTTATATTTTTGCGCGCGCTCCGAATCTCTTAAAAATAAATCCTTCATTTCATCTTTTTTATGCCAGCGATAATGAGCGGCAAGACGCTTCCAAGCATAGGTTTTATTTATCATCTTTAATATTCCTTTCAGACTTAATTTTTCCCATATTGACCATAATTATTTTATCGTTTGCAAAGAACTCTTTTGCCGCAGAGTTTACACGTTCAAGCGTAACTTTTCCGATGTAACGATTGCGTTTTTGCAAAAAGTCAATGCCTAAATCTTCTTTTTGTATTTCCGCCAACATTGCCGACAGGGTTGTAATATCGGCAAAACGCAGGTTATAAGAATTCTGTAAATAATTTTTGGCTGATGATAATTCCTGCGCGCTTATTCCTTTTTCTCCCATTTTTTTCCACTCACTTATAAAAATTTCTTTCATCCGCTCAAAGTTTTGCGGAGTGGTGGAAAAGCCGCCGGAAAAATGCGGCAGTTTGTCAGCAACAGACATTGAAGTATAAGCCCCGTAAGTCAAGCCCTCTTTTTCGCGGGCTGCCTCGTTAATTCGGGAATTTAATCCGGCTCCGCCGATGATGTAATTGGCAATATAGAGCGGATAAAAATCTTTATGCAGACGAGGAACCGATGGCGCGGCAATCATGGTGAGGATCTGCGGCAAAGTATCATCCTCAATATCAATACTTCGAAAACTAAAATCGGCCGCAACATCTTTTATATCCGGAGTTGATGCTTTTTCCGGAAGATCTGCAAACACCTCATCAAGCAAACTGACAGCTTCTTGAGAAGATAAATCTCCGGCAATTCCTACAAAAAGTCTGTCTTTGGTCAGACATGAAGTGCTGAAATTTCTAATATCGGAAGCATTAAAAGACTGTACATCTTTCTTTATTCCCAAAGCATTGCGGGCGTATGGATGGTTACCGTACAATTCGTGTTTAAAAGCTTCTTTAAGACGATTAGACGGATTTTCCTGCAGATGGTCTATAGCCTGCAAGGTTTGGCGTTTGGTGCGGTGCATATCTTCTTCATCCAAACGCGGTTCATATAAGGTTTTGCGCAACATATCGACGGATTGAGAAAGATTTTCTTTCAAACTCATAAAACTGCCGCTGAAATCATCTTCATCAACCGAATAGCCGATTTCGGCTGCAATATTTTCCAGATGCTCCTTAAAAGATGCGGCATCCATATCGCCGGCTCCCTCGGTAAACATTGCGGAACTAAATTCCGCAAGTCCGCTCTTGCCTTGAGGATCATAAGCATAACCGCACCCCTTAAAAACAAAACTCATTGATACAATCGGATTGGTCTTCTCTTCTACAAAATAAGCTTTAATATTACTTTGCGGGGTTGTTATTTCTTCAACTTTAACATTAAAATTTCTATCTTTAAGTTCTGAATTGTCTATTATTTTTTGTGGATTAAATGTAAAGTATTGATAGCCGTACCAAAGACATGGTAAAGACAAGGCCAACAATATCCATAATTTCCTGCGATGGTGTGTATGGTAGGGGCGGCGTGTCATTTCTTCTCTCCTTTGGCAATGGCAACAGCTTCCACTTTAGCCGGTTTTAATATGGCGGCAGCGGCCTTTTTTACTTCGCTTAAAGTTACCTTATTGATATTATCGGCGTAATTTTCAATTTCTTCATCGCTCATACCAGCAAGTGCCAATGTTCCGGCAATTTGTGCGGCAGAGGTCGGATTATCACGAATATAAATAAGACCGGCAAGCATTTTCTTTTTTATCTTTTTCAAAGTGTTATCATTAAATTCATCAACTGATACTTTAAGTGCTTCATCAAGCGCTTCTTGTAATTTTTCAACACTTATTCCCGCACTCGGAACGGCAACTATACTAAAGCTCCCTCCCCCCAAAGAGGTATAGTTATAAGAGGAGGAAACCGAGGTGGCGACTTTATCATTTACGACCATTTTTTGATATAATGCCGAGGTATCTTCCTCGCCGATGTATTTTGATAAAACCATCCAAGCATAAATTTGTTCTTTATCACTGCTGTATGAAGGAGCCTCATACTTGCGCAATAATCTCGGAATTTCAATGTTTTTAAGCGACATCTTAAAAGATGTGTTTATATCGGCATCGGCTTGAGGAAAACTTTTATTATTGGTAAATCCTTTTGCGGGAATCTTGCCGTAGTATTTTTGCGCCAGATGATAGGCTGTATCCGGATTGATATCTCCGGCTATAATCAAAACCGCATTATCCGGTGCATAATATTTATCATAAATCGCCCTGACATCTTCAATTTTTAAGTTCAAAATCTCGGTTTCCGTGCCGGTTATGGGACGGCTGTAGGGATGATTCTGCCAGAAAGAGCGTGCAACTTCTTCGTTAAATTGATAGAACGGATTATTTTCGACAACTTGCTTGCGCTCCTGATAGACAATTTGCCGTTCGGTTTCAAATCCTTCATCATCAATTTTTAGATTAGCCATACGATCGGCTTCCAAAAACATTGCCAATTCCAAGCGGCTGATATCCGTAAATTGATGGTAAACAGTCACGTCTTGTGAGGTAAAGGCATTACTTACCGCGCCGTTTTCTTCCATAATGCGGTTAAAATCCTTGCCCTTGACTTTTTTTGTTCCGCGAAACATCAAATGTTCCAATAAGTGTGCCGCTCCGCCCTTGCCGATTGTTTCATCTTTGGCTCCGACTTTATACCAAACCATTTGCTTGGCAATCGGGGCTTTGTGGTTGGGAATTACAATCAAACGCATTCCGTTATCAAGCGTATAGCCTTTTATCCCCAACAATTCAGCCTTGGCTTGAAAAGTTGCCGTTATTATAAAAAACACTGAAAATACAGCTGCTAAAACTCGCAAAGTTCAATCTCCCGCTATTATTTTTGAGGTACAACCGGAACCAAGTCATAATTCGGAGGAACGACCAATTCTTCTTGGGTTTTGGCAGTTGCAGGATCGGGACTTTGTTTTTGCAGTCCTAAATCCTTTTTAGTCATACCGCAGGCGGTAAGCATGATCAGAGCCGCCAATGTTAAAACTGTTTTTTTCATTTTTTCTCCGTTTTTTTATTTTTCAAACTGATAAACAAAATTAAAACCGCGCCGATACAAATTGCGGAATCGGCAAAATTAAACGCCGGCCAATGGTATGTATCGATATGGAAATCCAAAAAATCAAAAACCGCACCTACACGAATACGGTCAATAACATTGCCCAAAGCACCGCCGACGATAAGCCCCAAGGCGGCATTGCAGGCAGGTAATTGATTTTTGCGCATTTGCCAAACAAGCATAGCCGAAATGATTATGGCCATAAAGGAGAGCAAAAGCGTCCCCAAATATCCTCCTTCGCTGAACAGCGAAAAGCTGACCCCCGTGTTCCACGCATTAACCACATTGAAAAACGAGGTGATTTTGATATAAGGATAAGCCGCCAGCACATAATTCAAAATCAAATACTTTGAAAGCTGGTCAAGCATGACTATTATTAAAGCAATACCAATACCGATAACCATTTATAAATTCCCTTTCGGTTGGGTATTATAACCCGAATTAAAATGATAAAAAGCCTAAAATTTAATCTATACAACGAAAATTTGCATCTTTCTCGTTAAATTAAATCAAAATCGAGCGGAGAGTTTTTATTTTCTCCCCGCCCGATTTGAGTTTAGTTATTTTCTTTTTAACCGGCATTATAAGAAATAGTTAAAGTGCCGGTATGAGTACCCGGAGTAACTTTTGAAATATCATTTATATCACATCGCGAAGGGAAAATCTGAAAATTATTTGCTTCGGTGTGATGGATGTAAAAAAGACAACGATTGCTGTTATCACTGCCGCCAAATATGTTATAAATATAGCCTCCAGCGTTTCCGGTTACAGACAATCCACCGCAACTTTCGTCATAACCATGACAAGCTTCGGGATTAGGTATATTAGCGGTAAAAGTTCCTAATATGGGATCATCTGCTGAAACAACACCCTCACTCTCTAACTCAGATTTTACATCAAGATTATAAATCCAAGTTGTATCATTTCCTGTATAAGCCGGATTGATGGTAATGGTGCCAAGGCTTAAATCTCTTGTTTTGGTTAAGCTGACATCGTGGGCGATTGTGGCGGTAACGGTCATCGTGGCGGAATTTCCTGCATAGGCACAGTAAGAGCCTAAAGCAACGCCTGCAACGCCGAGTAGTAAAATATATTTGTTCATTTTATAAACTTCCTTTTTTTTATTAACGTCATAAAAAGAAACCACCTTTTGGAGATGTACTCCGCGAGGTGGTTGGAAGCTCATAACTGTTGTCTGGAACAGTGTAGAGTATTCGGTTAAACCTTATTTCTCTACCTTCCAACCATAATATGGCTAGAAGCAATTTTGTGTCTTGTCGGACACCAGACAAGAGGCTATGAGACCCCAAAGCGATTTTCATCTGCTTCGGGGTCATTATAACAAATTTTCTTTATTTGTAAAGCAAAAAATTAAATTCGGCACCATTTAATTTTTAACCTTGCCAATTCACGGGAATCGCTCGTTGCCGTAATGATATGTAAACTCTCTTCATTATCAATCTGTGTTGTAACTTCAACACTTTCACCATACAAACATTCTTTTTTAAAAGCAATTTCCATATCCTGCGGACGATGCAAAAGCCTGAAATCACTATCAACGCTTTCCGTTGCCCACAAAGGATAGAGTGCGTTATTGACGTGTTTATTAACATCAATATCATCATAGCGTACAGCAAATGTTTTCTTCACATCAAGTCTTTCGGGAGCGGCGATTTTATTAAAATCGGTATCCAAAGCCCGTTCTTCAATCACCTGATAATGCGGAATATTTTCTCTTAAAGCAACCGGACGTTTACGGGCAAAATCAATCAAAATCCATTGACTGGAAGCCGTTATTATCTCGTTTCCTTTTTCATCATTAACTCTGAAATCCCTTACGGCTCCGAGTTTCTTTTCCGCCGACGGCCAAGAGGTTATGACAATTTTTTCATGCCATGATGGCATTCTGTTGATGTGAACCTGATAATTGGAGCCGACCCACGCCAAACCATGAGCAAGACAATGCTCGATTCCCACTCCCAGTTTTGAAGCGTGTAAATCGGCAATATCCTGAAAAATATTCATCAAAGCAATAATCCGCAGAACACCGTTGCGATCACATTCGTAACTGCGGATTAAATATTCCTGTTGCAATTTTCCGGCTTCCATTTTTTATCCTCGTGATGATAGAATCATATTATCAATAAGCTGCTTGCTTTCAAGCCATTGCGGAAACCAATTTTTGCTTTCCGGTACCGCTAAAAGTTTGCCGGCATAATCGGCCAAATAGCGGTTACTGCCCGTTTTAGCATCATCCAAGGCAAGCAGTAGTTTCTTTTTATATGCTCTTGCTTTATGCGGCAAGGTGGAATGATAATCAGTTGCCGCCTGCATCCAATCTTTGCGCACTTGAAAACGGCGCGTTAGTATTTTTGCTGCGGTTTCAACATTTTTTTTCGGGTCAAAAGCATCTTCCAAATCGGCAAATTCTTTTCCGTGAAAATGAAGATTAACCTGCATACAGCCTACATCTATGCTTTTATACCCTTTTTGCTGCCAAGATTTAACCGCGGCTATTGCTTCTTCTTTGCTGGAATAAAAATACCCCTTGCCGCCGACATTAACACTCCACGGCCAAGCGGTAATCTGTTGCAAACGTTCACTCCAACGTCCGGTCTCCACATTCGAAATGGAGGTCAATAAATGTTTTTGAATCTGATACTTTTCTTCGGCCTGAACGGTTGCGTCCAAACAAGCAAAATCCTCTTCCATAAAAGAAATTTCCTGCGCATAGCTCAAACATGGCTGAAGCAATATCAGCAATATAATAAAAATCATAAAATTTTGATACTTAAAAATAATAAATAAAGTATCCCTCTGTTTCCTCGGAGTGCCACGAATATCCCCCTTTTATCGGTTTCAATCCGCTTAAAGGCAATAAAAAAATCCGAGGGCAGTTCATCAAAATCAACCCTCAAGGGTTGCCCTAAAGTGCAAACAGAGGTGTTTATAACACTATTATTTTTTAAAATCCAGCAAAAAATTACCCAAATCAATTATCATCGCGCATATATCAGTACTAACATATTGAAAATTATCGCTTTTTTTATACACAGCCTCATCTTCATAAAGACTGCGGTTAACTTCCATCTGCAAGGTATAAATATTTTGTCTGGGTTGGCAGTAATTAAAGCTGATATAGGCTCCGGAGTACGGGCAATCAAGGCTGACATTATACTTCTGCCCCAGTCTTTGCATAACAAAATCAATAATTTCATTGGGGGCACTTTGTTCAAAAAGTGTGCCTAAACAAAATTCAATTTGCCGATTATCCTGCATAATATTGCAGATTTTAGAAGGCATTGAATGGCAGTCAAGAACCAGACAAAAACCGAATTTCTTGACTGTGCGGTCAATCATTTTTTGTAAGGCATGGTGATAAACATCATAGACATTTTTTATCCGCAGCAAAGCCTCATTATAATCAAGTAATCCGTCATAGATATTTTTGCGTCCTGAGGTTATGCGGTGTAAAAGCCCCAGCCCCACACGGCAACGGGAGTTGCCGACAATTTCACCGGGGTTGGGATAATTATAAAACATCATCGGGTCAATTTCAATTGAGTCGCGATTGACATCAATAAAAGCGCGCCCGATATTCATTACCGCCATGGGGATTCCCTGTTCGCAGGCATTCATCACCAGCTCATCAATAAAAGGATCCTCATTGGAGCGGAGTTCGTTTTCATCCACACAGACGTTTTTATAAAACTCTTCGGGAAAGACTCTCCCGCTGTGCGGCACCGAAAGCACCAAGGGATAACGTTGGTTTTTGGTGTTATATTCGTTGATTACGTCTAATCGCGAATAATCCACCTTAAAACTTATCTTTTTTTCATTCATGTTGCACTCTTCTGAACTGTCTTTAGGAGATTATAGCTCCTAAATATTAAAAAATGCTTGACAAAATCTCATTATATTTCGCAAAAAAACGGCTCGATTTAAAACCGAACCGTTTTTTATTTTTTATGTCTTTAATCAAAAAGCCCACGACAATCCGAACATTGCCCGATAATCGGCTTTGGCATCGCTTTGATGTTCGGGATTAAGCCGAGCGGCAATTTCGCCTTTAAGCGAGAGATTATCACTTATTTCGCGGTTATGGTATAAGGCAAACTTATACTCTCTTGCTCCCGGTTTCAAATCGGAGCGGATATTTCGGCGATAGATTTTATCCGAATAATTATCTCTTCCGGTGGCAATATCAAAATCGGCGTGTCCTTTATAAACCCTTAACGGTGAAGAAATCTGCAAGCCGATAATATCGGTTTTATTTAATTTGTAATGCCCGTCAAAAGCAAAACTGTCACTGTACAATTCAGACATTGAAATCATACTCTCATAAGACTTCTCGGGATTGGTCAAACCGTGATAATAAGCACCGGAAAAGCTCCAATTATCAAATGGAGAATATGCCAGTTTTACTCCGGTAAAGAATGTGGAGCTGTCCTTAATTGAAAATGCACCGTATCCGTTAAGTCCCAAAACGGAATCATCCTCGGAAAGCATTCCGCTCACAACCCCTAATGTCAATGCAGGGCTAACCTCATAAGATGCCTCGGCATTAAAAGCATAAGATCTTGAGTCAAAATTCCTGTCATTATAAGCCTTATCGCCGTCATATAAACCGTTTTCACCGGTCATAAATCCGAACTTAAAGCCTAAACGGTCAAATTTAAGCTCATTTTCCACTCCGTAAGCCTCGTTCATCGCCAAGTAGGGATTAAAGCCTGCACTCTCATGATAATCACCGGCAGAATAACGGCTGTTCTCGGCAAAGAAGAAGGACGTTTTGCGCTTATCCGAGGAGTAAGAAACCTCAAATATTCCCATTCCCTGATTGTTGTTTTTATACGCCGAGGGAGCAAACGCAAACGAATACCCGCCCGATTCGACCGTCTTTTTCGCGGTGCCGCGAGTAAAGTTATACAAATCGTTTTTGAAATTCTTTTCGCCGCTGTGAGTTTTTCCCACCATTGAAGAAACACGAATCTCAAACGGACGTTTATATTTATCAAATACCGTCATAGTCTTGGGCATACGCTTGCTCAAAGCACTGTAAAACGTTGCCGGAACCACAATTTTTGAACTTGTAACGTTAACTACCGTATTATTTACGGAGTTGCCGCCGATGGTTGCCAAATAGCCCTGCGGATCGGTTGCCGCCGCCAAATCCAAAAGTCCGTTGCCGTAAGTGTCGGTATCGGCATATATACCATCTTTATTGGCACTCTCAAAAAGAAGCTGCACAATCTGCTGCGGTGTCATATACGGATATGCCCCCATCAAAAGAGCCACACTGCCGCTTACAACCGGAGCCGCCATTGATGTTCCCATCATACCGACCATATCGTTGCCATACGTTCCGGTCGAATAAATGTAATTGCCGGGTGCATCTCCTCCCGGAGCGGCAATGCAATAATTCTTTGTAACGCCGCAGCGGTTGGAATACGAAGCTATTGTACCGGAAGGACCTACCGCAACCACGGTCATAAACAGATTATCAAGCGTACTGCTCAAACCGTCTAAAAGCGGAATACCGTTATAAACTCCGGCTTCGGAATACCCCTCGTTTCCTGCCGACATAACCATAACCACATTGTGGGAGGCGGCGTTGTTCATGCCGTTTAGAATCATACTTTCCATATAGCTGCGCAACAAAGCTCCGTAAACCGGATTGGCAAGCATAGAAGCGTTAATCTCATTACTGGCTTCAATACCGAAACTCATATTGATAACCTTGGCACCGTTTTCAACCATTTTATCAATTGCATCTCCGGGAGGAGTC
Source organism: Alphaproteobacteria bacterium (assembly GCA_017470585.1). Classification (GTDB taxonomy): domain Bacteria; phylum Pseudomonadota; class Alphaproteobacteria; order RF32; family CAG-239; genus JAFUYI01. The sequence continues at coordinate 3,876 of JAFUYI010000007.1, read as the reverse complement.
ATAAAATCCCAGCGTCCGCCGATAATCTCGACATTGGAAAATGCGACTCCGTGCATATTTGTATCGTTTTTATCTGCAGCAATAATACCGGAAACATGCGTACCGTGCATATTGCCCGCACCAGTTTCAGGGGCGAAATCGTATTGTTTATCATCCCAATCGTAGTCATCGCTGTAACCGGCTTCCCACGCCGCATAATCGGCAGCCGAAATTTGCCGTTCGTAAGTCACATCTCCGCCGGCATTTGTGGGATCGGGAATGGTAAGGCTCAAAACACCGGTTGAGGAATTATAGTCCCAGCAATGAGTGGTATCCCCATTGCGACACGGACCGTAATCTTGGTTAAAGCCGCTTATTCCCGTTTTTTCAAAATCAATATTGGCGGCATAAACACCGGTATCAATCACACCGACCGCGATTTTATTGAGTTTAGAGGCAAGATTGCCGTTAGAATCCAATCCGTAAAAGCGGGAATATGCCGTTGAAGCGTTAATACCGCTCAAGAATCCGCCTTTATTATATTCATCGGTTTCAAAATCGGCAGGAGTCAAATCGGTTACAATATCATCATCGCTGACACCGCCAGAGTCATCCCCGCCGTCTTGTCCTCCATCACCGTCGTCTTGCCCTCCATCATCGGAGATTCCTCCTCCGAAATCATTGCCTCCTCCGGAGTTTCCGTCCGAAGAAGAGCCTTTAGAACCGCCTCCCCCGCCGCCACCGGCAAGAGCAGCTGCGGTGATACCGCCGGCAATGGCTACGGCACCCAGTGTATAAATCGGTTTCCAGACAAAGCCGCTGTGATATGTCAATCCCGTTTTCGGAGTCATAAGCCGTCTTACACAATCATGCGAAGTATCGGCTCCGTATTGCCGCAAAACGGAAAAAGCGTAATCATCTTGGCGAATCATAGCGATACACAAAGCGGTATTGCCGTTTGAATCGGTATTGTTAATTGAATAACCGTTTCTCTGCATACGGTCAATGGCTCCGCGGTTACCGTTGCGGGCGTGCTCATAAAAAGTTCTCGCAACTTGCGTGTATCCGCCGTACTGTGCCTGCAGATTGCCTGCGCTCATTGCCAAAGCGGCGGCTACGCATAAGACCTTGCCTGTTTTTTTCATAAAAGTATTCCCCCAATGCAAACAAACACACAATGTTATGCTAACTTATTTTCAAATGAAAATCAAGCGAAAATATGACCATTGGTTAAAAAAAATGTTAATTTTCTTTCGAGGGAGAATTATCGGAGTCGTTATCTTCCGTATTTTCCGCGGAATTAAAGATTTTTTTGGAGAGATTTCCCATTTTGGCGGTATATTCCGCACCCCATTCTATCATAGAATCGATAGTAGGTTTGAGCTTTTTGCCGAGAGCCGTCAATTTATATTCCACTTTCGGAGGAATTTGGGCATAAACCTTGCGGATGAGAACGCCGTGTTCTTCCAATTTTCGTAAGTTTGAGGTAAGCACTTTCTGCGTAATGTTGCCGAGCGACTTTTTAAGTTCGCCGAATCGTTTGGTTCCGCTCATCAGATTTTCCACGATTTTTACCTTCCAACTGTCGCCGATGACATCAAAAATAGCTTCGGTAATTGATTTTTGCGGTTTTTTCAACAATTTTAATCCTCCGAATAGTGCGGAAATCAACAATGGTTTCCTCTCGGAAACTATTATCCCTCAAGGTGCCTACTTTACTAATTAGCATAAAACATTAGTATTGGCAACAATATTTATAAACAATAGGATTAAATTTTATGTTTGACTATAAGAAATTTTTGCTAATCGGTATCAGTGCTGCCGTCTTTTCAAGCAACGCCGATGCCTCCGGCTATCAATTGAATGAATATTCCGCAACCGGTCTGGGCAGAGCTTTTGCCGGTTCAGGTGTGGTCGGCGATGACTATTCGGCGGTTGCCTTCAATCCGGCGGGAATGAACTTGAAAGACAGTGGCGGACAAATGGGAATTTCTACCGTGCAAATGCATTCAATTGTTGAGGGAAAACTTCATGACAATGTTTATCATCAGCAGCTCCCCGATTATCCCGAAGGCAAAATGGATTTTTATAAAGTTTTACCGTCAGCCTTCGGACAATACCGCGTAAATGACAAGGCGGTTATCGGTGGAGGAATTTACACCCCGTTCGGTTTAGCATCAATTTATAACTCCGATTGGTTCGGCTCTTCACACGGCATAAGCACCGAACTCGAAGTTGTCGATTTTGCTTTGGGAGGAGCTTATAAGGCAACCGATACATTATCGGTCGGCGCAACCCTTATTTACCGCTATGTCCACGGAGATATAATAAACTCCCTGCCCTATCAGCCGCAATCGCGCAACCAGATGGATTTGGACGGTTGGGAGTGGGCATATAACTTCGGCGTTATGTATGAACCGATTAAAGACACACGTTTCGGAATTGCTTACCGCCTAAACAGTGCGCATAAAGTTACCGGTAAAAACCGCATTAAACGCGCTCAAGGTCCTTTGGCCGCATTAAACGGCAGCCGCGACGGCGTATCTAAAATGACCTTGCCCAATCAGTTGACCTTATCGGCGTACCATAAATTAAACGGCAGTTTCGGTATTTCAGGTACGGCACGTTGGACAAAGTGGGATATTTTTGATAATTTTGTGATGACTTCTCCGGTTGTGGAAGCGGTTATCCCCGAGAATTGGAAGAATGTCTGGACATATTCGTTAGGCGTTGATTATTATTACTCCGAGCAATGGACATTGCGCACCGGTATTTCTTACGACCCGACTCCGATAAGAAGTGCCAAATACCGCACCGCACGAATCCCCGATTCGGATCGTTTGTGGACAACTTTGGGCGTAAGTTATCAAACCGATAATTGGCAGTTTGATGTGGGATATGCACACTTGTTTATGCGCACCGCCAAGTCGCACAACAGCGATAATTATACCACCCTTAATGCCCGTCATCGCAATTACAGCAATATGCTGGGAGTTCAGTTCCAGTATAATTTCTAGCTTTATAGAAAAACCGACAAAGAGGAGACTTAATTTTAAGCCTCCTCTTTTTTATTCGGAATAACTTATGTTAATGGTTCCTTGATAGCTTTGCGCTTTGGGAATACCTGTTAGAGTACAGTATTCGGGGCGTATTTCAAACGTCTGATCGCTAAGATAATATATCTTCAAATTTTCACAACTAATTGGAGTACCGACACGCATATAATAATTATCAAGACTTAAACCTCCGCACCTATGGCTTGAACCGTTACAGGCTGTCGGATTAGGAATATTGGCAGAAAACCTGCCGAATTTTATATTGTCTGCGTGAGTTACTGCATGAGTAATTTCGGTAACATTTCCTGACGAATTATATACAATATCTGACCACTGCATCCAATCATCATCAAAAACATACGAAGGATTGATGGTAATGGTTCCCAAGTCCATATCTCTGTCTGTTTTAAGTCCGGCATCGGTGCTTGCAGTTCGGAAATTGCCCAAAACTATTTCGTGGTCGATGGTGGTGGAGATTGCAAAGTTTTCGGACACCGCTGCTGCGTTATAGGCGGTGTAAGATACGCCTACTAATAAAAGAATTAAAAAAGTTTTGTTTGTCATCTAAACTTCCTTTACGGTTTCTTGTCTTAAAAAAGAAACCACCCGTTGGCTCTTGAGAGCCGCGAGGTGGCTGGAAGTTGGTAACTACACTAAATTAGTGTGCGGTATTTGGCAAGCCTTATTTCCACACCTTCCAACCATAAGTCGGATTACTGAATAACGTTTCAGTACAACGTTTAGTGAGAGGTTACCACACCTCAAAGTGACTTTTCATTCACTTCAATTTTTACCCTAGCATAAAAAATTGCTGATGTAAAGCAAAAAAAATGATGAAGAG
>JAFUYI010000028.1 GCA_017470585.1 Alphaproteobacteria bacterium | reverse complement strand
TAGAAGCGGAAATAATACCATCACCGTTGTTTTCAACTTCACAACCGTCAATATCTCCTAACCAGTCAATTTCTCCACTTGTTTGACTTGGATCAATGGTCATTGTCCAGCTGATATTTCTTGTTACATTCAAACTCACATCGTGAGCGATGGTGGCGGTAACGGTCATTGTGGCAGTGTTTCCGGCGTATGCGCAATATGAGCTTATGCGGCAACACCGAGTAATAAAATATATTTTTTCATCATCTAAACTTCCTTTTTTTATGTTAATAAAAAAGAAGTCGCCCCAAAGATAACCCTAGAGGCGACCGGAAGTTAGTAACTATCACTCGTAATAGTGTTGTGTATTCGTCTGATTTGGCTTATTCCACAACCTTCCGGCCATAAAAACCGGATATACCGAATACGTCCGATATAAACGACGAGCGAGAGGTTACCACACCTCAAAACGGCTTTTTATCCGTTTCAAATTCAACCTAGCATAAAAAATTACCGTTGTCAAAGAAAATTTAAAAGTTTTTACTTTTCCTTTTTTTGGCATTTCTCCCACCGTCATGCCTCCACCGGCTTTACAGCCGGTGGTCAAGGCATCTCCCGAAATTTAGGCTCCGTTCCTTGTAGTCATGAGCCCCCTTGATGATTCCTAATGGAATCGAGGAATTGACAAAAAAAAGAAGTCCCCTTATGGTCAGAAGCTATTGACATAGAAAGTAGAGGCGATGATATTGAGAGAGTAAAGCTGAAATTTTGCAAAAATAAAATTAAATATCTATTGACACATTATAAATTTTATCGTATGCTGAAAGCATAAAGTCCACTTTCTATTCGTAGTAGTGGTTCTGGGGGGGAGCAATCCCCCTCGTTCGTTGCGGGGAACTAATGAAAAAACGTGTTATTGCCTATATTGACGGATTTAATTTATTCTACAGCTCATTAAAGGGAACACCGTATAAATGGCTGGATTTGGTTAAATTATGCGAATCGATGTTAAAACCGGATGATGAACTGGTTGCTGTCAAGTATTTTACTGCTAAAATCAAATCTAATAAGAATGAACCGGAACGCTCCCTACGACAGGATATTTATTTAGAAGCTCTTGCAACGAATCCTAAAATACAAATCAAATACGGCTATTTTTCCATTCATAAAACCAAAATGCCGTTGGCCGCCGATTGGGAAAACGGTAAGATTAACACGATAGAGGTTATCAAAACCGAAGAAAAAGGCACGGATGTCAATTTAGCTGTACAAATGGTTGCAGATGCTAAAGATGATTTGTTTGACAAGGCTTTATTATTCAGCAATGATTCGGATATGGCTTACGCTGTGCAAATCGCCGCTCAAGATTGCGGAAAGTTTATAGGTTTATTTATCGACAAAAGAGCTATTTCATTTCCGATCTTAAAATCAAGTGTCCATTACATAAGAAGATTAACCCCTACCGTCCTTGCCGCCGCCCAGTTTCCTGATGAAATCATAACATCAACCGGACGCACTATCCGAAAACCCCAAGCTTGGTAAATCGTTAACATCCGTTCAATCCCTTGCATTCATAGAAAAAACTGCGGCGAAACCACCGGTAGATATTATATAAAAAAATTTTTATCACAATTTAAAATTTTGCTTGCATTACAAACATAGCTTTGTTATTATAGCCCTCAAGGAGAGTGATGATCTCCCCGGGGTATGCTAACCTCTTAACACGCGCATTGCCAAAGCGACATTTGGTATTTCCGGTCTGTGACTGGAAGGCAGGCAAAATAAGTTTTATACAAATATGCCGCACTATTCGTGTTATAGTTAGCAACTTCCAGTCTCCTCTCATCAAGGAGGCTTTATCATTTATATACGACTGATTATATGGAAGTTAATATGAATAGATATTTTTTAGTTGTTGGTATATTCGCATTATCTTTGGTCTGCGGTGGTATCCGTGCCGAAGTTCACAATTCCGACACCATGACGGTTAGTGCAACAATTAACCACGATGCCAATATTCACGATCCGGAGCCTATACACTTTGTTTTGACTATAAACCCCAGCATCAACGGCGGTTCTTATAACACCAAAACCGGAGCGACAGACGGAGGTGTTATCAGCGAATCCTCATCGGCAACCCGCGGCGGATTTAAGGCTTCCGTTCCGAGCGGCTATGATGTCAATAAGTTTTCTTTTAGTCCGGCGGAAGTAACATCTGCCAAAGATTCTAATGTTAAAGTCGGAGGTTTTTCCGCAACTAAAGACAGTGTCACCGATAACGTAACCCATTTTTATATTGATGCTACGCTTTCCTATACCGGAACCAGACCGAAAAGAGGATTCGGCGACAACAAACACACTTTTGATCCCGTTACTGTCACATATAATCCTTAAAAATATTTTGCACTACACAAAAAAGAAACGCCGCAAGGCGTTTCTTTTTTTTTAATATCACCTAAAAAAACAGCTTGCATATTTAAATTATATCTGCTAGTATGATCGTTAAGAAGAGTGATGATCTTCTTGAGGTGTGCTAACCTCAGGATATGCGTTGTATCGAGACGAAACTCGATAATTCCGGTTTATGACTGGAAGGCGTGCAAAATAAGTTTTATACAAATATGCCGCACTATACATATCATAGTTAGCAACTTCCAGTCTCCTCTCATCAAGGAGACTTAATCGTTTATATATAACTGATTAAAAAGGAATGTTAAATATGAATAAATATATTTTATTGATTGGCATTGCCGGTGTTGCTTTAGGCTCCTATTGCGCCTATGCCGGAACCACAGCCACAATGAACGTTAAAGCCAAGATTGTGCATGAGGTAAATGTTGATAATGTTATTCCGATAAACTTTGCCCTTATGGTAAATCCTGCCGAGGACGGCGGAAGCTATACCACAGGTGAAACGCCTACCTCAAGCGGCGGTGTTTTGCTTGCCCAATCAACCAGCACCAGAGGTTCTTTCACTGCTGCCACGCCCAGCGGTTATGATGTGAGTAAATTTGAAATTGATACTTCGGGTATCAAGACCAGTTCGCTTGATAGCCGTATAAAAGTTGACAACTTCAAAATAACTGCAGGCAATACTGCCAGCAACAGAACCACCTATTATGTTGATGCCACATTATCCTACACCGGAACCAATCCGAAAGCTACAGCTAATAAGGCAGAACACGATTTTGGTACACTTAAAATCACTTATAAACCATAATTGAGGTATAAAAAGGACATCCTTAAAAGATGTCCTTTTTTATACATAAATTTAACGTTTGAATGGCTTGACAAGCACGTTCTTTGCGTTTAGTATGTATTGGTATTAACACCGGGGGCGCAAAGACTATGAAATTTATTTATTATATGATTATGGGGCAGATATACGGCTTAATGCGCCGACTGGGGTTTATCTCGGAGCAGCAATATCGGGTTTTGAGCAAAATGTATTACCGCTATAAAATCTCGACATGGGCGGATTGGCATAATTTCTGGGCAAGAGGACGGGTAAAACGTTATTTTAACCTGCGCACCAAGAGCCGCAAAATGGTGATTTACACTTGCTTGACCGGCTCGTACGATGCTTTGATAGTACACGATTTTCTAAACCCCGAATGTGATTATATTTGCTTTACCGATGATAAACAGCTCCTTGACAAAAAGTATTTCGGTCCTTGGAAAATAGAACCTTTGCGTTTTGCGGAAATGGACAATTCCAAAAACAACCGTTGGCACAAAATGCACCCGCATCTTTTGCTTGATTCTTATCAATCAAGCCTTTATATTGATTCCAATATCAATTTCAAAACCGGAAAAGTTTTTGAATACATCCGCTCGGTTCCTCGTAAATGCTTTATCGCTCTGCCGCGGCACGCTCGCCGCGACTGCATATATGATGAAGCCCGATTCGTTGTTCAATCCGGACTTGATGACAAACAAAACGTTGATATTCTTTTGCAAAAATACCGTGACGATAATTTTCCGGCGCATTTCGGCTTGGCCGAAAACAATGTTATTTTCCGCCGGCACTCCAATCCCCGCTGTATAAAACTGATGGAGGACTGGTGGGAGTTGTTTGTCAAGTATTCGCGCCGCGATCAGCTCTCATTGTTTTATCTGCTGTGGAAAGAAAAGATTGATTTTGCCTTTTTTTCACCTTACTCCTTCAAAAAAGATCACGAAAATTTCCGTATTTACAAGCATAAAGGATAATTTTTTAGTACGCTCCCCGTTTTTATGTCTAAAATATGCGAAAAATATTGCTTTTTTTCGCAGAAAACACTTGCAAAATCAAAAAAATATGCTATTATAGACAAAAAAGGATAAAGGGATGGGCAACTTGAATAAACGAATTTCTGAAATCAAGATGAAACGCAAGATAAAAAATGCGTTGGAGGAGCAAAATATTGCTCCCGAAAAATTACGTTCTGACGAAGAAAACTCAGGCCAACCAACAAAAAAATCCCGTTCATCTTCTCATGGCAAGCTGAAAGCTTTAGGCTTGTCGGCATTGTTGTTTATATCCTCGCAGATTGCAAGGGCGCAATCATCTGATCATGTTCAGGATCGGGAACAAGACCTCACCGAGAGCCGCGCCGACACTTCCGCAAATACCATTAAAATAACTCCTGCCGCACCAAAGAACGGCATCCGCGCCGCGGCGGCAAATTTGGCAATGGATGTTGATTTTATGAGCAATTTCCTGATGGAAGAGGGCGAAAATGCTCTGGAGAATTTTGAAGTTGCCGGAGTTGAGTGGTCGCGTGCCATGGCACAAGGCATTGAGGCCGGAGAGTTCAACCGCATGGTTTCATCTTGCACCAACGCAGGGATTCCTTTCAACCGTGACGGTCATCATTGCTATGCCGGAGTAAAAGCTATTTTGCGCAAAGCCGGTATCAATCTCGAGGGCGCACACGCTTATGAAGCCGCCGCCCAGCTCCGCGCTCATCCCGATTTCGTAGAGCTGAAATGCGATTATTCCGTTTTGCCTTGTTTGCCGGAAGGAACGATTGTCGTGCAGGATCACGGACGCGGCAGGCAAGCTCCGGACGGACATATTTTCGTTACCAAAAAAGAAAACGGGACGATGGTGCAAAAATGCGGTAAAACCTACAATCTTCCTCAAGATGATTTCCGCAGCCGCAGAACAGGTGAACATTACGGTCAACTTTCGGTTTTCCTGCACAAGAGCTGCACTTTGGGATTGGAGACACTGGCAAATCTTTATGAAAGAGGATGTTTCAAGAATTCGGCGGAAGATATGCTGATACCGGTTTTACAAGAAAACAGCGGACTTATCAACGATATGATGAAACCAAATAATAATCCGGCAAATCAAAGCGGCGGGGTCAATGTTGCTCCATCTTCTTCGCAAAACGAATCGGGAGCCGCAGCTGTTGAAAATCAGCAGACGGCACAAAACGATGCCCGCGCAAATACTGTTGCTTTCTACAATCATTTTAAACAAAACTATAACGGATAAATTTTGAAAGAATCTCTGATGAACAAATTTTTTAATTATGTACGTTGTGGTCAAGGCTATGGCATAAAATTTATTGCTTTGTTTACGCTTATCTGGGCGGTTGCCGTTTATGCCTTGATTGCCTTTTACATCAAATCAACGGCTCTTCCCGACATCCGCAAGGCGGCCGATGAGTTGCTTCCGATAAGAATTGAAGACGGACGCATTACTTCGCCCCTCAACACCATAAAATATATGCCGATTCGCTTTGTTAAAAGTGAAATTCCGCTTGTTTTAGACACCACGGTTGATGAAATTAACACTTCCGACTTGCAGTCGGGAATTTATATCTCGCGCACCGCCGTTTACACCGTAACAGGAAAAGATATTCGGATTTCACCGTTTGAGGGTTCCGTTGAGTTAACCGCAAACGATTATAAACAGGGTTTGGAAAAAAACATTTTTCTCGGGGCTTTGGCTGTACTTTTTTGCCTTGCCTTAATATTTTTTGCTTTTACGCTTGTTTTCACCGCAATTTACGCTTTGTTTGCCGTAATGATGGCAAAAATTGTTGCCCGCGATTTGGACTACAAATCCGCCTCCCGCTTGAGTTCCGTCGTTTTCGGGGGAAGTCTTTTGATATGCAATTTTGCGGGATTTTTTATCTTTCTCCCTTCGTGGGTGATTTTATGCGCCATAGCGGCACTGCAATTTATCATTATAAAGAAAATGTTTGCTTGAAAAAAATCCCTTCCACATCGGAAGGGATTTTTTATTTCAAGCTTTCTTATTGAGCCGATGCCCCGTTCAGCAAGTTGCCGATAATTGAAGTGGCTGTTGATGCCGCCTCATTGTCAAGACCTGCTGCCTGCAAAGCCAGTTTTTTAATGCAGGTATTGGTAATTTCGTCGGCCGCCGCAGAAACGCCGTTATTAAGCAGAGTTCCGGCCTGCAATCTTGCTGTGGCTTCGCTCACCAAACAAGCCCGCAAACGTGTACGAACCGGGTCATTGGCTCCGGCAGTCGCATATTGGCTCAAATCAAGATTTTCGCAAGCACTCAAGGCAGTTGCCGCCATTAAAATCGCGATAATTTTTTTCATAATTTTCTCCTTTTTTCTATCAAGGATAATAACGTCTAAAACCCCGTCCGTCAATATTTTTTATGCTTAATGTTTTTATTTTTGATTATCTGAAATTCATTGCCCGAAAATCACGACAGCAACCAATCCAATACATTTATCTGTTTTATTCCGTTATGAGATGTTACCGGTATCGGATCCATCGTCAATAAATATTTCGGATTATGATCGCCAATCAATTCTAACGGTCTTAATTCTCTTTTCAATGTATTTTCTTCAATGGCAGTCCACGCTACTTGGTAGTGATTGATGTCGCTCCCCTTTAACGCCGTAAAATCAATTTCATACTCACCGACTTTACCAACAAATACTCTGTATCCGCGGCGGATAAGCTCAAGATATACGATATTTTCAAGAATATGTCCGTAATCTTGATTCTTTTGACCGATAATAGAATTACGCAACGCAATATCCGCGACGTAATATTTTTCACCTGATTTCAGATATTCTTTGCCCTTAATGTCATAGCGCGGCACTGAATATAAGAAAAAACAATTTTTTAGAGATGATATATACACATCAACGGTATGAGGAGAAATATTTTGCCCGTCTGATGTCATGGTATCGGCGATTTTTTTGATAGAGATAAGGTTGCCGATATTATCACTCATAAATCCGGCGATACGCTTTAAGGCAGATGTATCCATTAACCCTTTTCTATCGGCAATATCTTTAACAATTATCGTATTATACAAGGCATCCAAATAACTCAAAACATTTCGATAATTACCTTGGAGCTGTAAGGCAAACGGAAAAGAACCATCGGTCAAGTATTTCTGAAATAAATCAGTTTTGCTTAAATCAGGAAAAGCTTCTTTATACTCTTTTAGGGAAAAGGGTTGCATTTGAATTTCCATATAGCGACCGGATAATAATGTAGCAAGTTCGCCTGATAACAAATATGAATTGGAACCGGTTATGTATAAATCAACGTTTTTCTTGACAAATAATGCGTCAACGGCTTTCTGAAAATCTTTAACGTGTTGTATTTCATCCAAGATTATATAGTTCATTTTACCGTCAACCAAACGTTCTTTAATATATCGGTATAATTGTCGGTGATCCAGCAAATCTTTGTATGCTTCATCTTCCGCTTCTTCAAAATTTATACGAAGTATTTGATTGGCATTTATACCGCATGAAAGCAAATATTCTGCAAACAAATCTAAAAGGGTGGATTTGCCGCAACGGCGAATCCCCGTAACGATTTTGATAATTTGCTTATCTTTAAGACTGATTAACTTATCTAAATATTCTTGGCGATTTATCATAATAACCTCTCTTCATAAAGAATATTTATAGTCAATATTTTTAAAATGTAAAGCAAAAAAATGGCGTTTTCTTTAAAATTTTGCAATGGATTTAAAAAAAATCACGCAAACAGTAAAAATTGGCAACAGATTACTAAAAAAACCTCCCGATGGGAGGTTTCTTTAATTTCTAAAACGGGCGACCGAACAGCCATGGCATATTACGGCAGAAAAAGTAGGCAATGCCCGCCATCAGCACAAACCACGGCCAACTCTTAAACATCAGCCGAAATCCGTCTTCAGGATAGGCGTATTCGTACTCATCCACGCAATTTTGGCTTGCCCCTTCGTCGTACCAACTAAAACTCCAAAAAACAAACAGCAGAGCCACAACTCCGAAGAACCATCCGGTCATCAGCCATATTGCAATGACACAGGCAAAACTGATAACAGCAATCGTGTTGTAAATCCGCTGATACCGCCGATAGTATTTTTCAAACGGTGTCATTTCTTTTGATTTCTTCATACCTAAAAATTTTAAGAATAATTATATTATAACCGGCAAGATATACCAATTTCAGATAAAAAGCAACTATTTTTTTAATAAAAATTTACAAACTCCGGCTTGCCCCGACCTATATCAGCGCAAGCCGGCAATCTGCTTTATATTGCTATTCCGGAGTGTAGGAAATCGTAAACTCTCCGAAACTATGTTCCCCGTCTGCCGGCGCACCTCCGGTATAAGAAAGAACGGGATGTGCATAAAAATCCCCATCCCCACTTCCTGTTATCCGCCAGTTATTAAGCGTCATTGTGCCGACGGTTTTGCTTGCCGGTGTTACCGATAATCTTGTCGCTGCATAGTTCGGAGTGTTGGCGTAAAAGCCAAAATGATCACAAAGACTATTTTCCATAACTCCGCCTGTTGTGATTTCTTCGATACAATCAAGGGAACCGCTGGTTTGAGCAGGATTTATTAAAAGAAGAATATTCGGATTTCCTCCGAATTTTTCCAAACTCACATCGTGAATTACGGTGGCTGTTACGGTCATAGTGGCTTCGTTATCGGCATAAGCACAATATGAGGCAAAAGCAACGCCTGCAATAGCAGTCAATAAAATATATTTATTCATATCTAAACTTCCTTTTTTTATTAACGTTATAAAAGAAAACCACCTTTTGGGCTTAAAGCCCTAGAGGTGGTCGGAAGTTTCAGACTGACAGTTGAATCAGTGTCGAGTATTTGGATCATACCTTATTCCTCAACCTTCCGGCCATAAAAAGCAGGAAGAAATTTTTACGTTTTTTCTAAAAAACGTCAACTGCGAGGTCTGAACACCTCAAAGTGACTTTTCACTCACTTCAATTTTTACCCTAGCATAAAAAATTGCGATTGTAAAGAAGAATTTTAAAATGAATATAAAATACTTGACGATGCGGAGAATATACGCCATAATCTCCGCATAATTTGCGGAGATATGAATGTATATATACGAATGCGGAAATTGGCCGAATTTTATCTGGGATAGCAAAAAAATTGAAAATATACTCACAAAAGTATCTTTTGCCCAAGGTCGAATTTTGGGAAAAATGCAGGAACTGGGTTTTAACCTGCAGCAAGAAGCTATTTTAACTACTCTGACTGAAGAAATCATAAAATCAAGTGAAATTGAGGGAGAAATACTCAATATCAAACAAGTTCGTTCTTCCATCGCAAGACGGTTAAATATTCATAATGAAAATTCCATAAACAGCAGTCATCACATAGACGGTATTGTTAATATGATGATTGATGCCACACATAATTTCAACAATCCATTGACATTGGAACGCCTTTATGGCTGGCACGCGGCTTTATTTCCAACCGGATACAGCGGAATATATAAAATCAAAGTTGCAGCTTTACGCGATGACAAAGAAGGTCCGATGCAGGTTATATCTACCAAAGGAAACCGCGAAATAGTCTATTATCAAGCACCGAATGCTAAAATCTTGCCTGAATATATGAAAGATTTCTTAAATTGGATTAACACAAATAATACCGCAAATCCGCTTATCAGAGCAGCGATAAGCCATTTATGGTTTATTACTCTGCACCCTTTTGAGGATGGCAATGGCAGAATTGCCCGTGCAATTACCGATATGATGTTGGCAAAAGCAGAAAATACGGCTTTTCGTTTTTATAGTATGTCCTCACAAATTCAAAAAGAAAAAAATGAGTATTACAAGGTTTTGGAATATACCCAAAAGGGAGATTTAGATATTACAAACTGGATTATATGGTTTTTAGAATGTTTGCTGTTATCAATAAAAAATTCAGAACAGCTGATTGCCGATATATTGAAAAAAGCTAAACTGTGGCAGCAATTTAATCAAATAAAGCTTGATAATACTCAAATAAAAATGATCAATATGTTATTAGACGGATTTGAGGGTAATTTAACTTCGAGCAAGTGGGCAAAAATTTGCAAATGCTCTCAAGATACGGCCACCCGCTCCATTAACTATTTAGTTGAAAATAGGATTCTAAAACAACAAGGTGCCGGAAGAAGTACTCACTACGTTATAAATTGTGAAGAATAATCTCCGTATAATTTGCGGAGATTATGGTTCTTTAGTAACATTTCAAACGACCGCTTCTTTTAGCCGAAAATTTCACCTACAGTCAAACCGGCTTCTCGCCGGTTCGTGTCCCAACGCTTGCGCGTTCAATCTAAAAAAACCTGCCGCTATGGCAGGCCTTTTTATATTGGTCGAAGTGACTGGACTGTCCGCGACAAAAGCCTTTTAATAAAAGGCTTTTGCTTGCTCCACTGCGCTCATCGGCTAATCGCCGACCGGCACACTCCCGTGTGCCTTTCGCTTGTAGTCAAACCAGCTTCTCGCCGGTTCGTGTCCCAACGCTTGCGCGTTCAATATAAAAAAACCTGCCGCTGCGGCAGGCCTTTTTATATTGGTCGAAGTGACTGGACTCGAACCAGCGACCTCTGCGTCCCGAACGCAGCGTTCTACCAGGCTGAACTACACTTCGGAATTTATTGCCCTCATATTTACCACAAAAAAAATATAACACAACACTTTTTTTCATTGAATCGCAATTTTTTTTAAATTATTCTGCAAAAATAACCCTCAACAGGAGATAACTATGTATAAAAAACTATCATTTGCCATTGCGACTCTATTGGGAACAGGCTATTTTCCCTTTGCTCCCGGAACCGCCGGCTCTTTAATGTCAATTCCCCTAGCCTTTGTTTTCGCTTATTTTTTTGGTTTTTGGGGCATTATCGGGGCGGTAATTGCCACCTTTATAATCGGTACCATTGCTACGCACGAGGTTTTAAAACACACCAAACACGACCCCTCTTTTGTGGTTATTGATGAAACCGCGGGACAACTTTTAACTTTTGCGGGAATATCCGAACGTTTATTCGCCGATTCGCATCCTCGCGTTGTAGTCCTTTACCTTATCGGATTCGCACTTTTCCGTCTTTTCGATATTACCAAACCCCAACCGGCAAAATGGGCGGATTCTAAAGTCTTGAACGCGTGGGGCGTAATGTTAGACGATATTTTTGCCGGAATTTATGCCGCCTTGGTTTTATATGCAATTGAGTATTTTCTAAAACTATAAGCAATAAGGCGTTGCAATATCCCTTCCGCGTTTTATATAAAACGGCGGAGGTGTAAAATGTTACCACAAAAACATATCACATTTTTTTCCATAATTACGGTAATCTTGGCTTTGGCAATGATTCTGTTCAACTAGAGGATGAAAAATGAAAATTTGGCACATAATCACTATTGCGGTTTTTATTTTGGCAATAGCCTTATCGTTTTTCTTTTAAGAATCTATCCTCTCCCCGATATGAGGAGAGGATAGATTTTGCTTTTTTATTCCGGAGTGTAGGAAATTGTAAACGCTTTGATGTGAAAACCCGATGTGACATCAGATGTCTCTTGCGCAAAACATTCTGTTGGTACAACCTTAAATTTATTTTCGCTATCGTAAACTATTGCGAAACCACAACCATTAAGACCGTGAGCAAAAAAACTCATAATATTGTGTACGCTCAAACCGCCGCAGGTATTGCTTGATCCATCGCAAGCAGAAGGATTGGCGATGTTGGCGGTAAAAGTTCCCAGAGTCGCATCTGTTGCCGCTGTTACTGGATCGGATTTACTTTTAACCGTTCCGTCCAAGTTATAATATATCTCCAATTCATCATTACTTGCTGGATTTATAGTAATTGTACCAAGATCTATATCATTAACATTTGTCAAACTCACATCGTGAGTTACGATTGCCGTAACGGTCATTGTGGCGGAATTATCGGCATGGGCGCAATAACTGCCTATGGACACCGCGGCAACACCGAGCATTAAAATATATTTATTCATATCTAAACTTCCTTTTTTTATTAAAGTTATAAAAGAAAACCACCTGTTGGGTTTAAACCCGCGAGGTGGCCGGAAGTTGGAAACTGTTAAGTGGAACAGTGCGAAGTATTTGGATATTCCTTATTTCTTCACCTTCCAGCCATAATTACGACTGAAAGTAATTTTATGTCTTTTTTAAGACACCACTTAAGAGGTTTCCACACCCCAAAGCGATTGTTCATCTGCTTCGGGTTCATTATAGCAAAAATTAAATTTAAATCAAGCAAAAATTTGGTAATTTTTTCAAACTATTTTGCCTTATGGGCGGCTATCATCTGATAAAAATCATCTTCCGCCGCCTTGAGGCTTGCCTCATCATAGGAAACATCATCAAAACCGATAATGGATTCGGTAGTTATTACGCACTCATCGTCTTTGATGTCAGCGATTCCCCCGCGGACAAAAAATTTATCCGTTGCCTGTCCCGTATCGTCTAAAATGCTAATCATTCCTTGATTTACTTTTAACAGCATCGGCATACATCCGGAGATTACCGTAAAATTAACCTCTTCGCGGGGAATTACCACTCCCCACGCCCGAGAACTTTTTATAACTCCTTGCGGCAGAGCCAACTTATAGCTGATTTCTTTCATCAAGACTTCCCGCCTTCCTGCATTTTTTTAGCTTTTTCAAGAGCTTGCTCTATTGTTCCGACCATATAAAACGCCTGTTCGGGAACATCATCATAAAGACCTTCCAAAATTCCCTTAAAGCCCTTAACGGTATCTTCCAATTTGACAAACTCGCCTTTGGTTCCGGTAAATACCTCCGCAACAAAGAACGGCTGCGATAAGAAACGTTGCACTTTGCGGGCGCGGGAAACCGTCAAACGGTCTTCATCCGAGAGTTCATCCATACCCAAAATGGCAATAATATCCTGCAGCGACTTATATTTTTGCAAAATTTCCTGAACACCGCGTGCCACCTGATAATGCTCTTGCCCCACAATATTAGGAGCCAAAACGCGGCTGGTGGAATCAAGCGGATCAACCGCCGGATAAATACCGAGTTCGGAAATACTGCGGCTCAAAACCGTTGTAGCGTCCAAATGGGCAAAAGTTGTTGCCGGTGCCGGATCGGTCAAGTCATCGGCAGGAACATACACTGCCTGCACGGAAGTAATTGAGCCGTCTTTGGTGGAGGTGATTCGTTCCTGCATAGCTCCCATATCCGTACCCAAAGTCGGTTGATAGCCTACCGCTGAAGGAATACGCCCCAAGAGTGCCGAAATCTCGGAGCCTGCTTGCGTAAAGCGGAAAATATTATCTACAAAGAACAACACATCGCGATGTTCAACATCTCGGAAATATTCGGCTTCGGTCAGACCCGTCAACGCAACTCTCGCTCTTGCTCCCGGCGGTTCGTTCATCTGTCCGTAAACCAAGACGGTTTTGGAATTTTCGCCCTTAATATCAATAACGCCCGATTCAATCATTTCGTGATACAAATCATTGCCTTCACGGGTACGTTCGCCCACTCCGGCAAAAACCGAATATCCGCCGTGTCCCTTGGCAATATTATTGATGAGCTCTTGAATAAGCACGGTTTTGCCGACACCGGCACCGCCGAAAAGTCCGATTTTTCCGCCTTTGGCGTAAGGCTCCAACAAATCAATAACCTTAATTCCCGTGGTTAAAATCTCGGTTTCGGTGGATTGTTCGGTAAAACTCGGAGCCGGACGATGAATTGAAAAATAGTCTTTAGCATCAATCTTGCCGCGGCCGTCAACAGCTTCGCCGGTAACATTGATAATCCGCCCCAAAAGTTTAGGGCCGACCGGAACTTCAATCGGTTTTTTGGTATTTATAACCTTCAGTCCTCTCGTCAAACCGTCGGTTCCGTCCATGGCAATAGTACGGACAACACCTTCGCCCAACTGCTGTTCAACTTCCAAAACCAGAGTTTTGCCCTGATTCTCACATTTTAACGCCGTGTAAATGTCCGGCAGGCTTTCCAAGTCGTCGAATTTTACATCGACAACCGCGCCCATAACCTGAAATACATATCCGTCTTTATTGCTCATTTAAATTTTTCTCCTTAACTAAACAGCTTCCGCACCGGCAATAATTTCCGTTAATTCGGTGGTAATGGCACTTTGGCGCAGGCGGTTATATTTTAAAGTCAATTTTGAAATCATCTCTCCGGCGTTGCGGGTGGCATTGTCCATTGAACTCATTCTCGCCCCTTGCTCGGAGGCTTGCGAATTTATCATTATGTCAAAAATAAACTCCTTAAAAGCCATATCAACCAGCGTTTCCGTCAGCTCCTCGCCCCAAGGCTCCATATCATAAGAGGAAGGCGTTTTTTCCTTAACACAAAGAAAATCTAAATCAAAAGGCAAAACCTGCCGGCTCAAAGTTTCCCTGTTCAGGGCTGATTTAAATCCGGAATAGACAATTTCGCAAACATCAATTTCATCTTTATTGAACATATTAAGAATTTCATTTGCCAAGTCTAAAGCCTCAACATAATCCACTCCCTGATTGACAACCGAGCAGTCATTGCGGATAATAAGGCTGCCGTAGTTCCGGCGCAAAAGATTGAAGCCCTTTTGTCCGAGAGTTATGAGTTTTACCTCCTTTTTTGCGGCAAGCAATTCTTCAATGCGGTTTACGGCCGCTCTTCCGATAGCACTGTTATAACTTCCGCACAATCCCTTATCCGAAGACAAAACCACCAATAAAAAACGTTGTTTTTTTTCTTTCGGACAGCAAATCGGCGGCAAAATAATGCCGTCTTCTTTTTGCTCTTTCATCAGCTCTAACGCTGTCTGCAAAGCCTTATAAACACTATGCCGATAGGTTTCGTTTTTGGCTAACACTTCTTGGGCGCGGCGCAGACGGGAGGCCGCAATCATTTTCATCGCCGAAGCAATTTTCTTTGTTGATTTGATTGCCGCAATCCGGCTGCGTAACTCCTTTAAGCCTGCCATATTATGCCGCCTTATCTTTGTTTAAGTATTCATCGCGAAGACCGGCATAAAACGCGCTTAATTGCTCGTCAAGTTCCGGCGAGATGACTTTTTTATCATTGATTTCAGCCAAAAACTGTGGGTGTTTTTCTCTTATTCGTCGTAAGGCATCCTGCTCAAAATTCCTGATTTCGCTTAAAGCTATATCATCCAAGAATCCCCGCACGCCGGCAAAGATAATCGCCACTTCTTCCGCCACCGGCAGAGGAGAATAGACCGGTTGTCCCAATAGCACCGTCAATCTTTCGCCGCGCGATAAAAGTTTTTTGGTTGCCGGATCCAAATCCGAGGCAAATTTGGCAAAAGATGCCATCTCGCGGTATTGCGCCAAATCAAGCTTGATTTTACCCGCAACCTGTTTCATCGCTTTAATCTGTGCCGCCGAACCGACACGGCTCACCGAAATTCCCACATTAACCGCCGGACGTATTCCTTGATAAAACAACGATGTTTCCAAGAAAATCTGCCCGTCCGTAATGGAAATTACGTTAGTCGGAATATAGGCAGAAACATCTCCGGCCTGTGTTTCGATAACCGGAAGCGCGGTCAACGATCCGCCGCCGTTTTCATCACTCATTTTTGCCGCTCTTTCCAGCAATCTTGAATGCAGATAGAAAACATCTCCCGGATAGGCCTCGCGCCCGGGCGGACGGCGCAGTAACAAAGACATTTGCCGGTAGGCGGTTGCCTGTTTGGATAAATCATCATAAAAAATCACTGCGTGCATACCGTTATCACGG
>JAFUYI010000006.1 GCA_017470585.1 Alphaproteobacteria bacterium | reverse complement strand
GAAAAACGTAAAAATTCTTCCTGCTATAATGGCCGGAAGGCAAAGGAATAAGAGATACCTCAAATACTTTGCACTGATTCAAGTGTCAGTTTAGAGCTTCCGACCACCTCGCGGGATACGTCCCAAAAGGTGGTTTTTCTTTATGACGTTAATAAAAGAAGGAAGTTTTTAATATGAAAAATTATATTTTAATGCTCGGCATTGCCGCGGTTTCCATAGGCAGTTATTGCGCATACGCAGGCAATTCCGCCACAATGACCGTGACGGCAACGATTGCTCATGATGTGAGTTTGACCAAAACCGGCGATATAAGCCTTGGAACTATTACCATTAACCCGTCAGCAACCGAAGAAACAGAATGGAGTTACAACGATTCTGGTGTACCCAGTGTTGACTATGGAGATGCCCTTGTCACAGCAGATAATGCAACTATCGGCACTTTTACTGCTAATATCCCCAATCCGTCAGCTTGCGATGCGCCAATTGATTATTGCGGAGGATTAAAGGTTGAAGGAAATGATGGTTCTAATGGTATTCTTAATATTTTCGGAGGAAGTGATAATACTAGTATATGTAACTTTGCTTTAAAATACAGTGGATCAGAAAACGGCTTTGAGGTACGTTGCTATGATTGCACTATATTAGAGGGAAAAATTTCCAAAGTTACCCCCGGTTCGCATTCGGGAACTTTGACCATCTCTTACACTCCGGAAAGCTAAAAAACATCAGCTGTGATAAATTCTATATAATCAAAACCCCTCGGATTTTTCCGAGGGGTCTGATATTAACACAAGAACTTATGCCTTGGTCGGACGTTTAACCGATTTGGTCTCGGCATCCGCATTTATCCAACGAGCCGGCGCAAAGCGGTAGGCGTGTATCCATGCCGCAGGTGCGTAGCGGTACGCCTGAATCCATGTTGCCGGTGCATAGCGATAAGCATGAATCCATGCTGCCGGAGCGTAACGGAAAGCGTTGATCCATCTCGCCGGAGTATAACGGTAAGCATTTATCCAACGAGCCGATGTTTCGCGATCGGCGTGTATCCACAGAGCCGGAGTATAGCGATAAGCATTTATCCAACGTGCCGGTGTCAAACGCTGTGCGTCGATCCATTTTGCCGGTGCACTGCGTGATGCAGACTTGAGCCATTTGCCGTTGTTTTGGTAAACCTCGGCAAAGTTGATCGGAGTAATGCCGATTTGCTGTGATACCATTTTCGGTTCGCGCAGGCATTGTCCAACATACGGGGTCTGTCCGATTACGGGAGCGGTGTCTCTATTTTCCGCCATATTCCATTGATTGTGTCCGAGCCAATAATCATAGAAGCTGTCGTTAGAGGTACTCTTATCTTCTTTGGCATTATCTTCATCTGCCGCAGAATTTTCCTCTTCCTCATCCGGGTTGGTCGTAGTGAGGTAGTTCTCGCTTTCATCCGACTCGAACAAAGCTCCTGCTTCTATACCGCTGCCGGGACGCATTGCCTCTTTGGTGTAAACATCATCAAGCGCAATTTCAATGTCATCAACCTTAACATCCTTGATTTCCGCCAAGGTCTTACCGTCCTTCGAAACAATAAAGTCATAAGTACCGTAAGGAACATCACTGACAATGAAGTAACCTTCCAAATCCGAGAAGTTAGAAGTAACTTCGTTGCCTTCCGCATCAACAGCGGCAACTTTGTAACCATACAGGCGTTTGCCGTGCGGGTTAGCAATTTGTCCTTCAACCGACGCATAGTGACTGAATGAAATATCAATCTCACGCAGTGTGCCGGGGCGCAAAACCAATTTCTTAACTTCGGCATCAGGCTTTAAGGATACATCCTCCAAAGTTTCCATATCAACCGTCAAAATGGTCTTTTCATTAGCACTCAAGTCGGTCAAGAACGCCGCACCGTTTTCATCGGTGTAAACTTCCTTAACCAAGTTGCTGGCTGTCAAACCGACACCCTCTAAAGGATTGCCCTCATCATCGTGCAAGGTTACATAGATTGAACCCGTGCCGCTCAACTTGGAGTTAGCCGAAGTGATAACATTGGCATGACCAGGCTCTTTGGCAAAGCTGATATTATAAGTTAAATAACTGGAGAAGTTTTTCTTTTTATCCATCTGCAATGTCAAAGACAGACCGCCGAACGGGAAGATTCTCGCTCCGGAAAGCGAATAATAATCCATATCTTCTTCCAAATCACGGCGATATTGCGCTGTATAATAAGTATAGCGGTCTTCACGCCATGTCAGCTTGGAAGTAAAATCCGTGAAATCCGGATCCGGGTTGGAACGATATTCAAGAGAGTTTTCCCAAGAGAAGTTGCCCCAGTGATTATAAACACGCGGACTGATAACATTGCGGTAATTCAGAGCATCATAAGTGTCCTCCAAGGAGAGATACCATCCCTCCAAGCTCTTGGAAACACGAGCAACGATGTCTTTGTAAGTTTCATCACCGCTTTCTTTCTTTCCGGTGCGGTAACTTACATAATAAGGCAAAGCCCACGGAGTGCTTCCGCTGAAACGGAACTCGGTCTTGTCTTTTAAGTACTCGTTACCGGAATATGATACAGGCGAATGAACAGAATTGTATTTATCATACGAAGCGTAAACCGTTCCGATGTAAACATCACCCTGCCACTCAACATGGTGTCCGCTCTTTTCGGTATCAAGGTTAGTTTCCAAGTTATATTGAACCGAACTACCTTTGATGGCGTATTGGAAACCTGCCATACCGAAATGCTGGGTATCTTCTTTGGTTTCGGCATCCGGAGTTTGCGTATATCCGCCCATAACCGTCAAGTCATCGGTGGCACCGTAATAGAATGTACTGTCTAAAACAGGAATATCTTTGCCGTCATAGGTATTGGGCTCATTTTCTTCAACCAAATAACGCCAAGGCTGATAAGCGGCAACATTATAGCCGAACTCGCCCTTGTGAACCGGAGAAGTACCGGAGTAGTAACGTTTTTCTTCGGTGCGGACTTCACCGTACGGACCGTAGAAAACAAGTTTAAATGTGTTCAACCCGTAGGAAACAGGGATTTTAGCAAAGTTATATTCGCCGTTAATGCTGTTTTGACGATAACCTAACAACTGCCCGTTCCAATACAGCTCAACTTCCCATCCTTCCGCCAAGGGACCGACAATGTCAATTGTCTTATCCGCACTCAAAACCAAGTTTTTAAAGCTCGAGAAGCTGGCACCGCGTCCGTAGCTGGCATCCGTAAAGTAAGAACTGCCGATACCGGTAATATCACCGAACTTATATTGACGCAAATTCAGCGGTGTGTCACCGTCATCAAGCAACGTACGTCCGCCGTTAAAACGGAAACGAGGTTTATGTCCGTCGGATGAAGATCCGGAAATATAGCTGTTGACATCGACACCGGCGGCAATGGTTGAAATGTTAACCGCATAGTTATCACTATTGGTGGTTTTTCCGCCTTTGTTATGCGACCAGTTTTTACCGACTTGCAAGTCAATCACCGGAGAACCGATCCAACGTTCATCTTTTTCGTAGTCCTTATAACTGCGGTCGGCGAACTGAACGCCTCGGCTCTTCTGACGGCGAGCATCGGCATTACGTTTAACCATGGTCGGAAATTCGCGTTCACGGTCAAAGGAAATCTTCATATCATAGAAGTCGTACTTGGTCTCAAATCCGAACAATGTCGAAATAAAATTAACATCGAAGAACATTGTTCCTTCAATGAACTTATAGTCCGATGCCGAAAAAGCGACCGGCTTACCGTCATCACTGGCGGTGTAGGTATTGAGATCAATGATGTACTTATGCGCAGGTTCATTGCTGTACCAAGCGGTAAGCACCTTATTTTGTTGATCATACATAATACCCAGAAAAGCCGACACCTGTGAAAAAGGCAAAAAGACCTTTCCTTTTTGGTTGTACGCATAGAGATAATCTTCCTCCATGTAACCTTGAGTCGAAGTTTCAAAAATCAACTCCTCATCTTCGGGAACATAGTTGTCAATCTCTTGAGGCGCAGCCTCGGGTTCCGCCTGCTGCGGCTGCACGGCAGTATCATCTTCCGCGTGTGCAACCAACGGCAGAGCAGAGAGCAGCAATAACAGTCTAAACAGAAGTTTAGATTTGTTTCTGCAGGATTTCTTTCTTTGTAACTGCATTTTCAAGTCTTATAATAGCCGGTTTAGTTTTTGCTTCTTTGTCCAGTTGAACGGATACATTACGTTTTCCGTTCGGTGTATAAATACGCAACGGACCGTTGCGGCCGATTTCATTGCCTTTAGTGTCCAAAACAACAACGTTTACACGCGATGAAATCTGTCCTTGACGTTTTAATACAACATCAACCTTATCGCCGTTCACCTTGACACTCTCAATAGAGGTCTTTTGTTCCAAATTATTACCTTTATAGATAGTAACCGGAATACTCATGGCAAACAGCGTCTTCAAAGAGAATGAAAGCTGTCTTTCGGTTTCTTCCTCATCTTCAGCTTCCTCATTATTGCCCTCTTCAGCGGCTTTTTTAGCCTCGGCGGCTTTCTTTTCATCTTCCGCAGTCTTTACTTTGGGCATTTCAACTTCACTGATTTTAATGTGCGATACATATTCGCCGTCTTTTAATTGTCCGAGAGATTTACGAGCAATGCGAACAGCCTGAATTTTACCGGGGCGAATCGTGAATTGCTTCGGAGAAAAAACCAGATATTTGGCGGCAGCATTCGGAGCTGTTTCAACTTCCGTATATTTGCCGTCTTCATCTTGAGTATATTGGATAACGCTGACACGGTATGTCTGCGGGTGATCCGAGTGATTTACAACATTTAATGTTTGAGAACGTTTTTTGGAACTGTCATCAAAATCTACCGATTGCGGGAAAACGCCGATATTGGCACTCGTACGAGTCGCAAAAGCACTAACCAACAACAACGTAATTAAAAGTCTTTTTATCATTTTAATTTTTTCTCCTTATAAACTAATAAGCCACAGTAACTGTTATACTACCGGTGTAGGTGCCTTTCTTTTGAGCGACTCCTACATTCATGGTACCGCCGATTTTAAATTCTTGCTCGGCATCAGCCCCGCTCCCGCTCAATGTAAACGAGCTACCGGAAGGACTGGTTTTAAAATTGTTCACGATAATGGTTCCGCCGTTTACTCCGTTCAAAGTCGCAGAATCACCAGAAAGAGAGATATTAACCGTTCTGCCTCCGACTCCCTTAATAACAGCAGATCCCGCCGCATACGTTCCCCCGGCGACACTGATACCGTCACTGGCGGTAACGGTTCCTTCGGGAGACAGAACAACCGTTCCGGCCTTTATCGGGTTAATGGTAACATTACCGAATTTTATTTCGCTGTCTTTGGTAATGCTCAACGGCTCCTCAATCTGGATGGTCAAGGGAATATTAACCGGCGTTGAAGCATCCGCAGTAGAATCGCCTCGGGTTATGGAATAAGGCAAGCTCAAAGTTCCGTTATAAGTCCCTTCACGGCAGAATCCGGAAAAGCTCAATTTGGCACCGACGGTGACGTTTTGGGTTTGCGCCGCCGCAGTAAGCTCTACACCCGCCGGATTGAAAGTAACATTGGAAACCTCTATGGTGCAGTTGGTTCCGCTGATAACGCCGCTTGCTGTTTCCGCATTCGGAACAATTGTTTCAACAACGCCAGGGTCTGTGTTGTCCGTCTTAAAAATCGCCGTTCCGGCTGCGTATGTATAGCTTGAGGATTTAGCGGCTCCGGCAAGCGCAGGCTCTCCGGAATACCCCAAAGTAATTGAGGCCGTACTTAAAAGCTGATATATTTTACCAAAATCCACCGTCACCGAATCGGTTGTTACGGCGGCGCGGCAAGGATATGCGAAAACGCCTAATATTCCAAGCAAAGGCAATAAGTTCTTAATCTTCATCTCTATCTTCGCTCTCTCAAAAATAAAATTCGGTCTAAATTATATTTTCCCAGAGCTTATTTTGGCTTATATCTGAAAAGATGTCAACAAAAATTATACTTTTTTTATAAAAAAATCCCACTTATAAACAAATTGCCTTGATTTTTAGGCGGTTGCGGGCTTTTGAAAGTTTTTGCCCGAAGTTTTTTTCAAGGATTACCCATACCTCCGCCGGCGGATTTATAGAATCCGATAAGATTTTGGCATACCGCTCCGAAACTTTGCGCCAAATCGTCTCGGGATTTCAAAAGGTTTTGTTCGGAATAAAGCAGATCACTGAACTCAATTAAACCTTCATCATATTTAAGACGTTGGCTTTTTAATATCTTTTCCATGCTCAAGGCGGCTTTTTGCAACAGCTCCCGCCGCTTTATTTCCTGTTCGAGGGCATTCAAACTGTTCTGCAGTTCGTTTGCCGCCGTCAACACACTGTTTTGGTAAAGATAAAAATATTCTTCCTTCTCGGCACGGCTTAATTTTACCTGCTTCAGCATCTCTCCCCAATGCCAAAGCGGAGTCGTAATATCGGCGGCATATCCGTAAGAAGCCTGTCGGGAATTATCCAAAGATTTAACCGTATGCGCCTGCCGTCCCAAGAGCGCGCTTAATCCGACGGAGGGAAACATTGCCGCTATTGCCTCACCTATGGCGGCATTTTTGGCAATAAGCTGCTGTTCGGCGGCTTTAACATCGGGACGGTTACGAATTACATTCAGCGGTGTTTGCTTTAATTTAAGGTAATCAATCCGAAAGTTTCTGACATCAAGTCCGCCCTTTATATTTTCCAAATCATTTTTATCATCGGGAATCCTGCCGCAAAGCAACAAAATCGCATTTTCATAAGCCGATTTCCGGTATTGAAGCACAGGAATCGTTGATTGAGTAGTCTGAAGTGCAAATTCTGCCTGTTGTAAGGCCGTTTCATCACTCATACCGTTTTGGTATTTTTTTTGTACCGCCTGTAAAATTTCCCGCTCGGTTTTAAGGTTTTCTTCGGCAATCCGCAGTTGTTCCTGCGTGGTGCGCAATAAAACATAATTGTTGGCAACTTCAGCCGCCAAAGTCAAAGATGTGTTTTCCAAATTATTTATTGAAGCCTGATAGAGGGCGGCATATCTTTGGGTTTGCCTGCGCCCCTTACCCCATATATCAAGCTCCCAAACCGCATCAAGTCCGAGTTTAAAATAACTGCCGGAGCTGCCTGTTTCGCCGTACTCGGGCGCAAACGCATAATTATAGGCGGCAGCACCGTCAACTTTAGGAAAATAATCAACTTTTTTAATTTCCAGCAGATACCTCGCCTGTTGTAATCTTGAT
Organism: Alphaproteobacteria bacterium; assembly: GCA_017470585.1. Taxonomy (GTDB): domain Bacteria; phylum Pseudomonadota; class Alphaproteobacteria; order RF32; family CAG-239; genus JAFUYI01. Next base: position 55,927 of record JAFUYI010000006.1, on the reverse strand, counting down.
ATAGCGATTTTAACATCGGGTGAACGTCTTAATGCCTCCTCAATCAAGGAATTAAGCTTTTCATCGGCAAACACTTTATACCATTGCCGGCTAATCGTGATTGTATTTTGAGGCTCGGAAGTGCCGAAAAAATCTTGAGCCTGATATTCCGGACCGAGAGTGCAGGAAATCAACCAAAAAAGCGGTAGTATTTTACAGATTTTCAGCATTGTCCCTCTCCTTTGCGGAGTTAAAATACTCTTTGATATGTTCAAACAAGGCAAAATATGCCGGAATAAAAATTATACCCACGAATGTTGCCCCTATCATCCCATAGAAAACAGCCGTACCGATGGCTATCTGGCTTGCCGCACCGGCACCGTGGGCGATAATCATGGGAAATACGCCCAAAATAAAGGTTAAAGCCGTCATCAGAACCGCGCGGAAACGTTCTCCGGCACCTTTCAATGAGGCTTGCAGTATTGAATCGCCCTTATCGCGGTAGTCTTTATTGAATTCAACAATCAGAATCGCATTTTTGGCGGCTAATCCTATTAACATTACCAATCCCAATTGGGCATAAATTGATAACGGGTGATTGGTTACAAACAATCCGAACAAGGCTCCCAAGATGGCAAAAATCGTTGAGAACATAACCGCAAACGCCAACATCCAGCTTTCATACAACGCAACCAAAAACAAATAGCAGAAAGCAAGCGCAAGCATAATCAGAAATGAAACCAAGCCTTGCGATTGAACTTCCTGCAGGCTTAATCCCGTCCACGATATACCGAACTGTTCGGGGTTAAGGGTTTGAGAGGCACTTTCTTTGACTGCGGTGATTGCCTCGCCGCTGCTTTTGGAAGCTGCACTTTGTGCCACAACGGAAGCATCTTGATATTGATTATAGCGTTTGATGATTTTGGGTGATAAAGCAATTTTGACATCGGCAAAACTCTCCAGCTTAATCATATTCCCCGAAGATGAGCGAATGTAAAGGTTTTTAACATCTTCAATCCCGCGGCGATAGTCAAAATCAGCCTGCACTATAACTTTATTAACCTGTCCGAAAAGAGTTATATTGTTAACATAACGCGAGCCGAGGTTGTTCTGTAAAGCTTGGAACAAATCTCCAACCTCAATTCCGTATGATTCAAGTTTTAAGCGGTCAATATCAAGGTAAATATGCGGAGCATCATCGGCATATACACTGAAAGCATAATCAAGAGCGGGATTCTGATTGAGAGCGGTCAAAAATTTCTCCAAATTGTTAAAAAATTCCGTTGAGGAAACTTGAGCATCAAGAGCCAAAAATTCCAAGCTCAAACCATCGCTGTTACCTATTCCGGGAATGGACGGAGGAGCAAAAAAGTTTACTTCCGTACCGTTTTCGGAAACTATTTCGGAGCTTAATTTATGATTTATCGCTTCAAGCGACATATCGTCGCTGTCGCGCTCATCCCAAGGCTTCAAGCCTGCCACCAAAAGCGCGGTATTTTCGCCGGAGCCTCCCAACATACTGTATCCGGCAACACTTATAAAATATTCCACTCCGGGAATTTTCTGCACTTTTTCGCCGATTTTTTGGAGATATTCCTGTGTTTGATTCATACTTGCGGTTTCGGGAAGTTTTATATCCCCGAAAATAATGCCTTGGTCCTCTTCCGGCAGAAATGATGTCGGAATTATTCTCAAACCGGTAATCATCAAAGCTATGGCTATGATGGTGACGATAACGGTTATTTTAATATGCGAAACAAAAAACTCAACCAAAGTCAAGTAATGTTTTTTAAAATAATCAATGGTCTTGTCAAAAAGAGAGAAAAATCTTGCCGGCATACCGGTAACGGGATGGTCTTTTTTGAGCAGAATGGCACACAGTGCCGGTGACAAAGTCAATGCATTGAACGCCGAAAAGACCACTGCCGCCGAAATAGCAACAGCAAATTGCTGGTAAATCTTGCCGGTGATGCCTATCATCAGTCCCACCGGAACAAAAATCGAGAGCAACACAAAAGTCGTTGCCACCACCGCGCTGCCGATTTGTTTCATGGCCTTTAAGGAGGCGGCATGTGAATCCATTTTTTCACTAATCATCAGATACTGCACACGTTCCACAACAATTATGGCATCGTCAACCACCAAGCCGATAGCCAAAATCATTGCAAACAGGGTTAAAATGTTAATATCAAACCCCAAAACATACAAAACCGCAAACGTTGCCGTCAATGAAACCGGAATGGTGATCAAAGGAATAAATGTTGTAGCGGTTTTTTGCAAGAAAATATAAGTTACCAGTACCACCAGCAGGAAAGTAATAACCAATGTTTCAATAATACCGTCTATGGAAGCCCGAACATAAGAAGTTGAATCATAAGCAATTTTTAATTCCATATCCGCAGGGAAAGTTTGAGAGAGTTCCTCAATCTCTGCGGCAACATCTTTCATAATTTCCAGCGAATTGGAGGACGGAGCCTGACTTAACGACATTATCACCGCCGGAGAATTATCAAACGCAGCGTTCATGGTATAACTGTCGGCACCCAGCTCAATTTTGGCAACATCGGATAATTTAACCAGTCCGCCGTCGGAAGAAGTGGCAACCGTTATATTGCGAAAGTCTTCAACGCTGTTTAAAAGTCCCTTGGCGGTTATGCTTAAAACCATATTTTCGCCCCTCTCGGCAGGAGCGGAACCGATACTCCCCAATGAAGCCTGTGTATTTTGCATTTTTATCTTGTTTATAATGTCCGTGCTGTTTAACCCTAATGAGGCAATTTTCGGTGAATTGAGCCAAACACGCATACTGTATTGCGGTCCGAAAATCTGCACATTGCTCACGCCCTCAATACGTCCCAAGGGATTTTTAAGATTGGCGTGGGCAAAGTTACTCAAATAAAGGTTGTCAAAGCTCTCATTTGGCGATCGCAAGACCAGCATTGCCAACATATTTGATATTTGGGTTGTTACTTCCAATCCTTGCTGCTGCACAATTTCGGGAAGTTGCGACATTACCTGATTGAGGCGGTTCTGAACTTTAACCTGTGCAATATCGGGATCGGTTCCGATTTTAAAAGTTACGGTTAATTTATAACTCCCTTCATCATTTGCGCTTGAACTCATATACAGCATATTTTCAACACCGTTGATTTGGTTTTCAATCGGAATTGCCACTGTATCAACCACGACTTGCGCACTTGCCCCGGGATAGGCAGCGGAAACCACGACCTGCGGCGGAGTTATCTGCGGATATTGCGACACCGGCAAGACGGCAATGGCTAACAATCCCAACATTATCATCACAATAGCGATGACGGCGGCAAAACGCGGGCGATTGATAAAATACTGCGAAAACATCTTTATCCAACCTCCGATTTTAAGAGCGATTTACTATTTTATAAGGGCGCATTAAGTCTTGCGGTGTAATTTTGCTTTTAATCAAACTCATATCTGCAGTAAAATTATTGTTTAAAACATAATTATTGCCGTAATCGCTCACAATCTCCGCCGTATGCCTGCTGATTTTGCCGTTTTTCGCAACATAAACAAAATTGCCCTCCGGATTGAGGTTAACCAAATCTTTGGCAATTACAACGCCGCGGTATTGTTTTTCAATGTCAACCGTAACATACGCATTGCTTATAAGCTCGCCTCTCGGGTTGGCAAAATCGGCATAAACTGCCACGGCATTGGTTGCACGGTCTATTTTATTGTCGGCATAACCGAAAACCCCTTTATAAGGATATATGCTGCCATCGGCAAGAGTGACGGTTATTTTCTCGTTTTCAAACATTCTCGGAAGTCTGCTTTCGCTTAAATAATCTTTATCGGTGATGGAAAACACAACGCGAATCGGATCGGTTTGAATAATTTCAAAAAGCTTTGCCTGCGGTGAAATATAATCGCCCACGCTTAACCCGATATTGCCGCTTATCCCGTCAATAGTGGCATAAATTACGGTATAGCTCAAATCAACTTCGGCTTTTTTAACCTCGGATAAAGCCTGTTTTAATGTCATCTGTGCCGCCAGATATTTGGTTTTGGCATCCTTGATTTCGTTTAGAGAAAAAGCCTTATCTCCGGCTTTTTCCACCCGCTCATAATAGTCTTTGGCAAAAAGATATTCCGCAGACGCTTTATCTGCCGCTGCCGACACGGCTTCAAGTGTTGCCTCATAACTTCTTTGATCAATAACCAAAAGCTTATCGCCGGCTTTAACTTTTTGTCCTCCGGAGATTAGAACTTCTTTGATAAAACCGCTTATTTGCGGGCGCACATCAACAGCGTTTACAGGGGTAACATAACCGATATATGACTTCTTAATGAGTGTATTTTCTGCTTTGACGGCAACGGCCTCAATCTCTTTTTCTTTTAACTCCGGCGGATTTTCTTTCTTAAAAGATGATGCGGCATACCAAAGAATGCCGCTAATTACAAAAACTCCCGCCAGCCATCCGATTTTTTTGTTCTTCATTTCTTTTCTTTCTTTGGGGTTAAAGCTTAAAGTTTTAAATAATTTGACTTATCGGCAATTCAAGCCGCAATCTTAATCAAATTTTTAGACATTGGCGGCTATTGTGGCAGAAAATAATAAAATTCGGGAAAATCTGATGTTATACAGCTTTTTAAATCCTTACACTGCCGACGTTTCGGCGTTTTTTGCCTCACTTTTGATTATGCTTGCCTGCGGCACTAAATTTATTAACTTTATGCACTCTTGGCAGCATGATGGGCAACCGATAAGAGATTGCGGCCCTCAAAGCCATATAGCAAAAAAAGGAACGCCGACTATGGGCGGATTGCTTATTATTGCCGCTGTCATCATCTCAACCCTGCTCTTTGCCGACTGGCACCAAACCGCAACCTGGGTATGTTTGGGGGTATTGAGTGTTTTCGGGGCAACGGGTTTTTTTGATGACTACATCAAAGTAAAAAAACATACCCCCGATGCCATGACCGCAAAAGCCAAACTTGCCGTTCAATTTACGGTTGCCGCGTTGGTAGCTTGCTTTAGTGTATATTACTATTCCCCCAGTTTGAAATTCAGCATTTTAATCCCCTTTTTAAACCTTACACTCAATTTGTGGTATTTTTATATTCCTTTTGTTATGCTGGTGATTGCCGGAACATCCAACGCCGTAAATTTGAGCGATGGTTTGGACGGACTGGCGGCAGGACTTTTAATCCCCGTATTTTCGGTTTTCGGAGTGATTGCTTTTGTGGTCGGATACGGATATTATGCTTTTCTGCCTTTCCCGAGCATAAGCGTTATTTGCTCTTCTGTTTGCGGTGCCTGTATGGGATTTTTGTGGTTTAACGCAAAACCTGCCAAAATATTTATGGGAGATACCGGCTCGCTTGCCTTGGGAGCATTGCTCGGCACCATCGCGGTACTTTTAAAACAGGAAGTATTGCTTGCCGTTGCCGGAATAATTTTTGTTATTGAAACTCTTTCGGTTATGATTCAGGTTTTTTGGTATAAAAGAACCAAAACAAGAGTTTTCTTAATGGCTCCGATTCATCACCATTTCGAACAGAAGGGATGGAGTGAAACTCTGGTTGTGATGAGATTTTGGATTATAGCTTGGGCGGCCGCGGTTTTAAGTTTGCTTGCACTTGTTACGGGAGGTAATTGATGTTAAGCTCGCACAGCAATCGGAGTCGTTTGACCAACTGGTGGTGGACGGTAGATAAGACTATATTGATATGTATATGCGCACTTATGCTCATAGGCATTTTTCTGACTTTTTCAGCTTCTCCCGCCGTGGCAACACGAATCGGTTACGGCAACTATCACTTCATTAAGCGGCATTTATTTTTTGCCCCGATTGCTTTCGGAGTTATGATTTTTATCTCCATGCAAAGACTGAAAATTATCCGCCGGATGTCCTTGGTGGGATATTTGGTAGCCATTTTTCTGGTAATGCTGACTTTTATTACCGGAGAGGCAAATAAGGGAGCGGCGCGTTGGATAAGTTTATGCGGATTTTCTCTCCAACCCTCCGAGTTTGTGAAACCTTTTTTCATTGTTACGGCGGCATGGCTTTTTGCCGGACATCGGCAGCACAGCGAATTTCCCGGACACTGGATTTCAACTCTTTTATTCTGTTTAACCGCAGGATTGATTGTAATTCAACCCGATGTGGGAATGACTTTCGTTATCACCTTGGTTTGGGGATTTCAATTTTATTTGAGCGGGCTTCCTATAATTTTGGTGGCGGTGCTTGCCGTGATGGGCATGGGCGGACTGATTGCCGCATATTTTCTGTTTCCGCATTTTCAGGTAAGGTTTCACCAATTTTTTGCCTCTAACGGCGAATTGTCTTTTCAGGTCAAAAAGTCCCTTGAGGCCTTTCAAAGCGGAAATCTTTTCGGACGCGGTCCCGGAGAAGGAATTGTAAGATCGCATATTCCCGATGCACACACCGATTTTATCTACGCGGTTGCCGCCGAAGAATACGGAGTATTTTTATGCTTATTTATTATAATACTCTATGCGGTAATTGTTGTGCGCTCGCTGGTATTGTCCTGCAAGGATAACAACCTTTTTATTATTTTATCGGCCTCGGGATTGGCAGCCTCATTCGGATTGCAATCCATAATCAATATGGCCTCGACCCTGCACCTTATTCCCACCAAGGGCATGACCCTGCCTTTTATATCCTACGGCGGTTCCTCGATTATCGCCACGGCTTTGGGAATGGGTATGCTTATTGCCATCACCAGAAAAAATGTTCATGCGGAGGATAAAGATGATGTCTGATAAAAAACAGCCTCTTATAATATTGACTGCCGGCGGAACCGGAGGACACGTTTATCCGGCGGAAGCCTTGGCACAGGAATTGAGCCGCCGCGGCTTTCGCTTAATGCTTGTAACCGACAAGCGGGGCTTAAACAACTACCGCGGCAAATTAGGCGAAATTGAAAACCGTGCGGTTTTAAGCGGTGCCGTGATGGGCAAAAGTAAATGGTTTAAGATTAAAAGCCTGTTTAAGCTGGCGTTGGGAGTTCTGCAATCAATATATATTATTATCCGCTATAAACCGCTGTGTGTGGTGGGGTTTGGCGGATATGCCGCCTTTCCCTGCACTTTGGCGGCGGCAATATGCCGTAAAAAACTTATCATCCACGAGCAAAATGCCGTTATGAGCCGTACTAACCGGATTATGCAAAAATATGCTTCAGCCGTGGCTTTGAGCAGCAAAAACACCCTTTACGCAAGAGAAGACAAATCAATTTTGACCGGAATGCCGGTGCGTGCCTCCATAAGCGACTTGGCAAACCTTACCTATACGCCGCCCGGTGAGGACAAGCTTTTCAAACTTCTTATTTTCGGCGGTTCACAGGGAGCCAAAATTTTCGGTGATGTCATACCCGAGGTCATAAGAATACTGCCGGAAAATCTGCAGGCGCGTTTGGATGTGGTACAGCAATGCCGCAAAGAGGAAGTTGAAGAACTGCAAAAAAAATACACCGAACTTAAATGCGCCAATGTTACCATTGATTCGTTTTTTGATAATATGGCCGAACTGTATGCTTGCGGACATCTGATAATTTCACGGGCGGGGGCTTCCAGCATCAGTGAAATAGCTGCGGCGGCAATACCTTGCGTTCTGGTACCTTTGCCGACAGCCGCCGATAATCACCAATCGGCAAACGCCCGCGATTTTATTTTCAATCAGGCAGGGCTGGTTATAGAACAAAAAGATTTCAGCGCACAAAGGCTTGCCGATGTCTTGCAAAAACTCATAAATGCTCCCAAAATACTTGCCGATTTTTCCGCCAACACCAAAAAATTTGCTATTATTGATGCCGATAAGCGGCTTGCCGATGTTACGCAAAAAGTCATAAAAGGGGAAGCACTCAATGTTTAATTTTTTTACAACCAATCCGCTGTTAAAAATTTTGCCGCGGGTTAAGGGCAAATATTTGTGCAATGTAAATATGGCCAAACACACATGGTTCGGGGTCGGAGGAGATGCCGAAATTATGTATATTCCCAAATCGCCGGAGGACTTGGCGCATTTTATGAGAGAACGGCCGCGCAATGTACCGGTATTTTTAATTGGCGGCGGCTCCAACCTTTTGGTACGCGACGGAGGCATACCGGGAGTTGTTATCAAGCTTGATGCTCCGGCTTTTAAGGAAGTCAAAGTCCTAAATGATGAAATCACCTGCGGCGCGGGTTTAAGAAATATTGAATTAAAAAAACATTTAATTGCCAACCGTTTGGGAGGGCTTGAATTTTTATGTTCAATTCCCGGAGTTATCGGCGGCTCGGTTAAGACCAACGCCGGATGTTTCGGCCGCGAGGTCAAAGATGTGATTGTTGCGGCAACCATCATAAACGGAGCCGGAGAAATCAAGAAAATCGGTGTGAAAGATTTGGAACTGGGATACCGAAGCAGCTGTTTTCCCGATGATTGGATTATTATATCCATTACTTTCAAGGCTTTTGTTTCTTCAAAAGAAGAGATTGAACAAACCCTTGAAGAGCATAAACGTTACCGCAAAGCCAATCAGCCTTATAACCAAAAAACCGCCGGTTCGACTTTTAAGAATCCGCAAGGCTTGCGGGCATGGGAATTGATAAAAAAATCCGGTTGTCAGGACCTTCAGGTCGGAGGTGCCAAAGTTTCCGAAAAACATTGCAATTTTTTAATTAACGATGGCAACGCAACCGCCAAAGATATTGAAACACTGGGAGATATGATAGTTGAACGTGTAAGACAAAAAACATACATTACTTTGGAATGGGAAATAAAAAAAGTGGGTGTTGAAAAGTAAATGCGTTTTTTTAAGAAAAAAATAACGGAAACTATTCCGGCGCAAAAGGTAGATGAGAGTCTGAAAGTTTATCTGCCTCGCTTATGGCCGTATCGTTTACTGGGCAATATTTTGTTGTTGGGAATTATCGGGGCGGTATCTCTGGGAATATATATCGTCAAAACCAACTTTGTAAGCCAAAAATTAACTTCCGTTTCCGATTATTTTTTGGAAGTAACCACACGTTTGGGGCTTACGGTTGATGATGTTTTGGTTTTCGGACGCTCAAAAACACCGATTGAAGAAATAAACAATGTAGTCGGTCTTCGACGCGGAGATAATATTTTTGCACCCGACCTCCAACAGATACGCCTTGATTTGGAACAGCTGCCTTGGGTCAAGAAAGCCGTCGTTGAGAGGTCATATCTCCCCAATGTCATCAAAATAAATTTGGTTGAGCGGCAAATTCAGGCTATCTGGCAGCACCAAAACCGTTTTTATCCCATTGACACCGAGGGAAATGTAATCAACACCGAAAAAATCCCCAATATCCCTCTGTTGTTGGTGGTGGGAAGAAACGCACCCGAAAACTTAAACGAGCTGTTAAAAATCATCAAAACCAACGAGGAGATTTTTGCAAGAGTAAAGGCGGTTAATTTTATTTCCGCACGACGCTGGAATATAATCCTTGATGACTTGGAAGAAGGCATAACCGTAAAACTCCCCGCCAATAAAGCGGATAAGGCGTGGAAAAAATTACTCAAATTAAGCAAAAGCCGCGGACTTCTTAAACGTAAATTAACCATCATTGATTTAAGATTTTCCCACAAGGTTTTGGTTACACCGCGCAAACTCTCGGCGGAAGAGTTCTCGGGACTGCGCAAAAGTGAGGAACATGGGATTTAGAGAGGGAATCGGCGAAATGAATTCTTTTAATCGACAGACTTTAATTGCCGCTTTGGACATCGGTTCGTCCAAGGTGTGCTGCGTTATTGCCAGAGTAAGCCGTGACCGCAAAATAACGATTGCGGGATTCGGCTATAATGCCTCAAAAGGCATAAAAAACGGAATCGTAACCGATATACGGCAAGCAACCTATTCGGTCTGCGATGCGATTGAAAGTGCCGAACAGATGGCAAGCGAGAGAGTGGAAAGAATTATCGTCAACATCTCCGGCAAAGACATAAAGAGCCGCAACCGCACCGCGGAAATCAGCCTGAATAAGACTAAACCCATCAGCGATTTGGAAATTAAAAAAGTCATTGAAAAAGGCATTTACCGTATAAATGTGGAAAACAATGAGCTTATCCACTGCCTGCCGATGGGCTATAAGATTGATCACGGCGAAGAAACCATTGACCCACGCAATCTCTTCGGAGAAAACTTATCGGTTGATGTCTTGCTGGGATTAGTACCTGATATAACCTATCGCAACACCAAAACCGTGCTTGACAATTCGCATCTCGAGATTGCCGAAAAAGTCATTTCGCCGTATGCCTCGGGATTAGCCTGTCTTGTTGATGACGAAAAAGAATTGGGCGCAACCGTTATAGATATTGGCGGCGGAACAACCAGCATTGCCAGTTTTAAGCACGGACACCCCACCTATTTCGGATCTCTCGGGGTCGGAGGCAACAATGTTACCAACGATATTGCGTGGGGGCTGCTTACCTCATTTGCCCATGCCGAACACTTAAAAACCTTGCACGGCTGCGCTTTTTTAACCACGCAGGATAAAAACGAAATGATTAACGTTTATCCGGTCGGGGAAGAAGATGACAGCTCCATTAAACAAGTTCCCAAGTCCGAATTGATTCATATCATATCTTCGCGGATTGAAGAAATTTTTGAAATGGTTAAAGATAAATTCATTGAGGGCGGCAACGCCATTTGCACCAATCGCATAGTTTTGACCGGAGGCACCAGCCAGCTTACGGGAATCCGCGATGTTGCTTCAATGGCCTTTGACCGGCAGGTGCGCTTGGGGCGCCCCAGAAGTATCGGAAATATTCTTGATATTTCAAGTTATCCGCGTTTTCAGGATCCCTCATTTTCAACGGTTATCGGACTTTTATTGTTTGTTTTGAACTATACCGAGAAAAAACCCAACAAAATTATTTCCAAGCCGTTAAACAACGACGGTTCAAGATTTAACCGTATTATGAACTGGATTAAGCAAAATTTTTAATTTTGGTAACTAAACCTTAAACACTTTGGCATATTATGAGCCAAAAAGATTATCACCATTAAATTTGGGAGTGAACCTATGCCCGTTACACTAGCTGTACCAGAAACCAATATGATAACCCTCAAACCGCGCATTTCCGTAATAGGAGTCGGCGGCGGAGGCGGAAATGCCGTCAACAATATGATTGAAAAAAAGCTTGAAGGCGTTGATTTCATTGTTGCCAACACCGATGCTCAAGCCTTGGAAAACTCCAAGTGCAGCCGCAAGATTCAGCTGGGAATCGAAACAACCCACGGTCTCGGAGCCGGAGCCTGCCCCGAGGTCGGACGCGCTGCCGCAGAAGAAGCTCAAGCCGAAATCGAAAAAGAACTTGAAGGTGCCAACATGGTATTCATCACCGCCGGAATGGGGGGCGGAACCGGCTCAGGTGCAGCTCCGGTGATTGCCCGTATCGCCAAGCAGAAAGGTATCTTAACCGTAGGCGTTATCACCAAACCGTTCCAGTTTGAGGGCAAAAAACGTTATCAGACTGCCGAAAAGGCCGTTGATGAGTTTATTACCTGTGTTGACAGTATAATCATTATCCCCAACCAAAACTTATTCCGCGTTGCCGACAAAAACACCACTTTCGTTGATGCTTTTAAATTAGCGGATAACGTTTTGTATTCGGGCGTTCGTTCCATTACCGATTTGATGATGATGCCCGGTCTTATCAACCTTGATTTTGCCGACATTAAGAGCATTATGCAGGATAAAGGCAAGGCTATTATGGGAACAGGAGAGGCCGATGGTGATGAGAGAGCCATCCGCGCCGCCGAACAGGCTTTGTCCAATCCGTTGCTTGACAACAGCAATATGAACGGTTCCAAGGGCGTTTTGATTAACATCACCGGCGGACCTGATTTGACTTTGTTTGAGGTTGATGAAGCCGCCAACCGCATTAAGGAAGAAGTAGGAGAAGACGCCAATATTATTTTCGGCTCCAGCTATGATGATAATTTAAGCGGCAAAATCCGCGTTTCCATCGTTGCCACCGGAATTGATGACACTATGGGAACACGCGCCTTGCCTTCAGCCAAACCCGTTAATTATTTGGAAGAAAGCTATGCCCAAGAAAGCTCGCTGATAACAACCCCCAGCGAGGAAATGGACTCGCATTTGGCCAAATTCGCCGCTAAAAACGCGATTGAAGAAAACAATACCGTCAGCCCGGAAGAAAGCAAGGAAGAAGAAACCCCGATTGAAGACATCTCTTTGGAAAGCGATGAAGAAAACAAAGAGCCGACCGCGGTGATTGATGATTTACTCAACAATGAAACCTCTTCCGATGATACTTCCGCTGTTATCAACGATATTCCTCAAGCTTCATCTTTGTTTAACGCCGTAATCAATAAAGGCGAACATAATGATATAGATGAGCAGTTTGAAAACGCGCTGTTATCACAGAGCAACAATTTCTCTTCCAAGAATACACCGCATTTTATGGATGAGGAAGAGCCGGAATTGTTTGCCGATAATCCGCAGATTTTCGCTCCCGCACCGCGGATTGAAGAAAGCGAAAAGCTGATTGTCAATGAGGAGGAAGAATATACACCGACATTGATTGAACGTGTAACCGGATTCTCCATTGCCAAACGAAACCGCAAAAAGAAACTGGAACAGGAACAGCATTATCAAGAACCTGTTACGCCGTCGTTTAACAGCGATGAAGAAAAAAACAATCTTGATATTCCCTCGTTCTTGCGTCGGAAATAAAAAAACTCTTTCACTAAAACCCGCGGGAACATTCTCCCGCGGGTTTTTGACATTATATAAAGATATTTAATTTTTTTGCTTGATTTAAGTTTAAAAATGTGCTAGTTTAATTCCGAAACGGAGAAAATTTCGTTTTGAGGTCTGACAGCCTCTTGTAAGGTGTCCGAACAAGACAGAAAATTGCTTCTAACCGTTCTATGGTTGGAAGGTCGGGGAATATAAAGAATACCCGACACTGTTCCTTACAACAGTTGTCAGCTTCCAGCCACCTCGCGGCTTTCAAGAGCCAAAAGGTGGTTTCTTTATTATAACTTTAATAAAAAAAGGAAGTTTTTGTAATGAATAAATATTTTTTAATGTTAGGCGTTGCAACAGTCGCGCTTGGTTCATATTGCGCATATGCCACCAATTCGGCAACAATGACCGTAACGGCAACGATTGCTCACGATGTGAGTTTATCGGTCGGACAGCCTTTAAGCTTCGGCACTGTTACCATCAACCCGAGTATCGCGGAAGGAAATATTGCCGTTGGCATAGTCCAGGCTACCTTTGATGGTGGAGTATTATCAATAACCGATGATCAGTATGGAACTATTGTCGGGACTTTTCCGGCTTCGGGTTTCAGTTTCACAAAAGAAATTGTTACCCCTTTTGCCGCACCGGTATCGTGGCACAATGAAAATGATCCTAGAGTACACACTGCTGAATGCACAGCGACCACTTGTCCTGTTGAGGGGCGTATTAAATACGAATCCGTACCTGCTGAAGCGACCTATACTTCAACCGTTCGTTTTACTTATACTCCGAGTTAATGGGAAAATAAGAAGCGGAGGGGATTATTTTATAATTTGTGCAACGATATAATCAATGAGATTATAGCCTTTATCGCTCAAGCAAAGTTTGTCTTGAAAATTGTAAAGAAACCCCTCCTCTTCCAGAATTGCTGTTTTATTATGGTCAATGATTTCCGACAAGTTTATCCCGCATTGCTGAAAGAAAAGTTTTTTATTCAATCCGGTTTTTAAGCGCAGTCCCATAATCAGCAGTTCTTCCGCCCTCTCCTTTGTGCTTAACGGCACCAAGTGCCTGCGGTGTTCAAGATGAAAAAATTGTTCCTTGTTTCTTATCCGTCCGACGGCTCCCTCTCCCACTCCCACATAGTCACAGCCCTGCCAATAACCGAGATTGTGCCTGCACTCAAAGCCTTGAAGAGCATAATTTGAAACCTCATAGCAATTATAACCGTACTGTGCCGTAATTTCCCGAGCAATACGATAAAATTCAAGAGATAATTCATCATCAATGCTTTTAATCCCGCGGCGGAAAAATTCGGTATTTTCCTCAATCGTTAATTGATAAAGCGATAAATGCTTTAGACCAAATCCGCAAGCTTTCTCCAGCTCTTTTTGCCAAGAAGATAAGCTTTGATGAGGTCTTGCATAAATAAGGTCCATAGAGTGGTTTAAAAAAATTTCCTTTATTTCGGCAATCGAATCCAAAGCCTGCCGATAATTATGGGTGCGTCCCAAAATTTTCAATCCCTCATCGTCAAGAGCCTGCACTCCCAAGGATAGTCTGTTGACACCGGCTTTTTGAAGGTCTGAAAATAAATTTTGATGATTGGTATTGGGGTTAGCCTCCAATGATATTTCTAAATTATCATCTGTCTTCCAAAGGCTCATAATTTCATCAATCAATCGGGCGATATTTCTCGGTGCCATAAGCGATGGGGTGCCTCCCCCGAAAAATATGCTTGCGACTTTATACTCATCATTGAATGCACGGTAAAACCGCAAGTCCTCAAGGTAGGAGGCAATAATCTCATCCTCATCGGCTAAGGTTTGCACACGGCTGAAAAATCCGCAATACGGACATTTGCTTTTGCAATACGGCCAATGAATATAAATTCCCAAACGACGCATTAAAGGATAAACTTTGATAAATCGCCGGCTTGAGTATAGCGGGATAATTTTTCATCAACCGTTTCGGGCGTGATAACCACTTTCTGTCCGCTCTTATCCGAGGCGCAAAAGCTTATATCCTCAAGCAAAATTTCCAACACGGTGTGTAAGCGGCGTGCGCCGATATTTTCAACATTTTCGTTAATCTGCACCGCCACATCGGCAATTTTATCAATCGCCTCCGGCAAAAATTCCAACTCCACATTCTCGGTTTTGAGCAATGCTTTATACTGGGCAATAAGGTTTGCTTCCGGTTCGGTTAAAATCCGCACAAAATCATCGTGTTTTAAGGCATTCAATTCCACCCTTATCGGCAGTCTTCCCTGCAATTCCGGCAGTAAATCGGCAGGTTTGGAGAGATGGAAAGCCCCCGAACATATAAATAAAATATGGTCGGTTTTAACCATACCGTGTTTGGTGGCAACCGTCGTGCCTTCGATAAGCGGCAACAGATCGCGCTGTACGCCCTCTGTGGCGACATCACCTCTGCGGCGGTCATCATGAGCGCAGATTTTATCAATTTCATCAATAAAAACTATGCCGTCATTTTCAACATCTTTAATCGAATCAGAAATGGCTTTCTCATCATCAATCAACTTGTCGCACTCTTCCTGCATAACCGCTTTTCTGGCATCTGCAACACTCATACTGCGGGTTTTGTACCTTTCGCCCATGGATTTTCCCAAAATATCGCCCAAATTTATCATTCCCATTGACGCGCCGGGCATTCCCGGAATATCGGTCATAGCCATGGAATTGCTTTGATTGTCGATAAGTGCGATTTCAATATTTTTGTCCTCCAATTTTTCCTCACGCAGAAGCCTGCGGAATTTTTCTTTGGTTTCCTCTCCGGAAGACAGTCCCACCAGAGCTTCAACCAGACGTTCTTCGGTTGAAACGACGGCTTTTTTCTCAACTTCTTTACGAAGTCTTTGCTTGTTTTGGGCAATAGCAATGTCCAAAAGGTCGCGGATAATTGATTCCACATCCCGCCCGACATAGCCGATTTCGGTAAATTTGGTCGCCTCAACCTTGATAAACGGAGCCTGTGCTAATTTTGCCAAACGACGGGATATTTCAGTTTTTCCAACTCCGGTAGGTCCTATCATTAAAATATTCTTCGGAACGATTTCCTCGCGTAAGCTTTCTTCAACCAGCATACGCCGCCAGCGGTTACGCAAAGCGATGGCCACTGCTTTTTTAGCATCATCCTGCCCGATGATATAGCGGTCTAATTCCGAAACAATCTCGCGGGGTGTAAAATTAGTCTTGCTCATTTTTTATGAAACCTTTTCAACAGTTATATTATGGTTGGTGTAAACATCTATATCGCCGGCAATTTTTAATGCTTTACGGGCGATTTCTTCAGCTTTCATCTGCGGAATGTCGATCAAGGCTTTTGCCGCGGCGAAGGCATAGTTGCCGCCCGAGCCGATACCGATAATGCCGTCATCGGGTTCCATTACTTCTCCGGTGCCGGAAATAACAAGCGATACATCTTTATCGGCAACAATCATAAAAGCCTGCAATTGGCGCAAATATTTATCGGTACGCCAATCTTTGGCAAGTTCCACGGCGGCGCGTTTGAGCTGGTAGGCGTGTTTTTCAAGCTTTGCTTCCAAACGCTCGATTAAGGTTATACCATCGGCGGCAGTACCGGCGAATCCGGCAATAATTTGGGAATTACCGATACGGCGGACTTTAACGGAATGGGACTTAAAAATAACCGTCTCCCCCAAGGTTGCCTGTCCGTCACCGGCCATAACGACCTCGCCGTCTTTGCGAACGCATAAAATGGTTGTCATATTTTAATCCTTATAAAAAATATTGATACTTATAAATAGATAAAAAAAATCCGTTTGGCAAGACAAGGTTTTAAGCTTTTAACAGAACAATTTCGGGGAAAAGTCGGGAAGCCACCTTGCGAGAGTGCAGATTAAGCGAACTAACCTTAAATATGCGCTGATAATTTTTGCCCAAAAATTTTTCAATCTCCGGATGGCGGAAAAGATAATCACGGAGTTTTTGGGACATCAATTCATCTTGTGAGACAATTTTTACATCCGGCAAAAAACTCCGGAAATAAGTTTTCAGCAGCGGATAATGCGTACAGCCCAAAATCAGGCTGTCGCAATCGGCAAATGTGCGGCAATATTCTTTTACAAACTCGGCGGCATAGGAAAATTTATTTTTTTCAATCAGCGGCACCAATTCCGGGGCGGCAATTTCCTTGATTTGCAAAGCAGGATTGATTTTTAAGAGTTCGGTTTGATAGATGTGCGAACGAATAGTTGCCGAGGTTGCCACCACGCCGATTTTTTTTGCTCCGTCTTGAGCGGCAACTTCAACGGTTGGGATAACCACCCCTAATACCTTAACTTGAGGAGCAAATGCGGGAATAAATCGCTGTTGAACATAGCGCAAAGTTACCGCCGTTGCCGTATTGCACGCCATTATAATCAGCTTGCAGTCTTGTGCTATCATATACCGCAGGGATTGCAGAGTGTATTTTAAAATTTGACCGGAAGTTTTATCACCGTACGGAAGATGTGCCGAATCGCCGTAATATAAATAATCATATTCCTTTAATTCGGATATAAAAGCTTTGGTAATTACCAATCCTCCCAAGCCGGAATCAAAAACACCGATTTTCATTTATCCCCCGTTAATCATTGTGTTCGTCTTTGATTTTAGTACAAGAAAAAATATTTTTCCACTAAAAAAAATATGCCCTTGCGTTATTTGAAAATTTAATATAAAATGAAGTCAGTTTTCTGCCATTCACAGTCTTGACCCCCAATCAACTTACCGGCAGAAGACTGCGCCTTGCAGCCCAAAATGCAAGGCGCATTTTTTATCGGCGAATCGATCGCGAATAAAAAAAATATAAATTTTCTTTGACATAAAAGATTTTTTATGCTAGCTTAAAAATCGAAGCAGGGAAAATTCTGCTTTGAGGTGTCACAACCTCTCAGCTATCGTTTACCAAAACGTTATTTGGTTTGTATCCGGCTTATGGTCGGAAGCTTGCGAAATAAGTGATTTCACAAATACGCAGGACTATTATAACTGATAGTTGTGAACTTCCGACCACCTCGCGGAGAAATACTCCAAGAGGTGGTTTCTTTTATTAAAGTTATAATAAACTAAAGAAAGGAAGTTTTAATATGAACAAATATATTTTATTACTTGGCGTTGCCGCGGTTGCTCTAGGCTCATATTGTGCCTATGCCGGCAACTCGGCGACAATGAGCGTTACCGCAACCATTGCTCACGATGTAAGCTTAACCAAGGTTAATGATATTGACATTTACGCAGTGGTCGATCCGGCGGTAACAAGTATTGGGGAAGGTTGGTGTACTGCAGGGGATAGCAATCCCGAAAATTATTTAGGAATGTGCACAGCCGTTCGGGGAGCATTTACGGCAACGGTTCCCGATGATGAATATGCCGCAGAAAACAGTTTTACCATATCGCCGAGTGAGCTTACTCATGATACGTTAAGGATTAATGGTTTTAGTGTAGTAACTACAGGAACAGATAACGAATTTGATGTTGATTATCAAATAAACTATTCCGGCGGTGCGCCGAGCGCGGGAACGCATGACTTCGGCAGCATTATGATTACCTATCATCCGTAATCATAAATCAGGCGGAGAGGAAATTTTAACCTCTCCGCTTTTTAAAGATTTCTTCTCACAAAGTTGTTAAAGGTTTGAGGGTTGCTCTTGATATTAAATTCCAAAGTGATAGCATACGGAAAACAAAAATTTAACAAAAGAATCGTGAAAAATGAAAGACTATACCATTGAAACCAACGGCGTTTGCCCGAAACGTATTTCTTTTTCTTTGGAAGACGGCAAGCTCCATAACATCAAATTTTACGGCGGATGCCCCGGCAATACCGCCGCTATTGCCAAACTGTTGGAAGGAAGCAACGCTCAAAAAACCGTTGCAATACTCAAAGGCAATGACTGCGGCGGCAAGAAAACATCATGTGCCGACCAATTAGCGCAAGGCATTGCTGCCGTTTTGGAAAAGTCTCATGAATAAATCGCTTTATCTTTCATCAGCGCAATTCAAAGCGGAAATAAACCGCTGTTTGAATTGCCGCAATCAACCCTGTATGCAAGCCTGCCCCGTGCATTGCAATCCGCATGATTTTATTGCCAAGGCCAAAGCCGGAGATTTTACCGGAGCGGTTGAGGTGATTACTCGATCTAATCCTATGGGAGAAACCTGCGGTCTGATATGTCCGGATAAATTCTGTATGAAAGCCTGCACTCGTGCCAATCTTGATTTTCCGATAAATATTCCCAAGGTTCAAGCCTTGATTATGGAAAAATACCGCAATACCGCCGTTTTGCCCTCCTCCCCAAAAAGTAACGGATATAAAATCGCCGTAATCGGAGCCGGACCGGCAGGCATTGCCGCCGCCGCCAAACTTATTGAACATAGTTTTAAGGTTGTGATTTTTGAAGCCGACGACAAAGTCGGCGGTGCCTTGAATCTTATTCCGGATATGAGGTTGCCGAGCGAAGTGATAGAAAAAGATTGGGAGTTTATTAAAAATTCGCCTTTAACCGAGGTGTTTCTCAACTCCCGCATTAAAACCCCTCAAAAATTACTTGATGATGGCTATGATGCTTTGATTATTGCCTCCGGCGAACCGAATACGGTTGATTTGGGAGTTGCCGGCGAAGATCTGGCAATTTCTTATGTTGATTATCTGAAAGCCCCGCAGAAATACAATATTTCCGGCGGCAACGCGGCAATTATCGGCGGCGGCGCGGTTGCGGTTGATTGTGCGCTGACGGCGAGGACAATGGGGGCAAAAAATGTGGAAATGTTTGTCCGCCGCAGAATATCTGATATGCGGATTACCGGCGAAGAACGGCAAAATCTGCTTGATGATATGATTGATATTACCACCATGACCGGAATCAAAGGAGTAACAAAAGGCGATAACGGTAAACTAAATCTTTTGACCTGCAAGAATTATTTTGACGACGGAAGACTTCGCGAAATCGCCGGAACACAGATTATGCGTCCCGATTTTGATATTGTAATCAAGGCTATCGGCTCCTCATCACCGCATTTTGAAGACAGCGACCGCATAGTTTATGCCGGAGATTGCAAAACCGGCGGTTCAACCTTGGTTGAAGCGTTGGCCTCAGGAATTGAAGCAGCGCAAAAAATATCCGCTCTTTTACTTAAAGAAGAAAAGGTTGCAGCTTTGTAAAAAGCGGCAACCTTTTTTTTAATCGGCATTAAACCACCAAGTAAGAAACTTGTTTTCGTGGTTAAAAATCCAGCAATAAAGACAATAAATCGGTCCCAGAATCAACCCCAGCTTAAAATCAATATACGGGATAATAAGCCCGGCAGCAAAGCAAATAACACACCACTGCCCGGTGTTGATAATAAGCGCGATAATTGTTCCCATAATTCCGCCGTAAAAATCAAAAAGACCGTCAATCCCCATAAGGATACCCTTTAACAGTCCCAGCATTAAACAGCCGATGAAAAATGTGAATATTAAAGCAATCATAGACATAAAAATTTGATTATGATTTGATAATAACACATTTTATTTTTTTGTAAATATTTTTTATAACAAAAAATATCCTTAACTTATACCCGCACACAAAAATCAAGCAAAATAAAAAATAAATCCCCCCTGAAGAAAGGCTATAAAACCAATTTTTTATAAGGTTATCTCAAATTAAATCCAAGCCGCTAACCTATTGTAGTCATGTAAAAAATCTCCGAAGAATATTAAAAAAACTGATCAATTAAATTGAAGCATTTATTGCTTATGATTCCGGTAATAAATTTAAATTTCAATTTGATTTTATTCAATGGAATGATAATACCGTACCGCAATCAGGTACTTTTAGCGACGATATAACAATTGAATATATTTTATAAACAAATCAGGCGGGGAGTTTATCCCCGCCTTAAAAAAAATCGGTACGATTATTTTTTCTTCAAAGCTTCGCCCAAAGCTTCGCCCAAAGTAGAGCCGGAAGTGGTATTGGAGTATTCCTCCAAGGCTTTCTTCTCTTCTTCGATTTCTAAAGCTTTGATAGACAGCACCAATTTGCCTTTCTTTTTATCGGCAACGGTGATTTTAGCTTCAACTTCATCGCCGGCCTTAAAGCGGTTCAAATCCTGTCCGGATTTCTCGCGGGCAAGGTCTGACTTCTTAATGGTTCCGGCAACGCCGTTAACTTCGACATTCAAGCCGTCTTCGGTTACTTCCGTAACGCTGGCTTTAACGTTGTCGCCTTTATTCAAGCCCTCGAAAGCCGAGGCGTTGGCATCTTCGGTCAACTGTTTAATACCTAAACTGATACGTTCTTTTTCAACGTCAACATCAATGATTTTGGCTTGAATTTCTTGTCCCTTGGTGTAGTCCTTAACGGCTTCTTCACCGGATTTATCCCAAGAAATATCGGAGAGGTGAATCATACCGTCAATTTCATCGTTCAATCCAATGAACAAACCAAACTCGGTGATATTTTTGATTTTACCTTCAATAACCGAGCCGAGAGGATGTTCTTCCAAATAGGCAGCCCAAGGATTCTCGGTGCATTGTTTAATGCCGAGGCTGATTCTTCTCTTTTCCGAATCAACTTCCAAAACCTTAACCTCAACTTCTTGCGAAGTGGAAACGATTTTGCCGGGGTGAACATTTTTGCGTGTCCAGCTCATTTCGGAAACGTGAACCAAACCTTCGATGCCGTCTTCCAATTCAACGAACGCACCGTAATCGGTAATGTTGGTAACTTTACCTTTGCAGACATCGCCGACATGGAATTTTTCTTCAACATTCTGCCACGGATCGCTCTCGAGCTGTTTCATTCCCAAGCTGATACGCTGATTGTCTTCATTGAATTTGATAACCTGAACTTTAACGTTCTGACCGATAGTCAAAACTTCGGCAGGATGGTTAATACGTTTCCAAGAAATATCGGTAACGTGCAACAATCCGTCAACACCGCCCAAGTCAATGAACGCACCGTAATCGGTAATGTTTTTGACAACACCGTCAAGAACAGAGCCTTCTTTAATGGCATCAATGAGTTCGGCTCTGGATTCGGCTCTGGTTTCTTCCAAAACGACACGGCGCGAAACAACGATATTGCCTCTTAATTTATCCATTTTCAAAATTTGGAACGGCTGTGAAATACCCATCAACGGCGAAATATCGCGTATCGGGCGAATATCAATCTGTGAACCGGGCAAGAAAGCAATAGCACCGTTCAAATCAACGGTAAAGCCGCCCTTAACACGTCCGAAGATAACACCGTTGATACGTTCGCCGGCGTTCATAGCTTTTTCCAAATCCTGCCATGCTTCTTCACGGCGAGCCTTTTCGCGCGACAAAACAATATTGCCGTCTCTGTCTTCGTAACGGTCAATATAAACCTCAACGGTATCGCCGATATTCAATTCGGGATTTTGTCCGAACTCACGAACCGGAATACGGCCTTCGGATTTCAGTCCGACATCAACCATAATGAAGTCGGGGGTAATTTTGACAATGGTTCCCTTTACAACCGAACCCATCAAACTCTTGCCGTCCATTTCTTCATTAAGCAGGTCGGCAAATACTTCGTCGGTCTCGGGAATTTGAAATTCTGTATTCATAAAAAAATCTTTGTTAAAATGCCATTTCCGCTGTGCTGCGGACGGACTTGCGCGGGGTTAAAACCTTTGCGGCAACGCGCCTTGCCGCAAATTAAGCTTTTTTATACACGCAAATATTTATTTTTCAAGCTTTTTTTGCATAATATCAAAAATTTTTTTAAAGCCTAAAACTTTTTGCTTGATTTTGCATAGAACTTATGGTATATTTTTTTTGAAGTGAGTGAAAAACCGCTTTGAGGTCTCGAAGCCTCTGATGTAATGTCAGGCAAGACATAAAATTGTTTCTAACCGTGCTATGGTTGGAAGGTCGGGAAATATAAAGAATACCCGGCACTGTTTTACATCACAGTTTCGAGCTTCCGACCACCTCTAGGGTTTATGCCTCAAAAGGTGGTTTTCTTTGTTAACAATAGATAAGGAAGTTTAGATGATAAAAAATTATATTTTATTACTCGGCGTTGCAGGAATTGCCCTTGGCTCGTATTGTGCGTATGCGGGAAATTCGGCAACAATGACCGTTACCGCGACAATTGCCCATGATGTGAGCCTTGGCGGCGTTACCGATTTAAATATCGGTACAATCACCATCAATCCGGCAGATATGAGTATAGGTAGTGTATCTTATAACTTGGACGGAACGGTTAAAAGTAAAAATGATTCCATAATTGCGGCAACATCAGCAACTCCGGGGACTTTTACCGCCAACATTGCCAATCCTTCGGCTTGTGACGGCTCAAGTTATACTTGCGGAGGTTTGAGTGTGCCGAGTGAAATATTTGGTATTTTAAGCGGCAATCCTGAAGACAGTAATGCATGCAGTTTTTACATAGTCCACGACAGCTCAAACAGATTTAAAGTTGTGCCGAGTAGTTGTGGTTTTGAGTCTCCAGAGTCCACCGTTGCCGGAACACATGAACAAACCATCACCATTTCTTATACCGCAAGTTAAAAACAAATTACTCAATAATCAAATCAGGCGGGGAGGAAAAATCCCCGTCTGTGTGTTTTTGGGATAAAATGCCGTTAACTTTTTAAGATGGAATTTAATAAATTTCAATTTTAAGGCACATTTTAGCCCCGTAGAGAGAAAATCGGCATTTTTTAAGGGGATAAGTCGCATAAAAAAATGGTTATTTTTTAAAGTTTCTGTTAGTATCACGCAAAAGTTAAAACGATAATAAGGTAAAAAAATGACAGAAGAAAACAGCAAAGAAAACGTCCTTGCCAATGCCGTTGATAAGCCCGCGCAAGACATTACTCCGGTTGACATATCGGAAGAAATGCGCCGTTCTTATCTTGACTACGCAATGAGCGTTATCGTTTCCCGTGCGCTTCCCGATGTTCGCGACGGCTTAAAGCCGGTTCACCGCCGTATCATCTATTCAATGTTTGAGAATGGTTATGACTACAATCGCCCGTTCCGTAAATCAGCCCGTATCGTCGGTGATGTTTTGGGTAAATATCACCCCCATGGCGACAGTTCGGTTTATAATGCAATGGTTCGTATGGCGCAACCGTTTGCCATGCGTGTGCCGATGGTTGACGGACAAGGAAACTTTGGTTCAATGGATGGTGATGGTGCAGCGGCTATGCGTTATACAGAGGCCAGACTTGCCAAAGTTGCCCATGCGTTGATTGAAGACATTGACAAAGATACAGTTGACTTTATGCCTAACTATGATGAGAGCTTGCAAGAGCCTGTTGTTTTGCCTGCTCGTTATCCTAACTTGCTCGTTAACGGCACCAATGGTATTGCCGTCGGTATGGCTACCAATATTCCGCCGCACAACTTGGGCGAGGTAATTTCAGCTTGCTGTGCATATATTGACAATCCGGATATTACCATTGATGAGCTTATTCATTATGTCCCCGGACCTGATTTTCCGACCGGCGGCTTAATTTTGGGGCAAAGCGGTGCCAAATCGGCATATTACACCGGCCGCGGTTCTGTGGTTATGCGTGCAAAATGCACCATCGAAGAAATCCGCAAGGATAAAGAGGCCATCATTGTTCACGAAATTCCTTATCAAGTCAACAAAGCCGCTATGGTTCAGCGTATTGCCGAGCTGGTTAAAGAAAAGAAAGTTGAAGGCATTTCCGATATCCGAGATGAGTCTGACCGTCAGGGTGTTCGCGTAGTTATTGAGGTCAAAAAAGACGTTCAGGCCGATGTAATTTTGAATCAACTCTACAAACTCACACCTTTGCAGACCAGTTTTGGTATGAATATGCTTGCTATCAACGGCGGTCGCCCAATGATGCTTAACTTAAAAGACATTATCTCGGCTTTCATTGAGTTTAGGGAAGAAGTTATCCGCCGCCGCACCATTTATGAACTGAACAAAGCGCGCGACAGGGCGCACACATTGGTTGGTCTTGCAATCGCGGTTGAAAACATTGACCCCGTAATTGAACTTATTCGTACCGCACCGTCTCCGCAAGAAGCCAAAGATGCTCTATTAGCAAGGGCATGGCCTGCCGGCGATGTTGAGCCTTTGGTTATTTTGATTGACGAGCCTGACCGCAAGGTTGAAAACGGGCATTATCACTTGTCCGAAGCGCAAGCCAAAGCCATTTTGGACTTGAGATTGCAGCGTTTGACCGGTTTGGAGCGTGATAAAATTCACCAAGAGTTGTATAACTTGGGTGATGAAATCAAAGAATGCCTCTCGATTTTGGGAAGCCGTGAAAAACTCTATGGCATTATGCGTGATGAATTGGTAGCCATTAAAGACGAATACGCAACTCCGCGCTTGACCAAGATTGAAGAATTTGAGTTTGAGCAAGATGTTGAATCTCTTATTCAGCGTGAAGATATGGTCGTTACCGTAACCGAGGCCGGCTATATCAAACGCGTTCCGCTCAATGCCTACAAAGCGCAAAAACGCGGCGGCAAAGGCAAGTCGGGTATGACCACCAAAGAGGAAGATTTTGTATCTCGCTTGTTTGTAACCTCAACGCATACGCCGGTTTTGTTCTTCTCTTCCAAAGGTTTGGTTTACAAGCTCAAAGTTTACAAACTTCCGCTTGGATCGCCTACCTCAAAGGGCAAGCCGTTTGTAAACTTACTTCCGCTGGACGAGGGCGAGAACATTACCACCATTATGCCGTTGCCGGAAAAAGAAGCCGACTGCAAGAACTTGTCAATCATGTTTGCGACCAAGAGCGGTATGGTTCGCCGCAATAGCCTGATGGACTTTGTAAACATTCAGTCCAACGGTAAAATTGCGATGAAGCTCGATGACAACGACAAGCTGATTAACGTTCGTATCTGTACCGAAAAAGATGACGTAATGTTGGCAACCCGTAGCGGTAAATGCATACGTTTCCCGGTTACCGAAGTTCGTGTTTTTGTCGGACGTAATTCGGTTGGTGTTCGTGGTATCAAACTTGCGGACAAAGACGAAGTTATTTCAATGTCGGTATTAAACCACAGCGATGCTACATCTGAAGAGCGCGATGAGTACACCAAAATTGTTTCTGCTATTAAACGTATGGAAGCCGAACACGGCGGCGAAGCCGGCATTAAGGCCGAAGATACAGGTCTGCTTAACTTGTTGACTGCAGAAAAATTTGCCGAAATGCAGGCCAATGAACAGTTTATCTTGACTGTTACCTGCACCGGTTATGGCAAACGCTCGTCTTCTTATGAATATCGCGTAACCGGTCGCGGCGGAACAGGCATTGCCAACATGGAGATGTCTCCTCGTAATAAAGAAGTCGTCAGCTCATTCCCGATTGAGAACGACAACCAAATTATGATGGTAACCGACGGCGGCAAACTTATCCGTATGCCGGTTGAAGATATCCGTATTGCCGGACGTAAGACACAAGGTGTTATCTTGTTCCGCACCGCTGAAAGCGAAAAGGTTGTTTCGGTAACTTGGCTTGATGCTGACTCCGAAGACGAAGAAGAACTGGAAAATGAAACCGGTTCTGAAGTTTTGGGGATGAGCGTTGCCGATGACAGCGACCTCAACATCGACGAGGTTAATGAGCCGGAAACTCAAGAAAAAGACGATTAGTTTTATCTTCTTTTCAACAAAAAAACTCCGACTGCAAAGCCGGAGTTTTTTGCTTGCCAAAGCAGCCTATATCATCATCGAATTTAACCCGATAATCACCCCAATGTCAAAGTTTCAGCATCTGTTTTTGAGATTTTTCCCTCCTCGTCACCCCTCCGAGCGAGGAACGAACGAGGTCATTGGGTCTTTTGACATCAAGTCCCCGCTTGTCTTGCTGAACTTGTTTCAGCATCTAGGTTAGAGGTCCTGAAACAAGTTCAGGACGACAAGGGGCGGGATTGATGACAATTGGTGGCTTGACCTCGGGAGGAGAAGTAAAAAAAGGAAAAGCAAAAAGTGCAAAATTTTGCTTTACATAAAAGATTTTTTATGCTAGGGTAGAAAATGAAGTGAATGAAAGGTCACTTTGAGGTTTTCAGACCTCTCATGTATTGTCCGCAAAGACATAAAACTACTTCTGACCGTATTATGGTTGGAAGGTATGGAAATAAGGTTTCAACCAAATACCATACACTGTTATACATGACAGTCTGAAACTTCCAATCACCTCGTCTATTTGTCGGGGTGATTTTCTTTGTTAACAATAGATAAGGAAGTTTAGATGATGAAAAAATATATTTTATTACTCGGCGTTGCCGCAGTTTCCATAGGTTCATACTGTGCCTACGCCGGCAATTCCGCCACAATGACCGTTACCGCAACAATCGCCCACGATGTTAGTTTGAGCGTTATTCAAGATATAGATATGGGTACAATTACCATTAACCCAGCTTATGATGGTAATGATACAGATTGGGGTTATGACAGTGCCGGAATATCTGTTGCCTCTCAAGGTGCGCTTGTGTCTGCTCCTAATGTCACAGTCGGTACTTTTACTGCTAATATTCCCAATCCGGAAGATTGCAATGTTTTCAATAATTCCTGTGGAGGATTGAGTGTAACAGGAAATGACTCCTATGATATTTCTAATTTCTTTGGCGGAAATGATGAGAGTAATGCCTGTTCCTTTTATATTCAATATAGCGGAAGCAGAAATGTCTTCAAGATATTTCCTCAAAATTGCTGGATATCCAATATCTCTTCCGTTACCGCCGGCTCGCATTCGGGAACGTTGACCATTGAGTATAACCCGAGTTAAGCCTATTTAGAAAAAACTCCGTCAATTTGGCGGAGTTTTTTTCGGCCTAAAAAATTTTATATCCGAGGCAAGCGGCGGTGCTTATGAAAATAAAGCAATGTAAAAAGAATATAGCACGATAAAATCAGCATTATGCCCAAAACCAGAATTTTACGGCTTTGATGATTATTTAAGCTTTTGGTGATTTGATTAACTCCGACCGCCGAGCCGACAACCTTATAATTTTCAAAATCCTGTTCGCTGAAAAGATTAACGGCAATGGAATTTCCGGGATTTAGATAGCCGAATTTGATAACAATATCTTTATCTTCACGCAAAAGCTTGGCATCAACCTCGGGCGAGGTGTTGTCATAATCAATGCCGTAATACAATATTTTAACATTCTGCGGGATGGGAATACGAATCGGATCATGCCCCAAAGGAGAAACATCTTCTCCCGAAAGTGCTTCTTCGCCGTTATTGGTAAGTGATACGGTTGATTTATAGATATTTTGGTAGTTAGTCCCGTTAATATGCAGGTGAAGCCCCGAATCGGGGGCTGAAGATGAAATAAGCTTGCCGGTTACGGTGGAATATTCCAAAATCGGGCGCGATATATAAAATTGATAATAACCGATGATAATGGCTAAAATACCCATCATAAAGGCCATGGTATCACTTAATAAGAACTTCCAAAAACGGTATAAAAGACCTTTGTTGTGGTAGGGACGGCGGCTTATTTTCGGTTTTACGGGCATAATTTTCTCCTTTTTGCCTGCAGATATAATCAAAGCTATCCAAAAAATAAACCCTTTTTATGAAAATTTATTCCGCCGTATAGGAGATGTCAAAAGTCTGGCTGTGATAGCCTCTGCTGACAGATGAAACATGGTATATTATGCAATGCGGGAATACCTTAAATACATTGCCGCTCCCGCTGTATTTTATGTAAAAATTACAATAACTATCATACCAATACGTTGCCCCGAACATCACGACATGTCTCCGAGTGGATAAACCCGCACAAGATGTACTTTTTCCGTTGCAAGCTTGCGGATTGGAAACATTTGCGCTAAAGGTACCGAAATTGATGTTATCAGCTTTAACAACAATATCTCCGTTCAAACCAGCAACCTGCCCCGCATCATCATAAGACCACCAAGACTCTTCGGTTCCGTTGGGGTTAATGTAAATTGTGCCGAGGCTTATATTTCCGGTTACATCTAAATTTGCATCCGCACTTGCGGTTTTGAAATTGCTTAAAACAATTTCGTGGTCGATAGTAGTGGAGATTGCAAAATTTTCGGACACTGCGCTTACATTATAGGCGGTATATGATACGCCTAATAATAAAAGAATTAAAAAAGTTTTGTTTGTCATCTAAACTTCCTTTTATGGTTTCTTTGCGGTTATAAAAAGAAACCACCCGTTGGAGATGTACTCCGCGAGGTGGCTGGAAGTTGACAGCTGTATCAAAGAACAGTGCAAAGTATTTGAGGTATCTCTTATTCCTTTGCCTTCCAACCATTATAGCAGGAAGAATTTTTACGTTTTTCTTAAAAACGCTTTGATAGGGGCTGTCACACCTCAAAGTGAAAATTCTTCACTTCAAGATTCATACTAAAACAGTTTTTTGCTTAAATCAAGTAAAAAATCAGCGGGATTGCGCAGATTTTTTCTCTTCATCCGATATACGCTGCATAAGATCATCGGCTTTAAGACGAATTGCCTGCGAGGGTGAGGATTGCAGTGCCTGTTGAAGCTGTTTTTTTGCCAAGCGTAAATCTCCGCTTAAAAAGCTTGCCTGCGCCGCCGCATAATTATAACCCGCCGCATCTTTTTGCAGACCGTATGCCCGAGAAAGCAATATCCACGCATAACTGTTCGGATTGTATATCAAAACTTGATTAAGAAGATTGACAATCTGTCCTTGAGTTGCCTCATCAGGCGAGTTTTCCAACAATGCCTGCGCCAAATTAAGCTTGAAAATTGCCGAATCGGGATGCAATTTCAAAGCCTGCCGATAAGCCTCAACTGCCGGAGCAATGCGCGAGGTTTCAAGCAACATCTGCCCTTTTAATTCCCAGAAATAGGGATTGTTCGGTTCTTCTTCAATCAACCCTTGAATGTCAGCAAGAGCCTCTTTCATTTTCAGTTGCTTAAAATGAGCGATTGTCCGAGCATATCGGGCGGGAATCGAAGTGTCATTTTCTTTGTATTTAATAAAAGTTTTTTTAGGCTCACTTATATACGCATACAATTTTGCCTTAACGCGCAAAAAATCATTTTCTTCTCTGCCTGCGGGATTACCTTTATAATCACGGGTTGCCTTTTCCAAAAAAGACAGACGTTCGCTTGTTACCGGATGGGTGCGAAAATAACTGCTTTCCTCAATCCCCTGCAAAGTATTTTGTTTTTGGATTTTTTTCATAAAATTAAAAAGTCCGCGCGGAGATTGATTGACTTGTTTTAAGAGTTTCACCGCCGCTTCGTCGGCACTGCGCTCTTCGCTTACCTGATAGGATAAAAGGCTGGCATACGCTTGCCCCTGCGCCCCCAAAATCGCCGCCAAACTCACATCGGCGCGCCCTGCCGCCAATCCTGCCGCACCGCCCAAAAGCATGGAAGCAAGGCTTATTGTTTCGACTTCTCTGGTCTTGATTTTATGACGTAAGATATGTCCGCCCTCAATATGACCGGTTTCGTGCGCCAAAACTCCCATAAGCTCGTTTTGGCTGTCTGCGTTCATTATGGTTCCTGAGGTTACAAACATATTATTGCCATCACTGACAAACGCGTTTAAGGCTTTGTCATTGACAATAAAAATCCGTCTTGTATCAAAAGAAAGCCCTGCCGCCAAAAAAAGAGGGCGCACGGTTTCAGCTAAAAACACTTCCGTTTCCTCATCGGAAATCAATGATAAGGCAAAAGACGATGCTATGGGCAGCATGAACGCCCATAGCAAAGCAATCATAAATAAAAATTTTATCCGTTGATAAGCCTTTTCCACCAAGACACCTTCTTTTTCGGTTGCTCTTCTAAAGGCTCGTTTTGCGGTTCTTCTTTTATTTCCTGCGGTTTTTTTTCTTCAAAATCACGGCGACCGCGGCGACGTTCAAAACGATTGCGCCGTCCCTTGCGGCGATAGTGATGCTCTTCTTGCTCGGCAGGAGATGTGTTTTCCTCCTCTGATTTGGCAAAATCCTGCTCTGTCTGCTTGGTATTCTCTCTTTCCTCCTCTTCATAACTGCGGATAACCGTTGTTTTATCCTCATCGCCGGAATTGGTGTTTTTGGTGCGTTCAAGCCGATAATCGGAAATATTTTTGATTGCCGGATCGGCACTGATGATAATACTCATATTATAGCGTTTTTCAATTTCGCTTAAAGCTTGCCGCTTCTGATTCAATAAATAAGCAACATAATCCTGCGGAATGTAAATATTGACAACAGAAGAACGTCCGCGCATTCCCTCTTCTTCCAAAACACGCAGGATAGACATGGCACCCGAGCTTAAAGTACGGATAATTCCGCGTCCGTGGCAGTGCGGGCAAACCAAATAATTGCTCTCCAAAAACGAAGAATGCAAACGTTGTCTTGAAATTTCCAGCAACCCGAAACAGCTCATTTTGCTTATCTGTACACGGGCGCGGTCGTTTTTCATTGCCTCTTTCATCCGCTTTTCAATCGCTAAATTATTGTGCGGATCTTCCATATCAATAAAATCAATCACGATAAGTCCGGCGAGGTTGCGCATTTTTAATTGTCTGGCAATCTCATCCGCCGCTTCCAAATTGGTTTTAAGCGCGGTTTCCTCCAAGTCGCTTTCCTTGGTGGCGCGTCCGGAGTTTACATCAATGGACACAAGAGCCTCGGTCGGGTTAATGACCAAATAACCGCCGGAGGCAAGCGAAACATTGGGATTATGGAGCTTATCAAGCTGGCTTTCAACTTGGAAACGTTGAAACAACGGAGCTTCTCCCGGCTTACAGGATTTCAGCTTTTTCATATTATGCGGCGACAAAATTTTCATAAAACTGCGCGCCGATTTGAAAGCACTTTCACCGTCAACTATAATTTCTGAAATCTCTTTGGTAAACATATCTCGCAGAGCGCGTTTGATGAGGTTACCCTCTTCGTAAATCAATGCCGGAGCTTTGAGTTTAAGCGAGTCTATGCGGATTTGATTCCATGTGCGGATTAAGTAATTGTAATCACGGATAATATCGGCTTTGGTCTTTTCTTCGCCGGCAGTGCGGACGATGATGGACATTTCTTGAGCCATCGGCAGTTCGCCGATAATGTTTTTCAAACGTTTGCGGTCTTGGGCATTGGTGATTTTACGCGATACACCGCCGCTTTTAATGCGGTTGGGCATCAAAACGCAATATCTGCCCGCAAGCGATAAATAAGTGGTCAATGCCGCCCCTTTATTGCCGCGTTCTTCTTTAACCACCTGCACCAACATCAACTGCCCTTCGCGGATTACTTCCTGAATATGGCTGCAATGGAAAAGCTTGCGCATGGTAAGAAGCTTTTTCTGGGCTTCCCAATCTTCATCCGCCTCATCTTCATCATCAAGCGCAATATCGTCATCATTGGCATTGCCGCGGCTTACTTCCTCTTTCTCGGGGATTTCATCGCTTATCTTATCATTATCGCTGATGGTATCCCCTGCCTCTATTCCCTCGCTGTCGCTTAAAGTTTTGGGGGCTTTGCGCCTGCGCCCGCGGCGCGGTGCCTGCTCTTGTGTTTTGGCTTCATCGTTTTCTTCTTCCGAAACGGGAGCTTCTTTATTTTCTTTTGCCTCTGCATTGTCTTCCGTAAGGGCTTTTTTGGCTCTTCTGCCGCGGCGAGGATGTGCGGGAGCATTTGTTGCATCGGGCAAAACAACCTCAATGGCAAGCTCATCCTGTGAAGATGAGGTATCATCATTAAGCGGAGCTTGCTCTTCTTTGTTCTCATCTGCCGCGGCTTCTTGCTTTTTGTCCTCTTCTTGCTTGAGAGCCTCCATTTCCGCCAAATATTTGGCACGGCGGGCGGCTCTTGCTTCCGCACGGCGGGTGCGTTCAATCTCGCGTTCCTTTGCTATCTGCTTTTTATTTTCGATAATCTCGTCTGCTTCCTGCTCGCAGGCGTGCAAAACCTCATCCGAAACATTATAATAATCGGGATGTATTTCCCCGAAAGCCAAAAAACCGTGACGATTTCCGCCATAATCCACAAAAGCGGCCTGCAGTGAGGGTTCAATCCTCATCACTTTGGCAAGATAAATATTTCCCTTAATCTGACGGCGAAAACTCGATTCAAACTCAACATCTTCAATCTTGGCACCGTCCATCACCACAACCCTTGTTTCTTCCGGCTGGGTATCGTCAATCAACATTCTTTTTGTCATACTACTAACTCCGTAAACCGCATTATCCGCGGTATTAAAATACGGACAGAATTTTTTCTTGCGGTCATACCGCGGTATTTTAATCCTTTTTTATAAAGAGAACGGATATTGCTTACTTATTTGTTTGGTTCTCTCATATAAAATCAAAATTCTCTCCGGTTTAAAAACCAATTGTTACAAGCCTCAAAGCACGCTTTTCGCAATGAAAAACGGCGGCGGTCAACGCTTGCAGGCCTATATTTTCAACACTTTACCCACCCGGCAAGGCCGACCAAACGGCTTATAACGCCCTGCAAGATATAACAATTAAAAATAAATTACAACATCTATTTTTAAAAATGTGCGTGTTTTTTAATAACTTTGTGTTTTATGCCGTGATTTGGAAGTGTTTTGCGGAGTACGAATAAGAGAACCGTTTTTATCGTGCATAATGCCGTGCTTTTTTAAAAGTTGGGCATTGAGTCTTAAAACCGCCTCCTCGCCCGAGGTTAAAACTTCACCTTGAGCTTGACGGGAAGCAATATGAGAGGCGATAACATCGGTTACATAAAGGTTATTTAATGCCGCTGTTTCAGCCAAATGCGCCGCATTTGCAGTTCTGGCAATGCTGCCGCCGCAATGATACATTCCTTTATCGTCCTTATAGGCGATATAAATACCATATTTGGACACCTTATCCGAATTTTCTCTTTCATAATGGGGCATTAAGGACTGAATGACCCTCCCGTCGGGACGGGCATCAAGAATAACTACTTCACCCTTCCCAGAAACCTGATAGGAAACCGACGGCGAGGCGCGGTAGGTCTTGTTATGCACAAGGTTCTGCCTTGCCTGTTCAAAATCTACGGTTGTGCTTTTTTTACTCATAATATTGTCATAAAAAGCTTGTGCGCCATGGGTTTTAATATATTGCGCATCTTTGGTGAGCTGTTTGGCAAATTCCTCATCGGAAGCCGCAAACTGCGTCTGTTTCGGGTCGGCGTATTTTTTGATAATCTGCACGGCCGCCAAGCGTTCGGCAATATCTTTTGCCACCTTTACGGGCATTTGACGGCGAGCGGCAAAATCCTCAACCAATGTGCTGAATTTCTTTTTATCATCAAGTGATGGAAAAGAAACTTTATGTGTTTTGCGGTCAACCTCAAAATTAACTCCCTGATAACTGCCGCACACCGAAACCGTACTGTCGGATCGTTGCTCGGTTTTAGGCGAATCGGATGTCAAACCCGCATTTAATATTTCTTCGGCTTTTGTATCTGTGCTTAATCCGGCAAGCAATGCCAATCCCAATAAAGTTTTTTTCATAATGCACCTCAAGGTTAAACCTGTTTTAAGGTACCATTTTGGACAAAATTTGTCAATATATATTTTTGGCAACGAGCTAATTTTTATAATTTTTTTATAACTTTTTGCTTGCCAATCAATAAAACTTATGTTATATTGACTTTGAAGCGAGTGAAAAACCGCTTTGAGGTCTCAAAACCTCGTAACTGACGTTTGTACCGAAACGTAAATCGGTATATATCCGATCTTTATGGTTGGAAGGCAGGGGAATATAAAGAATACCTTGCACTACATCAGTTAGTAGTTTTGAGCTTCCAACCGCCTTCAGGGTTTTACGCCCAAAGGTGGTTTTCTTTTTAGTGTTAACAGAAAAAGAAAATTATAAAGGAAGTAAAGAATATGAACAAATATATTTTAATGCTCGGTGTTGCAGGGGTTGCCCTTGGTTCTTATTGTGCCTACGCCGGAAATTCGGCAACAATGACCGTAACCGCCACAATTGCCCACGATGTTAGCCTTACCAAAACCGGCGATATAAATATGGGTACAATTACCATTAACCCAGCTTATGCCGGAACGGATACAGAGTGGTATTATAATGCGGGTGTGCCTAGTTATGACACTGGATATGCAGTTGTTTCTGCAGATAATGCCACCATCGGTACTTTTACCGCCAATATCCCCAATCCGGAAGATTGCAATATGGCAAATTGGTCGTGCGGAGGACTACAGCTAGAGGAGGGTGGCGTGGTTAAAATTTTTGGCAGTGATAATAGCAATTATTGCTGGTTTGCTATTTACAACAAATACGGAAGTGGAAATAGCTTTGAGGTGATGCCTGATGGTTGCATAATAGAAGATGCATCTACAGTCACTCCCGGCTCGCGTTCGTATACTTTTACCATCTCTTACAGTCCGGAATAAAAATAAAGATAAAAAATAAACTTCCTGTAACGATGAACAGCCGGCGTTTTCCGCCGGCTGTTCGTTTTTAGCACTATTTCTTGAATAAATCGGCATGCGTTCCCGTTGCAGTCAGCAACACAATACTATTTCCTTCCACTTTATAAATCAACACCCAATCAGGCTCAATATGTAAATCCCTGTATCCTTTATATTTGCCGCCCAAAGGGTGGTCATGATACTCCGCCGGAATCATCTTACCTGATGATAAAATCTCAAAAACGGCGTGCATTTTAGCCATATTACAGCCGCGCTTTTGGCACAATTTATAATCCTTTTTAAATTGAGTTGATGGTTTTAGTACATACATTTTAATTCTCATTTAAATAGCCGACCAAATCTTCAACCGATTTGAAAGATGGCAATTTGCCGGCTTTATTTTCTTTTTCCGCCTCAGTTATAATTTTTTCCAAATTCTCGTTTGGCTCGTCATAAACTTTCAGTTCAAAAGGTATGCTCCGTGTATTTCTGATTTGTGCCAAAAACAGTCGCACCGCATCTGATACCGTCAAACCCAAACGCGCCAATACAGCTTCGGCATCGGCTTTCAAATTCTCGTCTATTCTCACTGTTAAATTAACCATTTTCACCTCTTCGCAATCAGATTGTAATTACAATATAAGTCAAATTATGTGCTTTGTCAATACATTTTGAGCTTAATTTTCGTTGGCGGCGTTAATGTTTTTGTAACTTCTTTTTGGCATAATGCGTTTCATAATTAAACAAAATAAAGCTGTTAAAAATGAATAAAACCATTCTCAACACTGTCATTAACGACGACTGTGTCAAAATTATGAACGAAATGGAAGAAAATTCCGTTGACGTTATTTTTGCCGATCCTCCTTACAATCTGCAATTGGGCGATTCGTTAACCCGCCCCGATAATTCCTCAGTAAACGGGGTTTATGAAGATTGGGACAATTTTTCCAGCCTCAAGGAATACGATGAATACACCAAAGCTTGGATGACAGCCGCCCGCAGAGTCTTAAAAGAAGACGGTACAATTTGGGTTATCGGCTCTTATCACAACATTTTCAGAGTAGGATATATCCTGCAGGATTTGGGCTTTTGGATTTTAAATGATATTATTTGGAATAAAACCAATCCCATGCCCAATTTTAAGGGAACACGTTTTACCAACGCTCATGAAACATTGATTTGGGCGGCAAAATCGCCGAAGTCAAAATATACTTTCAATTACGAGGCAATGAAAGCCATGAACGAAGATGTGCAAATGCGCAGTGATTGGCAGCTTCCGATTTGCACCGGAAAGGAAAGACTGAAAGGGCAAGACGGCGCAAAACTTCATCCCACCCAAAAGCCGGAGGCTCTTTTGTATCGGGTTTTGATGGCATCTTCAAATGTCGGCGATGTGGTTTTAGATCCGTTTTTCGGTACCGGAACCACCGGCGCGGTTGCCAAAAAAATCGGGCGTAATTTTATCGGTATTGAGCGCGATGCAACTTATGTTGCGGGAGCCAAAGCCCGAATCGCGGAAGTTGAAAGAATACGCAGCAACGCCTGCCTTAACTTCACCACCAAAAAACGTCAACCCCGCGTACCGTTTGGAAGCGTTATTGAGTGCGGATTGCTTAATGTCGGCGATAAACTTTACGATGCCAAGGGCGATGTTTCGGCTCTTATCCGCTCGGACGGAAGCTTGATTTCAACATTCGGCAACGGCTCGATTCACCAAATGGGAGCTGCGGCGCAAAATGCTCCGGCTTGCAACGGCTGGCTTTATTGGCACTATATGAACGAACATCAAGAATTGGTGGCAATAGACGAATTGCGCAAGATTGTTCGTGATGAACTCTATCCCGAATAAAAAGTTTGCTTTACCAAAAATGAACAGCCGGCGAATCCCGCCGGCTGTTCATCGTTACAGGAAGTTTATTTTTTATCTTTATTTTTATTCCGGATTGTAAGAGATGGTTAAAGTATGCGAATGCGTGCCGGTAGTGACTTTGGATATATCGCCTATATAGCAAACATCAGGATAAACCTTAAATGTATTAGCTGATCCGCTGTATTGAATTTGAAAGTCACAATTATTAGTATAATCACTTCCGCCGAAGAAATTGCCAATAGTATCATCAACACTCAATCCTCCGCAGTCAGCAGTTCCATCACAATCGGCCGGATTAGGAATATTAGCAGTAAAAGTGCCAACTGTTGCGTTTCCTGCCGATACGATAGCTCCTTGAGGATCGAAACTAATTACTCCCGAAGCTCTGTAATGCCACACTGTAGCTGCTCCGTCAAATGCCGGATTGATGGTAATGGTGCCAAGGTCTAAATCTTGCGTAACACTCAAGCTCACGTCGTGGGCAATCGTGGCGGTAACGGTCATTGTTGCCGAATTTCCCGCATACGCACAATACGAGCCAAGGGCAACGCTTGCAAGACCTATCATTAAAATATATTTGTTCATCTTTCTTACTTCCTTTATAATTCTTTTTTGTTAACATTAAAAGAAAACCACCTTTTGAGGCATAAACCCTAGAGGTGGTCGGAAGTTGATGACTGACAATTGAACCAGTGCCGAGTATTAGGTTATCCCCTATTTCCCGACCTTCCGGCCATTTTATAGCAGGAAGAATTTTTACGTTTTTCTTTATAAACGTCAATTGCGAGGTCATCACACCCCAAAACAGGATTTCCCTGTTTCAAAGTAACTATATCATAGGTTTTATTGTCAATCAAGCAAAAAGTTATAAAAAATATTTATTTTTTTAGTATAACAAAAAAGGGAGGAAATATCCTCCCTTGTTTTTATTCGTTAGCGTTCGGCCATTTTTTGGCATTCTCGGCATTAAACGCAACCCAATGCGGATCGGCCTCTTCTTCGGGGCTGATTGCTTCTTGCGGGCATTCGGAAATGCAAACGCCGCAGCTGATGCAGGTATCCGGATCAACTACCAATTGGGTTTCGCCTTCGTGGAAAGCGTCAACCGGACATACGTCAGCGCAAGATTTGCATTTAATGCAGTTGTCATTAACGACAGAAACCATGGTTTATCTCCTCTATAAGATTATTATTCAGCCCTCAATCTAACCATATTTAAGATAAAATCAAGTAAAAAATTACAAAACGCACTTGCGATTGCGTTTTAAAAATCCCATATATTAAAAAAATCTGCATAAGGAGAGATAAATGAGCGAAAAAATGAGCTTTCAGGCCGAAGTCAATAAGATGTTAAACATTGTGGTTAACTCGCTTTACTCGGAAAAATATATTTTTCTGCGGGAATTGATTTCCAACGCTTCGGATGCCTGCGATAAGTTAAAATATTTAATGCTTACCAAACCGGATATTGCCGTAAATAACGGTGAGCTTAAAATAACCGTAACACCCGATGAAAAAAACAATACCTTAACCGTCAGCGACAACGGAATCGGGATGAACAAAGATGATCTTATCAATCACTTGGGCGTAATTGCCAAGTCCGGCACTTCGGATTTTATTGCCAATATGAAAGAAAACGGCGCGGCTGCCGATTTAATCGGGCAGTTCGGAGTTGGGTTTTACTCGGCGTTTATGGTTGCCGACAAGGTGGAAATTATCACCAAAAAAGCCGGCGAAGAAGAAGCTTATAAGTGGATTTCAAACGGTGTTGACGGTTTTGAAATTGAGCCTGACCAAAAAGAATCCATCGGGTTTGAGATTAAACTTTATCTCAAACCTGAAGATAAAAACTTTACCGATACGATTTATCTGCGTCACCTTATTCGCACTTATTCCGATCATATCAACTATCCCATTGAGCTTGATTTAGGCGAGGCGGGAAGAGAGGTTGTTAATACCGCTTCGGCATTGTGGGTCAAAAACAAAAGCGAAATAACCCCCGAGCAGTATAAAGATTTTTATCAACACATTTCGCATAATTTTGACGATCCGTGGCTGACCCTGCACTTTAAGGCCGAGGGAAGTATGGAATATACTTCTTTATTGTTTATTCCCTCCACACAGCCTTATGATCTTTTCCAGCCCGACCGCAAGCAAAGCTTAAAACTCTATGTAAACAGGGTGTTTATTTCCGATAAGGTTGAAGATTTAATGCCCAATTACTTACGTTTTGTTAAGGGAATCGTTGATTCTTCTGATTTGCCGCTTAATATCTCGCGGGAAATGCTGCAGCAAAATGCCCTTATTGCTAAAATCCGCAACGGTATTGTCGGAAGGCTCCTG
The DNA here is from genome assembly GCA_017470585.1 of Alphaproteobacteria bacterium. Classification (GTDB taxonomy): domain Bacteria; phylum Pseudomonadota; class Alphaproteobacteria; order RF32; family CAG-239; genus JAFUYI01. The sequence goes on along the minus strand of JAFUYI010000006.1, from coordinate 16,644 downwards.
AAAGATTTGAAAAAACGTATGGAAAACTATGAAGATTACCTAAAGTTCTGGCAGAATTTCGGCACAGCGTTCAAAGAGGGAATTTATGAAGACTATTCCAACCGCGCAGAAATCGCCGGACTTTCTTTGTTTTATTCCACAAACGATGAAAACAAGCTAACCTCTTTGGATGATTATATCAAACGTATGCCGAAAGACCAAAACGCCGTTTACTATATCACCGGAGATGATGTCAAAGTTTTAAGCAATAATCCGCAGTTGGAAATTTTTAAGAAAAACGGTCGCGAAGTCTTGCTGTTGATCGATCCGATTGATGAGTTTTGGACACAGACTTTAGCTAATTATAAGGGAAAACCGATTAAACATATTTCCCAAGCCGATGAAAATTGGCAAATAACCCGCGATGGGGCAAAGGCCGATGAGGGCAGTTTTGATAAACTCCTTAATTTTATGGGCGAATTATTCAAAGATGAACTCGGCAAGGTTCAACCAACCGAAAAACTGACTTCCGCTCCTGTTGCCTTAAATGTTGAAAGCGGGCAGATGAGCATTCATCTTGAACGTTTGATGCGCAATCATCAGCAACAAACCGCCTTTAATTCCAACCGCATTTTGGAAGTAAACCCCTATCATCCGTTAATTATCAAGATGAGCGAGGCAATGGAGGACGAAAAGAACAAGGAAGAAATTGCCAAAATCGCCAAGATATTGCTTGACCAAGCCAAAATTGCCGAGGGCGAACCGATAAGCGATCCGGCATTTTACGTCAGCGCGGTAAGCGAGTATTTGCTGAAAACTTTTTAGCATTTATTTACGGGGCGGAGTTAATCTCCGCCCTTTTGGTGTTCCTTATGATTTTGTTTCAGCTCGGAGTATAGGAAATAGTCAAAGTTCCGGTATGCGAACCGGTGGTGACGGAAGACATTTTGTTTTCATCTATCCAACAATGATCAGGAAACACATTAAAGCTGTTTTCCGTTCCGCTGTACTTAATATGAAAATCACAGGAATTACCACCATCACTTCCGCCAAAGAGGTTATCAATATACCCCTCATAGTTTCCGGTAATACTTAATCCTCCGCAAGATTCGGTTCCCGTGTTGCAAGCTGAAGGATTTGGGATATTAGCAGTAAAAGTACCGACAGTAGCATTAGAAGCGGACACAATACCATCTCCATAATCTAAACGATAAACACCCGAATCGCTGTAGAACCAATAGGTTTCCTCCTCTGTTGCCGGATTTATGGTAATGGTGCCAAGGCTTAAATCTCTTGTTTTGGTCAAGCTTACATCGTGGGCTATTGTTGCGGTAACGGTCATTGTGGCGGAATTTCCTGCATAGGCACAGTAAGAGCCTAAAGCAACGCTTGCAACCCCCAGCATTAAAATATAATTTTTCATTTTATAAACTTCCTTCTTTTATTAACGTTATAAAGAAAAACCACCTTCTGGGCATTAAAACCCGCGAGGTGGTCGGAAGTTGGAAACTGCTCTGGGAGACAGTGCCGGGTATTCTTTATATTCCCCGACCTTCCGGCCATAATCAGCCAGAAGTTTTGCGTTTTTCTAAACGTCCCAGAAGAGGTTTCCACACCTCAAAGCGGTTTTTCACTCACTTCGCTTTTCAAGTTAACATAAAAAAACGGCAATGTAAATAAAAAAATGCAAAAAATTAAAATATTCCTTGCAATTTTAAAGCAATAAAAGTAAATTCGCTCAAATAAGGACAAATAACAGATGAACGATAAGGCAGAAATAAAACAGATAATTGATGAAAGCGGCGACAAGTACAAATACGGCTTTGTTACCGATATTGATTCCGACACCGCTCCTAAAGGTTTATCAGCCGATATTATTCGCCTGATTTCCGCTAAAAAGGGGGAGCCTGATTGGCTTTTGGAACGACGTTTGAAAGCGTTTGAGTTTTGGCAGACCATGACCGAGCCTGCTTGGGCAAAATTGACTTACGATAAAATTGATTATCAGGATTTATATTACTATTCTGCACCCAAACAGAAGGCTGCCCCCAAAAGCCTTGATGAGGTAAACCCGGAGCTTTTGAAAACCTATGACAAACTGGGAATCCCCTTAAAGGAACAGGAGGCACTCGCCGGTGTGGTTGCGGTTGATGCCGTTTTTGACAGCGTTTCTGTGGCTACCACATACCGCGCCAAATTAGCCGAAAAAGGCGTTATTTTCTGCTCTATATCAGAGGCGGTGCGCAATCATCCCGACTTGGTTAAACAGTACTTAGGTTCGGTCGTGCCATACACGGACAACTTCTTTGCCTGCCTCAATTCCGCGGTATTTACCGACGGGTCGTTTGTTTATATCCCCAAGGGCGTGCGCTGCCCGATGGAACTTTCGACCTATTTTCGCATCAATGCCAAAAATACCGGTCAGTTTGAGCGCACTTTGATTATTGCCGATGATGACAGTTATGTTTCTTATCTGGAGGGTTGCACCGCTCCTCAACGCGATGAAAATCAACTCCATGCGGCAATAGTTGAAATTGTTGTATTAAACAATGCCGAGGTGAAATATTCCACAGTGCAAAACTGGTACCCCGGCGACAAAAACGGCAAGGGCGGTGTTTATAACTTTGTAACAAAACGCGCTTCCTGCCGCGGCGTTAACTCTAAAGTTTCGTGGACACAGGTTGAAACCGGCTCCGCCGTAACTTGGAAATACCCGAGTTGCATCTTGCAGGGAGATAATTCGGTCGGCGAGTTTTATTCGGTTGCTCTTACCAACAACTATCAGCAAGCCGACACCGGCACCAAGATGATTCATATAGGAAAAAACACTTCATCGCGCATAATTTCCAAAGGTATTTCAGCCGGATTTTCCAACCAGACTTACCGCGGTTTGGTGCGTATTGCCTCGACTGCCGCCAATGCCCGCAACTATTCGCAATGCGACAGTTTGTTAATAGGTTCAACCTGCGGTTCGCACACGGTTCCTTATGTTGAAAACAAAAGCAAAACCGCACGGCTTGAACACGAGGCGACAACCTCAAAAATCAGCGATGAACAGCTTTTTTATATGCGTTCCCGCGGTATCAGTGAAGAAAACGCCATAAGCCTTATTGTCAGCGGTTTTTGTAAGGAAGTTATGCAGCAGCTGCCGATGGAATTTGCCATTGAAGCGGCAAAACTAATCAATATCAGTTTAGAGGGGAGTGTAGGATAATGAATACTTTTGAACGTGCAGTCAAAGTGTGGGGCAAAGCACCGCAGATGCTGCAAGTAATTGAAGAAATGAGCGAATTGACCAAAGAAATTTTGAAAAATATTAACCGCCAAAAAGATAATATTGACGAAATCATTGAAGAAACCGCCGATGTGGAAATTATGCTTGAACAGCTGAAAATTTGTTATAATATTGCAGATCGCGTTGCCGAATACAAAAAAGAAAAACTAAAAAAGATTGACCGCCGTCTTGATGAATGGGAGAACAAAAAATAACACAAATGTCGCAAGTGTCAATACAAATATCATCCTGTAAAGGATTAATATAATGAAACAATATTATACCTATATGCTAATGAATCAAAATAAAAGTGTTATTTATACGGGAGTAACAGGGAATCTTATTAAACGTATTTTTGAACATAAAAACAAGATATTCGACGGCTTTACAAAGAAATATAACGTAGATATGTTGGTATATTATGAGATTTATAACGATGTTGATGAAGCGATAAAAAGGGAGAAACAAATTAAAAATTGGCACCGTGACTGGAAGCTCAATTTGATAAAAGGAAGTAATCCTGAATTTAAGGATTTGTATGATGAACTTGTTGAATTTTGATGTTATTAATGATATAAATGTTGCAGGTATCAACACAAGTGTCATCCTGAACTCCATTAAAGGATCTTACAAAAAAGGCACCGAATGTCATCCTGAACTTGTTTCAGGATCTTATAAAAGAGACATCGAATGTCATCCTGAACTTGTTTCAGGATCTAAAAGAGATGCCGAAACAAGTTCGGCATGACAGATTAGGGGACGTGATGACAATCGGGAAGTTGATGACAAGCGGAGTCTTGATGAGTAGAAGTTGGAGAACAAGAAATAACACAAGTGTCATACTGAACTTGTTTCAGGATCTTATAAAAGAGACATCGGATGTCATCCTGAACTTGTTTCAGGATCTAAAAGAGATGCCGAAACAAGTTCGGCATGACAGATTAGGGGACGTGATGACAAGCGGAATCTTGATGAATGGGAGAACAAAAAATAATGAGCAATGTACTGCTGAAAATTGAAAACCTTTGCGCTAAAGTTGCCGGTAAGGAAATTATCAAAAACTTCAACCTCACGATTAACGAGGGCGAAGTTCATGCGATTATGGGACCAAACGGTGCCGGAAAATCAACTTTATCTTATGTCTTAACCGGAAAACCGGGATATGAAGTGACTTCCGGGAATATACTGTTTAAGGGCAGGGATTTACTTAAAATGCCGGTTGAAGAAAGGGCGCGTGAGGGACTGTTTTTGATTATGCAATATCCGGTGGAAATCCCCGGCGTTCCGGTTACAAGCTTTTTAAAACACGCACTTAATGCTAAAAGACAGTATAACGGTGAGCCGGAACTGGACACTATGGAATTTATCAAACTGTTAAAAGAAGTTGCCAAGGAATCGGGCATTGATTTTGAAATGCTCAAACGCCCCGTAAATGTCGGTTTTTCGGGAGGAGAAAAAAAACGTCTGGAAGCCTTGCAGATGACAATCCTTAAACCATCGCTTGCCATTTTGGACGAGGCAGATTCCGGACTTGATATTGATGCAATAAAAGTTGTATCAAAAGGGGTAAATGATTTGATGAACGAACACCGCGCTTTGTTAATCATTACCCATTATCAAAAACTTTTAACCTACATCAAGCCCGATTTTGTACACGTTTTTGCCGACGGGCATATTGTTAAATCAGGCAACAGCAGCTTGTCCGAAGAAATTGAACAAAACGGCTATGCCGCTTACACAAAGGAGCAATAATGTCGGAACTATTATCAGACACTGCCTTATTCGGAGCCGATATTCCGTGGCTTGAGGGCTTGCGTTCCCGTGCAAAGGAGGCTTTTTTCCTGCCGAACGTTAAATTTGAGCCTTGGAAATATACCAAGCTTTCTTCCCTAAAACGCGATGACTTTGTATATTCGCCGTCCAAATTTTTGGAAGAATTGGAGGGCTGTCCGGATGATGATTGCGACTGCGACTGCGATTGCGGGTGCGGGTGTGAACATCATCATGAACACGACGGTTGCGGCTGTAATGGTCATTGCCAATGTTCTCATAAGCCTGAACTTTACCTTGACTTGCCTTTTGATGCCTACCAAATCCATTTTTACAACGGTAAATTTATGCCGCTGTATCCGGCTCTTCCCGCAGGCATTGAGGTTATGACTTTAATGCAGGCTGTTATTGAGGGAGAAGCCAAAAATTATGTCGGTAAATACATTGATTTAGCTCAATATCCGTTTGCCGCACTCAATACCGCCATGCTTGAAGAGGGGTTATTTGTCAAGATTGATGCCGATGTAAGCTTACAAAAACCGTTGATGTTTATTTATCACACGCAAACCGAAGAATCTCTTGTCAGCAATATCCGCAATGTTTTTGTTATCGGCAAAAAATCTTCTCTTGAAATAGTTGAGTATTATTACGGAAACGACGGCGGGTGTTATTTTAACAACACGGTTAATGAATTTTATTTGGCTTTTCAATCAAATATCAAGCATTACACCTTCCAAAACGAGGGAAACAACGCGGTTCATATCGCGCTTAATTATGCCAATGTGCGTGAAAATGCTTTTTATAAAAGTTTTTGCCTGCAAAGAGGGGCAAATTTGGGGCGCAATGAGACCAAAGTTGACCTTTTGCAGGAAAAGGCTAAAGCACAGGTTGATGCCGCCTATATCGCTAACGTTCAAACAACTTTGGACACGACCACCGATATTGCACATTTATCCCCAAAAACATCTTCCGATCAGTTGGTAAAAGGCGTTGCGAGCGGTCAGGGCAAAGGCGTTTTCCAAGGTAAAATAAGCATATCTAAAGATGCGCAGGAAACCGAAGGACATCAATTGCACCGTGCGCTTTTACTCTCGGACACCGCGGAAATTGATGTCAAACCCGAGTTGGAAATTTATGCCGACAATGTTAAGTGTTCGCATGGTGCGGCTTGCGGAGAACTTGACCAAAATCAGCTTTTTTATATGCGTTCCCGCGGTATCGGAGAAGAAGAAGCCAAACAGATTTTAATTGATGCCTATTTGCTGGAGGCAATCAACCGTATTGATAACGAGCAAATCAAAGAATGGATTGCAGCCAATGTATGATATAAAAAAAATTCGGGCGGATTTTCCGATTTTATCATTAGAGATTAACGGTCATCCCAACACATTTTTAGATACGGCGGCATCGGCGCAAAAACCTCAAGCCGTAATTGATGCAACACTCAAGATGTATTCTGAAAGCTATGCCAATGTCCACCGCGGCAGTTATTATTTATCCGAGGCGGCAACCGAGGCTTATGAAAACGCCCGCCGCATAATACAAAACTTTATCAATGCCGAAAGTGAAAATGAGATTGTTTTTACACGTTCTGCCACCGAGGCCATAAACCTTGTTGCCGCCTCGTGGGGAATGAGCAACCTCAAAGAAGGAGATGAGGTTTTACTATCTCAAGCCGAACATCACGGCAACCTTGTTCCGTGGCAGAATGTTTGCCAAAAAACCGGTGCGGTTTTGCGCTTTTTTAAGGTCAATGACGATGGCAGTGTTGACATTGAGAATTTTTACAATCTTTTGAATCCTAAAGTTAAAATGGTTGCAGTTACCGGTATGTCCAATGTTTTGGGAACAATTTTTCCGGTTAAAGAAATTGCCCGTGCCGCTCATCTTGCCGGAGCCTTATGTTTGGTTGATGCCTGCCAGAGTATTGTTCATACTCCGACCGATGTTCAAGACATCGCTTGTGATTTTATGGCTTTCTCGGGGCATAAACTATACGCCCCCAGCGGTATCGGTTGTTTATACGGGCGTTATGAGCTGTTAAACCAAATGCCGCCTTATCAATTCGGCGGAGATATGGTTGAAAACGTAACTTATGAAAAAACCACATTCGCCGCTCCTCCGGCGCGTTTTGAAGCAGGCACTCCGGCGATTGTGCAAGCGGTAGGACTTGGAGTTGCCTTGCAGTATTTACAGGCCATCGGTATGAAGAACATTGAAACACACGAAAAAGAACTGATAGCCTATATGAATAAGGGGCTTGCCGAAATAAGTGATTTAAAAATCATCGGCACTGCTCCTGATAAAGGAGGTGTGTTCTCTTTTGCTTTGGGGAATATTCACCCCCAAGATGTCGCCTTTATTTTGGATAAAGAAGGTGTTGCTATCCGCACCGGACATCACTGCGCGCAGCCGATAGTCAACCGGATGGGATACACCTCGTTGGCGCGTGCCTCTTTGGGGCTTTATACCGATTATGAAGACATTGACAGATTTATTGCCGCCCTTAAAAAGGTTAAAACATTTTTTTAGCAGGTTTAAGAAGATGAGTGAAGAACAAAATATTGATGATAATGAAGCCGCATTATTGCAGGCATTTGCCGAACAAACTCCGGTTGAGGAATTTAGCGTAAAAGAGGGAACTCCTCTTCCAAGCAATGCAGAAAAAGCCGCCAAGGAGCAAATTATTGAAGCCTTACGCACAATATGCGATCCCGAAATTATGATTAACATTTACGATTTGGGTTTGGTTTATGATATTCGCCAGCTTGACAACGGCGATGTTGAAGTTGATATGACTTTAACCGCTCCGACCTGTCCGGTTGCGGGAGTTCTTCCGGGGCAGGCAGCCGCCGCGATTGCGGCTTTGGACGGCGTGGGTGTTGCCACTGTTAATTTGGTATGGGAACCGTCTTGGTCGCCGGAGCGTTTAAGCGATGAGGCAAAGGCAATGCTTGAAATGTTTTGATTTTTTAGATTGCGGTCGGAGAATTTTATCAATGCACTATATGAAGTTAATTTTACTTTGTTTGGCATTATTTTTTTGTAATACAGCCAATGCCAAAACTTATTATGTTAATACGGAGGTATTGAACTTACGCTCTTGTGCGGGAACGGACTGTCAAATACTGAAAAAATTAAAATCCGGCGAATTTGTTGAATTGCTGGAAGATAAAGGTGAATGGGTAAAAGTAAGAAGCTATAACGAAGACGGTTTTGTTATTAAAAGATATTTAGTTGCACAAGATACAAGTTACGCCACAGAGGAGATTATCTCAATTATTCTGTCTTTTATTTCTCTTTTGATTATCGGAATTACACTTGCGTGGATTGCCTTGCACATATATATGTTTCCGGCAAGGCTAGCTCGCTATAACAAAAATGCCGATAAAATATTCACAGCCAACCTGTTTATGGGGTGGATTCCGCTTATTTGGCTTATACTCTTTATTGTAGCTCTTGTCGGTGAAAGCGAAGTTCAGCAAGAACAACGTAACTTAATTTTACGATATAAAAACAAAATTCACCAACCTGATTGATCCGTTCAATAAATAAAAAACACCGCATACTCCTAGCTTGATAACATTTATTTTTCGAAGTAATAAAATTTTCATTTTTAAGAACTAATAAGATAATTATTGTTTTTATCGGGAATCGGAAAATGGAAGAAATAACTTCGCAAAAATTGACGGAAATTCTAAATCCCGCCGCAAAAGTAAAAAATTGTGTTATCAACGAGATCGTAACCGACAGCCGCAAAGCCGCCGCGGGGACTTTGTTTGTCGCCATCAAGGGAGAAAATTTTGACGGTCATAACTTTGTCAAAACCGCCATTGACAACGGTTGCGAGTTGGCCGTGGTGGAACGTTTTGTTGACGGGGTTAACCAAAATTGCCAAATTAAGGTAAACAACACTGTTGAGGCTTACGGCAAACTGGGGGCTTATAACCGTTCACGTTTCAAGGGAAAAGTTATCGGTTTGACCGGAAGTGCCGGCAAAACCACAACCAAAGAGGAAATAAAATGCGCCTTGTCCGTTTTTGCCAAAACATACGCCACGCAAGGCAATCACAACAACCACATCGGCGTACCGCAAAGTTTGCTTGAAATGCCCATGGATGCACAATTTGCCGTTATTGAAATGGGAATGAGTTCCAAAGGCGAAATAGCCGCTCTTACGCGCCATGTAAAACCGGATATTGCTTTAATTACCAATGTTTATCCAATGCACATCGAATTTTTTGAAAATTTTGAAGGCATTGCCGAAGCCAAAGCAGAAATTTTTGAGGGGCTTCCCCCAAACGGTACCGCCATAATCAACGAGGATACTAATTTTGCTGAAGTTTTAGAGAAAAGAGCTTTGGAACATAATGCCAAAGTCGTCAAATTCGGCTCCGAACATCATTATAACGGAGTTTTGGAACTCAAACAAGACGGAGAGATTCAGCGTTATAACGCATGGGCGGCTTTGGAAGTCGTTAAAGCTTTGGGACTTGACCAAACAAAGGCTTCTTCGGCTCTGAAATCTTTCGGAGCCTTGGACGGAAGAGGCAAAAAACACCTTCTGCCCTTAAACGGCGGCGGAACTTACACACTTATTGATGACAGTTATTCGGGACAACCCGAAGCAATGAAAATTGCCGTTAAGGCTTTGGATGCCTTGCCCTGTCAGGGGCGCAAAATTGCCGTTTTAGGCAAAATGGCGGAATTGGGCAACACCTCGAAGGCAGAACATATTGCCATAGGAGAGTTGTTAGCGAAAAGCAAAATTGATATTGTCATCGGGGTTAAGGAAGAAATGAAAGATATGTTAAAAATGCTTCCTCCCCGCATTACTCAATATTATTTTGCCGATAAAGAGGGATTAGCGCAATTTTTGCAAAATAAATTGTTGCAAAATAACGATATTGTCCTTATAAAGGGAGCAAGATATTCATCACAACTTTACAAAGTAACCGAGGTTTTGCTGAAAGGATAAAAAATGAAGTGTCCGTTTTGCGGATGTATTGAAAGCCAAGTTAAAGATTCGCGTTTGAGTGAGGATAATACCTCTATCCGCCGCCGTCGGGAATGTCCGGAGTGTGGTTCAAGGTTTACGACTTTTGAAAGGGTTATGCTGCGCGAGCTTACCGTGGTTAAAAAAAACGGCGAGAAAGTGCGTTTTGACCGCGACAAACTGGCGCGTTCGATTCAGTTGGCAGTGCGCAAGCGTCCGATTACCCCCGAAAGGGTTGAAAAAATCGTAAATTCCATTCAACGTCAGCTTGAAAGCTCGGGAGAGGCGGAAATTTCCTCAACACTTATCGGTAAATATGCCATGGATGCTCTTGCAAATCTCGATAAAGTGGCGTATATTCGCTTTGCCTCGGTTTATAAAGATTTCCGCACCGCCGGCGATTTTGAGGAATTTGTAAATAAAATTGATGAATTGGCAAAAAACAGCAATCACTGAAGGATTTGAAAATGGCAAAATTTGTTTCCGAAAAAATAAAAATGAAAAGCTCCGCGAGGCTTGCCGCCGTGCAGGCAACCTATACAATTTCATTTTCGGGAGAGGCGGTGGAAGAAGTTATCCGCGAGTTTGCAAACGGTGAAATCGGACGCTATGTCGTTGATGAAACGGAATTGGGCAAAGAAGAAATGGTTATGGTCGAGCCGATGGATAAAGCTTACTTTGAAAATTTGGTAAGAGGTGTTCACAAGACCAAAGAAGATTTGGAAAAATCGCTCAATTCGTTTTTATCCTCCGGCAGATCGCTTGACCACTGCGATGGAACTTTGCAGGCTCTTTTACTGTGTGCCATGTATGAAATCGCCAATAATTACGATGTTGATGTCAAAGTTATAATTCAAGAATATGTTGATATGGCATACGCGTTTTATAATAAAAACGAACCCAAAATGGTCAACGCCCTTTTGGATCAGATTGCCAAGCAGATAAGGGCGTAAAATGGCAAAATTACCGATTTTTGAATATCCGCACCCGATTTTAAAACAAATCGCCTCCCGCGTAGAAAAGGTTGACGGCAGCTTGCAAAAACTCTTGGATGATATGCTTGAAACAATGTATGCCGCGCAGGGCGTCGGATTGGCTGCTCCGCAAGTGGGAATATCAAAGCGCATCATAGTGATTGACACAGCTCATCCCGACGAGGGAGAATCCCCCCGTCCTCTTTATTTGGTAAACCCCGAGATTGTATGGCATTCACAAGAAGAAAGTTCTCAATTTGAGGGTTGTTTGTCGGTTCCCGAGCAAAGAGCCGAGGTAACACGTTATTTGGAAGTAAGAGTGCATTATCAGGACTATAACGGGGAAGAAAGAGAGATGACGGCAGATGGTCTTTTATCCATTGCCTTACAGCACGAAATAGACCATTTGGACGGGATTTTGTATATTGATCGTATCAGCCGCCTAAAAAGACAGATATTGATAAAAAAACTGCAAAAACTGCGCCGCGAGGAGGAAAATCAATGAAAATCGTTTTTATGGGAACACCGGAATTTGCTTTGGAGGCTTTGAAAGCAATTTCTTCCGAGCATGAGATTTTAGCGGTATATACCAAAGAACCGAAAATCTCAGGACGCGGCAACAAAATACTTAAAACTCCGGTTCACCTCTGGGCTGAAGAAAGGGGGATTGAAGTAAGAACTCCCAAAACCCTGCGCAGCGAAGAAGAACAGCACAAGTTTGCCGAATTGAAAGCCGACATTGCCGTTGTGGCGGCGTATGGTTTGATTTTGCCGCAAAAGGTACTGGAAGCCTATCCCTTGGGCTGTATAAACATTCACGCTTCTTTACTCCCGAGATGGCGGGGAGCTGCCCCCATACAGCGTGCGATTGAGGCGGGCGATGACAAAAGCGGGATTACGATTATGAAAATGGATGCCGGACTTGATACCGGAGATATGCTCCTTAAAGGCGAAATAAAAATAACCGCGGAAACAACCGGAGGAGATTTACACGACAAGTTGGCTCTAATGGGAGCAGATTTGGTCTTAAAAACCCTGCGTGATTGGGATAAAATCACTCCGCAGGCGCAAGACAACGAATTGAGTTGTTATGCCGCCAAAATTGAAAAAGAAGAAAGTCTGCTTGATTGTTCAATGAGTGCCGAAGAGCTGGTGCATAAAATTATGGCGTTTAACCCCTACCCGGCGGTTTACTTTGAACATAAAGGAGAACGTTTTAAGATTCTGCGGGCAATTACCGGCAATGAAAAAATCCCTGCCGGCGAAATTATTCAACGGGCATCTCGTTTGTTTGTCGGCTGCAAAAACGGCGCGATAGAAATAAAAGAAATCCAACGCCAAGGCAAAAAAGCCATGGCAACACAAGATTTGCTGCGCGGATATTCCTTTAATTAGCGCAACTTAATTTGTTTTTTGTAACACAAGACGGGAATTAAGTTAAACAGCAAAACTCGGGTTTTGTATTCGTTGGCGTGTACGGCAAACAACGGCAACCCCAAAATCGAAACTTTGGTTATCCGGTCATTGGTTTTGGTGGAAAAAAGAGGAATAAAGTCAAACAGCAACGCTTTTGTGTCCTCTTTGTGCATAACATAAGTCAACAGCGGTATGCCGTCAAACAGGCAAAAACGGTTGGTATGTGTCGCTTTATTCAAAAATTCCTGAAAAAGCTCCGGATTCTCACGCTTAACAAAAGCATGGATGCGGTGCGAGGAATCAACCATTTCTTTGGCCTGCAATTTTGATGTGTTGGTATGGTGTCTGCGATATTTGAACAAAATCTCCGGAAAGTTGTAAAAATTGGTATAGCGGATAAGACGGCAGAACATAGCGTAATCTTCCGAGGGACTGAACTCCGCTTCATAACGAATATTATTGTCAATCAGTACCGATTTTCTAATCATCGCGCCGGGGTGAATCATGGCACAGGTTCGCATTAAGGCTAATTTTATCTGATGATCGGAATAGGGGATGGGATTTACCTTGTAGTTGCCGGGGAATTGGGTAAACCGCACGGAAACCACACCGACATCGCGGTGCTTATCAAGATATTCAACCTCACGGATAAAGCGATTTTCAAGCGATATATCATCATGGTCCATCACCGCCAAATATTCACCGCTTGACAAATCAATAAGCTTGTTTCTGGCCCCCGATATGCCCATGTTTTTATCATTGCGCAAATATTTTATGCGCGGGTCGGAATAGGTTTTAATGATTTCTTCCACGGAGTGGTCTGTCGGGCAGTCATCTAAAATCAAAAATTCAAAATCTTTGAAAGTTTGCGACAAAATGCTATCAATTGCCTCGCGCAAATGCTGCGGATTGGTTTTATAAACCGGCATTAAAACGGATACTTTAGGCATTTTGCTTCTCCGCAACGGTTTCATCAAGAAGTTTCGTCCACATCCGAATCACATTATCGGGGGCAAAGGCTTTGACATCTTCAATTGCATTACGCCCGAATTTTATGCGCAACTCCTTATCTTTCATAAGAATTGCTAATTTGTCGGCAAAGTCTTCCATATCGGAAGCTAAAAATCCGTTGTGTCCGTCGATGATAAGTTCATTGACAGCCGGTGCTTCGGCAAAACCAAGTGTGGGAAGTCCTGATGCCTGTCCATCGGCAATGCCCAAGCCAAACCCCTCATATTTGCTGGGGAATGCGTGGATGTCCGCATTTTTATATACTGAAAGAATATCAGTAGTATAGCCTTTAATGAAAACGCGATCTTGGATGTTGTAGTAATGAGCGATTGCCATAATTTCTTCACCATATTTCGGGTATTTATGCAATCCCCAAAATTCTACACTCCAATCTGGGAAATCTTTGGCAACTTTGCCGAAAGCTTCAACCAAGCGGTGCTGACGTTTAACATCGCGTTCAATGCGGGCAACATAAATGATTTTTTTCTTTTCTACCGATAAATCGGCATAATCTTGCGGGGATAATTGCTGCACCATATTAGGAATGGCAACAATTTTTTTAGGAGCAAATTCTTTGTCCAATAGCGGTTTAAATGATGAAAGCAAAACCTGCCATACACTCACTTGTTTGAATGTTTGATGATGAAACCAGCGCAAAGGTTGAATCTCTTTGTGTAAATCGTCAAAGGTTGCATCAATAGGATTATTTTTATATTTTCCCAGTATTACATCAGGGACATTATGCAACATCATTATAATCGGGATGTTGTGGTGCTGAAACATTGTAACATTAAACAAATCGGTCGGAAAATAGCACACAATCACATCGGGATTTTCTTTTTCGATGAGTTTTTTATGGCGGAACCAACCGGGAGTTATTTTGCAGCGGATACGGTGAAATATGTTAATCAACGGATTATCGGTTTTGCCGTCTAGATTGATAAGCCTGACTTTCTCATCAAACGTCAATTCACTGCCGACTTTTTTATAAGTATCGCAGACAACCTCTATTTCATAATCGGGGCGAGCCTGCTGCAAAGCGTTGATGTATTGCACCAGCCATTTGGTATTCAACACGTTACGGTTGCGGATAAACATTATTTTCATAATCAAAAATCCCTTATCAAAACTGCCGTGATATTAGTATTGTTTTTATCAAACGTCAATAAAATAAAATTTTCCCTTTGCCTATTTTTTCAAACTTGCCAAAACTGCAAAAGGATTTTCTTTTTTAATGTCGTTATCATCAAACTCGGATTTAAAATTAAACTCTTCACCGTCTTGCCGCGGGTAATCATCCAAACGAAGTGCAATCTGCTCAACGGCAATATCGCCCAAATCAATCATTCCTCCGATAACTATTTCCGGAGTGTTATCATCCCATTCTTTGCCCTCCTCTTTTTGAGTATCGAGTGTGGCTCTGGTATCAAAAACAAGTTCAAAATCAAAATCATAATTTTTAGAGAAATTTTCTAACGTGATTACGCTTTGCAAAACCAATGCGGATGAAATATGCCCGTTAATATAAAGGAGCGATGTTTTATAATCGGATTTAAGGTTAAAATCGGCTTTTAATTCCCTGACTTCGGGAATTTTTAAGATATGCGCCAAAGATTTTTTTTGTTTTTCATCGGCGATGATATGATAATGCTGTTCTTTTTGCGGAATTTCCGCAACAATTAAAGGGTATGAAAATTCTTTTTGCATAAATTTTTTCCTTGTGCTATAATCTTGAGAGATTAACATATAAGGATATTTGTCAATGTCAATAAGCAAAATGTTTTTATTGAGTTCCATAATGTTTTTTGCGGCTTGCAGCAGCGACATTTTTGTAAGCCACACCGGCAATATGCCTTCGGAAGAAAAAATAAATATGCTCTTTAAGGGACAGAGCAAACAGGATGTTTTAGAGCTTTTAGGCTCCCCCTCAAGCGTGGTTACATTGGATAAAGACACATGGATTTATATGTCCTCGGAAATAAAACAGGTGGCATTTTTGGCACCCGAAGAGATTGACCGCAACGTTTTGGTGGTAAAATTTAATCCCGAAGGCAAAATCAGTGCCATAGAAAGACTTGATAAGACACAAGGCGGAGAGATTGAAATTGCTCAAGAACAAACCCCGAATCCGGAACAAAAAGAAGGATTTTTCCAAAAATATTTCGGCGGTGTCGGACAATATCTGCCTTTCGGCAACTCAAACAAAAATCCTATAAGGGATAATTAAGATAAAAATCAAAACAGCCCTCGGGCGGAGAGTATTTACCCCTCCGCCCGAGTTTTTGATGAACCACAGATTCATACTAACTTTCTGGAGTATAACTTACGGTTATTGTGGCACTGTAATCGTCTTCTGCTGGAACAGTGTTATATTCAATGTATGCATATACATGATAAAAACCGTCAGATTGAATATTCTCAGATATTACAGGTGTTCCTCCAGCCCATGCCAACGGAGAAGGAAAATCGGTTTTGGTAATGGTCCAATGCCATCCGCTTGCCGGAACATTGGCACTTATCTTGCCAATTCTTGTCCCGCTCTTGGACATCACACCTCCGTTTTTTGAAGTATCATCATCATTGCAATCCCATGCACCGAAACTTTGCGATGGGTCAATGGTAATTGTTCCGCAACTCATTTCCTGTTCAATATTTATGCTCACATCATGAGCTATTGTGGCTGTTACGGTCATTGTTGCCGAGTTGCCCGCGTAGGCTGCGTAACTGCCAAGAGCAACTCCGGCAACGCCAAGCATTAAAATATATTTATTCATTTTCTATACTCCCTTTATAATTTCTTTTTTTTGTTAACTTAAAAAAGAAACCACCTGTTGGCTTTTTAGAGCCGCGAGGTGGTCGGAAGTTCAGAACTATTTCGTGGAATAGTGCAAGGTATTCTTTATATTCCCCTGCCTTCCGACCATAATCAAGCCAGAAGCATTTTATGTCTTTTAGACACCACGAAAGAGGTTCTGACACCTCAAAGCGGCTTTTCGCTCACTTCAATTTTATCCTAGCATATAAAATCAGTAATGTAAAGCAAAATTTTGCACTTTTTGCTTCTTCCCTTTTTTGCCTTCCTCCCGCCGTCATGCCTCCACAGGTGGTCAAGGCATCTCCTGAAATTTAGGCACCGCCCCTTATAATCGGGAGACCCCATGACCTCGCTCGTTCCTCGCTCGGAGGGGTGACAAGGAGAGTAGGAACGCCCCTCTTTCTCCTAG
>JAFUYI010000027.1 GCA_017470585.1 Alphaproteobacteria bacterium | reverse complement strand
GACCGAACTTGTTTCGGAATCTATTTTTTGAGAGATCCTGAAACGAGTTCAGGACGACAATTGGGGGAGTTCAGGACGACAATTGGTGGCATGACGGAGAGAGGGGCAAAAAAGGAAAAGAAAAAAGTGTAAAATTTTGCTTTACATTGGCAAATTTTTATGCTAGGTTAATTCTGAAGTGAATGAAAAGTCACTTTGAAGTCGGAAAGCTTCTCATAGATCGTCATTAAAGACGTAAAATTTACTTTCAGCCTTATTATGGTTGGAAGGTAGGGAAATAAGGTTAGCCGAATACTCTACACTGTTATCTATGACAGTTTTCCGCTTCCAGCCACCTCGCGGCTCTAAAGAGCCAACAGGTGGTTTCTTTTTTTTCAATATAAGAAACCATAAAGGAAGTTTAGATGACAAACAAAACTTTTTTAATTCTTCTATTAGCAGGCGTAAGTTACACTGCCTATAATGCCGCCGCCGTTTCCGAAAACTTTGCAATCTCCACCACCATTGATCACGAAATAGTTTTAGGCAACCTCCGCACCGCAAGTGCGGATGCCAATATAACCAAAACCGGAGATATAAATATTGGTACAATCGTTATCAATCCGGCAAGTGAGCGTTTCGGGCAAGTTAATTATTCTCCCAATGGTACAGTTACAGAAATATTTGGTCCGGTAATTTCGGCAACTTCTGCAAGCCCGGGAACATTCACTGCCGATATTCCCAACCCTGAAGGTTGTATGATTCTTGAAAGAAATTCTTGCCACGGTATCACCGTAACTCAATTTATGCCGGGACTTCTAGGCTCTAAAAACAGTTGGTGTAATTTCTTTTTTATATATACCGGAAGTGATAACATTTTTAAAATATATCCGCGTGATTGTTATTTCAAAACTCCTTCTGATACTACCGCCGGTCCGCATAGCGGAACGTTAACCATCAGCTATACGCAAAGTTAAAAATATGCGGATTCTTTTTAGATTTGTTTGGCAATCCATTGGGCAGAAGTTAAGTTACCCTTTGGCAATGCTTATCAATCTAATCTTGGCCATTTACCTTTGATGAGTTGTTTTAAGCTTTGTGATTTCTTACCGCGGCGAGCATTATAAATCCAATAGTTTGCTACAACTTTTTTGACGTAAAGCCTTGTTTCCCGCCAAGGAATCATCTCAACAAACATTAAAGGATCGTTATCGTAATTTTCTCGCGCTATCCATTTGCGGACATTATGCGGACCGCCGTTATACGATGCCGCTAAGAAAAAGAGATTATCGCCGATTTTGTCTTCTTTATTAAGCAGAATATCAACATAATCTTGCCCTATCTGCAAATTACGTTTTTTATCCAGCAATAACTTGCAACCTTCTTTATATTTTTTATCTTTGGTTACTCCTGCCGCAGTTGCAGGCATAATCTGCATTAACCCGCATGCTCCGGCGTGACTTTTAACTTTGGGCGAAAAAAGTGATTCCTGACGCACTAATGCCCACACCCAAGAGCGGTTTATTTTCCAACCAGATTGCGGTTTCCAATCGGGATAAGGATATAAAAAGGCATCATAAAACCGTTTTTTGCCGTAATTTTTCAATCCGTTAGCAATTATAAAACTCAAATTGGCAAGGCTGTATTGCGAACTCAAAAACATTGCCAATTCTTTTTGTTTGAGGTTGAGGCTGTTATAATTTTTGCGTAAATCCGCCTCGGCTAAATCATTTTCGCCCAACATCAACAGCAACACTGCGCGCCGCATAACAGTTGAGGAAAGAATCTCCTGATGATAGAGTTGTTTTTGCAAATCATTAAAAAATGCTTTTTCTTCCCAATCATACGAGGGAATTTCCCGCAATTGGGCATTGGCCAGAATACCGTAAAATGTCCGCTTGTATTCGGCGGTCTTTTTCAGGTATTTTTCCGCCTGCTCTTTTTTGCCCAACTTTAAATTGGCACGATATGCCCAATATCCTGCCGCAGAATGCAGCCACAAATCCTCATCATGAAACGAAAAAAGCTTTTCAAACATAGAGGCTGCTTTTTGATAATTTCCCAACTTCCAAGCAGACAGACCGCCGAACCACGCGGCAGTCGGTTCTTTGCTTCGGCGTACGGCTTTTTCAATTTGCTGAAGAGCTTTTTCATATTCACCGTCATAAAAATATGATGCCGCCAAAGTCGCGCTCATCTCGTCGTAATTTTTATCGGGAATAGTCTTGCGAAAACGTTCGTTTTGCATAACCTCTAAAGCTTTTTTGTTGTCGGTACGGCGAATTGAAGACAAAAAAACATCTAAATTATCGCGTACGAATTTACGATCAGCGGGGGTTAGCTTTTCATACTTCTCACGATACCACTTATAGGGGGCATATATTCCTTTTTTCTTTTGCGAGGGCTTGGGCGGCTTATATCCGGGAGCCTTGGTTTTGGCTAAATTTTTGATTACCTCGTATTGCGGCAAAGAAGGATATTTTTTCTGCCATGCCATAAGCTCTTTATAAGACGATTTATACTCACGGCTCAAATATTTCTGTGCTAAAATATGCCCTTTCAACACATCGCTTTTGAGCTTTTTTTGTAAGTCTTCGGCTTCTTTGATTTTGTTGTTGCGGATAGCCGCAAAAATTTCCTTATAGAGCCGCAAATCCTCATCGCTTACGGCTGATTTTTGCATAACTTTGCTCTTTAAGCTGTCATCAAGGACATTGACACCGCTTTTTGCTTCTCCGGCAAAAGCAAACAATATCAGACAACCCGCCAAAAAACAAAGTGCCTTTTTCAAACCTTTCTTTCCTTTACAGCGAACGGGTCAGCCAACGTACTTTGGAAGCGCAATCCCTCTGCGACATACCTTTGACACGGCAACGATTGATGACGATATTCGGAGCTTTATCCATGGAATAGCATCCATCCCCTAAAAGCGAATAATTGTAATGATTTTCAACTTCCGGCTGGACATTGCTGAAGCTCAAAACCGTATCCATTCCCTGCCACTGTAGGCGATAGCTGATATTGGAAATTCTTTCCGGCAAAGTGGAAACAACCGCAAACTGCATGGAACAGCGCGTTTGTCCCGAGGGAGTGCGGTAAACCCGAAAATCTTTCATATACATCATAATCAGCTCTTGATCGCGCTTCTCACTGTTGGTACCGAAAGCAATGTGTCTTCCGCGGGAAAGTGTCCAGTTGGTTTTATCGCTTTGTTGAGGCGGATTATTTTGCTGTAAAAACTGCTGATTGGCAGGCTGTGCGGCACGGGGTGCCTGTCGGGCGGCTTGCGCTTGCGGCACTTGAGCTTGCGCTTGCGAAGGTTGAGCTTGGTTTTGCCCTTGGGCAGCGGCACCGGCGACGGGAGCATTATTGCCCAAAACTTGCGCGTGAAGCGGAGATGCCATAATAATCCCCGCCACGCTCAAACAAGATGCCAATTTTAAGATTCCTTTCATTGGCTTTCCTCTCTGTTATTTTATTCCGGAAACGATGGTATTGGCGGCATCAATCGCGGTAACGGTTTGATTGTAAAGCTCTTCGTTTTCGGATTGCAATTTTTCTCTTTGTTTTTCAATTTCGGCTTTTTCGTCCTCAACGGAAATAGCCTTAAATTCCAGATAATATTGCGGGTCTTCGGGTGAAACGTAGCTAAACAAAGAGTTGCAGGCACCGCCGCCACTGCGGGCTTTTCCGGCAGAACCGCTTATACCGCGTCCTTGAGCATTTTCCGCGTTGCAGGATTGAACCTTGAAATCAACATTTTCAATCAACAAGAAGCATCTGTCGGTGTTTACCCTTGATTGTACCGTTACCTGCTTGGCAGGTTTAATGGTGGGAACTTCCAGCAATGTGCCGATGTTTTTATCGGTGTTGCGTTCGGTTGTGCTGCGGGCGCGTGCCGGACTGCGGTTATTTTTGGCGGCATCTTCTTTCTTTTCCTGTTCGATAACGCCTTCAATCGCCGTATCTTTCCAATTCAAATCAAGAGTAGCGTTGCGAATCGTCATATCCGAACGGTTGTAAAATGTCGCGCTGTAATCACAGCTGACAACCTCTCCTTCACTGTTTTTTATCGGAGAAATGTCGTGAATCTTAAATAAAACGGCACTATCGCTTGCCGCGGCTGCCGTATGTATATTAACGGTTGCCAAAAGAATTGCCGTTGCACTCAAAACTTTTTTGCTGATATTCATGATGTCATCCTTAAAAGTTGTTACAATTTTTGTTATAATAAAACATTTATTTTAATTTGCCAACATTTTATGAAAAAAAAGCTAATTATTTGCGATTTTTTTTGCCAAACGCAGAAAATCCGCCCAAGTTTTGCCCTTTTGCGCCGGATTCCGCAGTAAATACGCCGGATGAAACGTGGCAAGCAGGTCAATTTTTTCTCCCGCGTGCGGACAATATTCCAGCCATTTGCCGCGGATTCGCGAAATGGCTTCCTCGGTATCAAGCAAAGCATTAGCGGCAGGAGCCCCCAAAGCGATAATGATTTTCGGGGCAATCAACTCTATTTTCCTTTTCAAAAACGGCAGACATACCGCAGTTTCCGCCGTTGTCGGCGTGCGGTTGCCGGGCGGTCTCCACATCAAAATATTGGTAATATAGCAGGCATTCCTTGCGATTCCCACAGCCGCAAGCATTTTATCCAAAAGCTGTCCGCTTCTGCCGACAAACGGAAGCCCCATACGGTCTTCATCCGCTCCGGGAGCCTCGCCGACAAACATAATTTCGGCGTGGGGGTTACCACTGCCGAAAACCGTTTTGTTGGCAGTAAGTTTTAACGCACAGCCGTCGAAGTTTTCCACCCCTTTTTCCAATTCTTCCAACGAAGATGCCCTCTCGCATATATCACGGGCATTTTTGCAGGCGGCATCACCGGATTGCGCCAAGTCGGTAATAGCCGGACGCACGGGCGTTCTTTCGGAGACGGCAACTGCGGGAGCGGGTTTGGCGTTATGGCTCATCGGCTCATTGCCGCAGATCACGTCAACGCCTGCTGACAAGTACCATTCAAGAATTTCTTTTTCGTTCATCATACCCCTATGCTAACCTATATTTTGCTTTTTGCAAACAAATAATTATATTATCTTCACTTTTTCTATTGTACAATTTGCAAGTTTTGGTTAAAATGGCGCAATATTTGAAGAACGGAGCATAATTTAATGGAAAAAACGGCCTTTATAATAGCGATTTTGACAGGCATTATCTTTACAAGCATGTGTTGCAGAATCGATTCTTCGGAAATCGAAACGGCGGGTATGCCAAAAACGCATCGGGAAAGCACGAACAGCCAGTACGGCACTTATTTGGCCGGACGAGTCGCTTATATGCGCCATGATTTAAATCGTGCCGCCGATTATTATATGCGGGTTTCCAAAGACACCCCGAAAACCCAAATGCTGCCGAGTGTTCTTTATGTTATGCTCACCTCGCAGGGGCGAATCGATGAGGCGGTAAAATATGCCGATCAGGCTATGGAAAATAACGATCCCAGCCCGTTTATTCACACGGTTAAAGCCGTTTATGAAGCCAAACACCAAAATTTCAACAATGTTTTGAATTATATCAAACACTCTGACGACGAACTTTTTGCTCCGCTGATGACGGCTTGGGCGTATGCCGGAATCGCCAAATATGATGCCGCCTTGAATGCTTTGGGCAAAATGCTGAAAAATCCGGCTTTGCGCGCCGTATATCTGTTTCACGCCGGAGCAATCAGCGATTATTGCGGCAAAAACACCGAAGCGGATAAATACTATTCTTTGCTTTTGGATCTGCCGAAAACAGAGTTATCCGTTTTTCCGGCACAAGTTATTGCCAATTTTTACAATCGGCAGGGCAATGCGGATAAAATAGAAAAAGTTTTGCAGAAAATGGGCGATGAAACAAATATGATGATTACACTGGCAAAACAGCAGATAAAATCTCTTGATTCGTCTTCGGCACCGATTTTGACATCTCCGGCGGTCGGTATGGCTGATGCTTTATTCGGAATTGCCCTTATTCTCCAGCATGAGGAAAGTATTGAACAAATACCTATGCTGTTTGCATCGCTGGCGGCTTACTTAAACGAAGATTACGACTTGCCGCAGATTTTTATCGGCAATCTTTGGGATAACAACAAGCTTTACCGTGAAGCAAACAAAGCCTATGCAAAAGTAAAACCCGATCAGATAGGTTATTACGCCGCCCAATTTCAAATCGGCAAGAATTTACTGATGCTCAAGGAATACACCCAAAGCGAAGCAATATTCAAGCGGCTGCTGCGCAATTTTGAACCGACGCAGGAAGTTTATATCACTTTGGGTGAGTTAATGAGAGCAACATCGCGCTATCGGCAGTCAATAAGATATTACAATGAATCACTGGACTTTTTTGACGATGAAAAAGAAAGCTGGGCAGTGCTTTTTGCCATAGGCATAGCTTATGACCGCATGGGAGATTATGATGCCGCCGAAAAATATTTTCGCCTCGCGGACGAACACAGTCCGACCGAAATACTTAAAAATTACATCGGCTATACTTTAATCAGACAGGGTAAAAACATTGAAGAGGCTTTTGAACTTTTAATTGCCGCATATATGGAAGAGCCGCTGGAGGGTACCATTGTTGACAGTATGGGCTGGGCGTTTTACCAAATCGGGGATTATGAACGGGCGATAACATTTTTGGAAAGAGCCTCCAATTTGGCACCTTCCGAAGCGTTGATTTATGACCATTTGGGCGATGCCTATTGGGAAGCCGGCCGCAAAGATGAGGCATATTTTCAGTGGAATCATGCCGCCGCCTTGAAAGATGACAGCGAAGAAATGGATAAAGATATAGTCCTGCAAAAAATTAAAAACGGAAAACAGCCCCATATTCCGGTTTCTTATGACCGCAAAAAAGTTGAAGAACTGATTGAAAAATCCGGTGTTTTGGAAAGAGAAAAGTACTGGTCGGAAAAATGATTCACGATGAACTGATTTTCTTGAAAAAAGAGTATCGCAAGGCTTATGAACAGACCGTCGGCGATGAATTGATAACAAGCCTTATCAATCGGAAGTTTGTCCACTCATGGCGAGTGTTTCAAAACGGAATGAAAATCGTAAAAAGCGACCTCAAAGATACAGATGCCCGGTTTCTTGATATGAGCGCGAAGGCTCTTATATTTCACGACATCGGGCGTTTTTCGGAGGCTGTCAATATTCATAACAACCGCCGTTTAGGCGAGTTGGGGCAAAAATATGACCACGGGCAGATGGGAGCAGAAATTCTGTCATCAGTGAAAAAATACAATGATTTGAAAATCCTCTTGGCAGTTCGCCATCACGGGCATATTATGGAAGATTTTTATAACGATTCGCAATATATTGCCCTTGCCGAGGAAGATAAAAAATGCACCGAAACACTGCTGAAGCTTGTCCGCGATGCTGACAAACTGGATTTATACCACTTGCAGATCGTTAACGCCAGCATTGAAAACGATGTGTTCTTTAACTCTCTTTCCGAAGATTTAAAATATTGCGGTGTGTCCGATGAAGTTTTGAAGCAATTTTTTTGTGCCAAGACTATTTTGCACAGCACGATCAAAAATCTGCCGGAACGGATTCTGGGGTGTGTTTCGTGGCAGTTTGATTTGAATTATCCGTTGACACGAAAATTATATATCAACAATAATTATCGGGAAGTTTTGCTGGGATTGTTTGATAAATATTGTACGGACAAACATTTGACCGAAGAAATCACACAATTCGCCCGCAAAAGTTTGGATTAAAAAAATTGTGCTTGACTTAAAAAGCGATTTCGATTTTATAATATAGCAGTTTTGATAAAGGAGACTAAAAAATGGAACTTAAAGGATCTAAAACCGAAAAAAATTTGATGGAGGCTTTTGCCGGAGAATCCCAAGCCCGCAATAAATATACTTATTATGCTTCCAAAGCCAAAAAAGAAGGCTATAATATCATAGCCGCCAAGTTTGAGGAAACTGCCAATAATGAAAAAGAGCACGCCAAAATCTGGTTTAAACTTTTGCATAACGGCGAAGTTCCCTCAACGATTGAAAACTTGAAAGATGCCGCCGGCGGCGAGAACTTCGAATGGACAACCATGTATGAACGTATGGCCAAAGAAGCTGATGAAGAGGGCTTTAGCAAAATCGCCAACCTGTTCCGTATGGTAGGTAAAATTGAGAAAGGACATGAAGAAAGATATAATGCCTTGCTTAACTCTCTCTGTGAAGGTAAAATATTCTCTCGTCCGACCAAAGTTATTTGGGAGTGCGCCAACTGCGGACATCGTGTAGAAAGTCCGAAAGCACCGGAGAGATGCCCGGTATGTGACCATCCGCAAGCCTATTTCTTTGAATTGCAAGAAGAATTTTAAGATAAACGGTAAATAAAATCAATCAGGCGGAGAGCTTGTTTAGCTCCCCGCCTGTTTTGTTTATAAAATATACTCAACCGTTATATCATCTTCAAATGTTCCGGATTGCGGAATAACTCCGTCATCGCCTAACCAAAAGAAATCATACATAAAACTAAACTCATTTCCAGAATTATATATGATATATGGCTCAGAAATGTAGTTATTTCCCAAAGCAAAATCAGCTGGTGCTCTGAAGCAGGGATGTATAGTTCCTCCATTATCAAAAGCAACACCATCAACCTTGCACGAATCGGGGACATTAGCGGTAAAAGTTCCAATAGAAAATCCGCTGTATGAGATTATATTATCTGTTTTACTATAAAATGTTCCATTAGGGGCAATATATATCTGTCCTCCCTCGGCAAAACCGGCAGGATTAACGGTAACGGT
>JAFUYI010000026.1 GCA_017470585.1 Alphaproteobacteria bacterium | reverse complement strand
CACTCACTGATGTCATTGCCGGTCTTGTTCCGGCTTTCCAGGTCTATTTTTTAGCAAATTGTTTTACCTGGATGACGCATCAAGTGCGGCGTGACATAAGGGAGGGAGTACGCCGAAGGAATATGCGGCGTGACATAAGGGAGGGGAAGCTGAACACCCAATTTGTCGTCCTGAACTCGTTTCAGGACCTCAAAAAAAAGATTCCGAAACAAGTTCGGCATCCTTTCCTTTTTATGTCGGGCTTGACCAGATTATCCATTACCCTCACTGATGTCATCAATTGTCGGGCTTGACCCGGCAATCCAGGTCTATAATATAGCAAATTGTTTCACCTGGACACCGCATCAAGTGCGGCGTGACATAGAAGGGGAGGACGCTGAATAGATGGGAGAACGGAGACAAAAAGATGCTGAAACAAGTTCAGCAAGACAAGCAGGGGTGCTGTCCATCCTGATGCTTATTTTTGGCCGAGGGCAAAAAATTCCAAGGATCTTCCGATTATAAAGAACGGAGCGTAAATTTCGGGGGATTCTTTGACGCCGTAGCTTCCAGCTACGGCGAAGAATGACGGAGAAAAAGAGGCAAAAAAATAGCATGACGGCGGGAGGAAGGGGGGGAGTCCCATTGACGATTCCTGACGGAATCGAGGGGTGACGAGAAAAAAAGAGGGAAAAAATAAGGGTGATGAGGAAAAGGGCCGGGAGACCCCTTGACGCACAGCGCAACCGCGCCGTGCGAGGGAGATGAGGAAGGGGCAAAAACAGGGGCAAGAACGAGTTTAAGGCTATATGCCGGTAAAGTTTAAATCTTCGGTGTCAGCGTTATAAGGCTGATGTCGGACGGAGCAAACAACCGCAACGGCGGTCCCCAATATCCGGCACCGTTGGAAATGTAAAGTGTTTTGCCGTCAATATCATATTTACCGCTCAAATAGCGATTAAAAATCTTTACCAAAATGTGGAACGGGAAAATCTGCCCGCCGTGGGTATGTGCCGAAAGCTGCAAATCAAACCCCAAATTAAGGTATTCTTTCGCCAGCCGCGGATTATGGGCAAGCAAAATTTTATAATCGCCAGGCTTGCTTCCGGTCAAAATTTTGGGATATTCTTTGCGATCGCGGGCGGCGGGATTATCGGAGATTCCGGCAATATATATCCCCAACCCCTCAATTTTCTGTCCGTTTTCCGATAAAACATTAAATCCCATTTGTTCCATTTGCCATACGGATGGCACAAAACCGTTATAATATTCATGATTTCCGGCGGAAAAATATACACCGTATTTAGCCTTGAGTTTGGAAAGCTCTTCCAAATGCGGCGCCAAATAGCCCAAGCTGTCGTCAATAATATCGCCCGGTAAAACGATTATATCCGGATTAAGTGAGTTTGCAAGTTCAATTACACCTCGTGTTTGCACCAAAGGTTTACTGCGGTTTAAGTGCAGATCGTTTATCTGCACAATGCGAACAGATTGCGGGACTCCTGCTTTTAATTCCAATTCACGGACTTTGGGCTGTGCTGTTGCTTGAAACCAAGCATAAACCGTCAGCAATATAGCGATAATTACGGTTACGATGTTAGCGCGGCCTAAAATGATAACATCAGTCGGATTCCAAGCCGGCGATTTGCCGAAAATTCTATATCCTGCGAACCAAAAACCATCACGCAGAAAAAGCAGAACAAACAATATAAAGGCAAACCCGAAGCACATATACCCGATGCGGTCAAAACGGCTGTACATTTCATCTCCGAACCAACCATGGCGGCGGGCAAAACCCAAAGTCAGCGGAGCAAGCCACGCGGATAAAAAGATTATGAAAACACCCAGTTTAACCGTCCAATGATGATTGCCGTATCCGACCAAGGTCCGTTCGGTGATAACCGAACAAGCCAAAGCGATAATCAAGCTTGCATAGATGAAAAACATAGCCGCGCCTCCGATGATTTAAGCCTCGGCTGCTTTTTTAACCCGCAAGGTGCGGCGTTTGGGAGCCGCAGGAGCTTCATCACGGCTTATTTCAATCACTTGAAAAGATTTTTCACTTTTTGCGGGAGGGACTTCTTCGGTATCTGCTTTTTTCTTTGCAACAGTTACTTTCGGAGCTTTTGTTGCCGCAACTTCCGGAGCAGGCTCGGTTGATTTCGGCGCGGCGGCTTTTTTAACTGTTTTGACATCATCTGCCGGCGCAACCGTTTTTTCTTCTGCCGCGGATTCGCATGATTCGGTTACAGGCTCCGCAGTTTCAGACTGCTCTTGTGCGGGATTTTGATTTTCATTATTATTGTTTTCATTAGCAGTATTATTTTCTGCCGCGGCTGCCGCCATTTCCTGCTCACGGGCAATTTTGCGTTCGTTAATCTCGGTTACGATTTTGCGGTAATGCTCGGCATATTGGCGAAAAGTCTCCGCTAACACATAATCATTATTGCTTTGCGCATCTTTGGCCAAATCATTATAGCGGCGAATTAAATCAAGCGCGGTGCCGCAAATTTTGCCGGCCACCGAACAGCTGTCAAATTTATAGCTTAAAGAATAAGCGGTATTGTTGTTTTTGTTATTGCTATTATTGCGATGTTTTTGTTTTTTCATGTATAAATTACCATTGCATAAAGGTTAACCAAGCGCAGCCACAACGCTCTTTAATAAAAAATATATCAAAATACGGAAACACTCAAATTCCTGATTGTCAATCAGATATTTACTATATAATATACCTTAAAATATTAAATGCAAGATTTTTTTTGATATTTTGCAAAATTTAAAAAAAATGCTTGCGTTTAATAAAAAATATCGTTATATTGCGTGCGTTCCTTGCCGAGTATTATCGGCTATACAAGAACAAATTT
The DNA here is from genome assembly GCA_017470585.1 of Alphaproteobacteria bacterium. Classification (GTDB taxonomy): domain Bacteria; phylum Pseudomonadota; class Alphaproteobacteria; order RF32; family CAG-239; genus JAFUYI01. The sequence goes on along the minus strand of JAFUYI010000026.1, from coordinate 1,828 downwards.
ACTTAATAACTTGTTGAGAATCCATAAGGAGATACAATAAATGCAAAAATATGAGAGCGTGCTGATTGCACGTCAGGATCTCGGCGCAACCCAAGTTAATAACATTGTTGCGGACTTGTCCGAAGTTATTAAAAAAGAGGGCGGCGAAGTTGTCCGTGTTGATAACTGGGGTTTGAAAACCTTGGCTTATCGTATCAAGAAAAACCGCAAGGGTCATTATGTATTGATGAACATTTCGGCTCCGGCAGCAGCCATTGCCGAATATGAGCGCGTTATGCGTTTCAACGAAGATATTATTCGTTATATGACCTTAAAAGTTGATGAGTTCTGCGAAGGGGAAGCCTCCTCCGAAGATCAAGAACCTGTTGAAGAAGCGGAGTAAAAGATATGAATAAACAATCTTTCTTTAAAAAGAAAAAGGGCTGCCCGTTCTCGGGAGAAGATGCCTTGACTATTGATTATAAAGATGTGAAGCTTTTGAGCCGCTACATCTCCGAGAAAGGCAAAATCATTCCCAGCCGCATTACCAACGTTTCCGCAAAGAAGCAAAGAGAATTAGCCCGCGCCATCAAACGCGCCCGCTACATCGCTCTTCTTCCTTTTGTTGCTGATTAAGGAGAAGTAAGATGGAAGTAATTCTTTTGGAACATGTAAATAAATTGGGCAAAATGGGTGATAAAGTAACCGTTAAAAACGGTTATGCCCGTAACTATCTTTTGCCGACCAAAAAGGCTTTGCGCGCAACTCCTGCCAACTTGGCCGTTTACGAAAAACAAAAGGCTGAATTGGAAGCTCACAATAAGGCTTTGCTTGAAACTGCCACTAAACAGGCTGCCGAATTGCAAGGCTTCAAAGTTGTTTTGATCCGCCAAGCTGCCGAGACCGGCCAGCTTTACGGTTCGGTAAGCATCCGTGATATTGCTGCCGCCATGAAAGAGGCCGGCAAGCCGGTTGAACGCCGCCTTATCTCGCTTGAACGTCCGATTAAAGATTTGGGTGTTTACAAAGTAAGCATCAATCTGCATCCGGAAGTTGCACAGGAAATTTTGGTAAACGTTGCCCGTACTGACGACGAAGCCAAAAAACAGGAAAACAACTTCAATAAAGAGTAATCTTTATTTGAATTTTATATCCCCGCGGATTTTTTCCGCGGGGATTTGTTTTTTTTGTTTTGACAACAATTATTTTTTATGCTAGTTTAGATTTGAAACGAGGAATTTTCGTTTTGAGGTTTACAGACCTCTTGAAAGGTGTCCTATCAAGACATAAAACTGCTTTCAGCCTTTATGGTTGGAAGGTTGGGGAATATAAAGAATACCCGACACTGTTCCTTTCAACAGTCTGTAACTTCCAACCACCTCTGGGATATATCCCAAAAGGTGGTTTTCTTTTAATGTTAACAAAAAAAGAAAACTTTGAGAAAAGGAAGTAAAGAATATGAAAAATTATATTTTAATGCTCGGTGTTGCAGGCGTTGCGATTGGCTCATACTATGCCTACGCCGGCAACTCGGCAACAATGCAAGTTACCGCCACTATAGCCCACGATGTGAGTTTGACCACAGCCGGTGTTATAAACCTCGGCACCATCACTATCAATCCGGCTTATACCGAAGGTCATCCAAGTTGGTATTACGACAAATCAGGAGTAGTAAGCTATAACATCGGGAATGGAGTTGTGTCGGCAAATAATGCCACCACAAGCACTTTTACCGCCAATGTCCCCAATCCGTCCGAGTGTAATGATTGGATTTACGGTGATGAACCTTGTTCCGGCTTAAAAATGGAAAATAACGGTTATATTGATAATATGTTCGGCGATGAGGAAT
>JAFUYI010000025.1 GCA_017470585.1 Alphaproteobacteria bacterium | reverse complement strand
TTTATTAACGTTATAAAGAAAAACCACCTGTTGGGCATTCACCCGCGAGGTGGTTGGAAGTTCCTAACTGTCAAGTATAACAGTGCAGGGTATTTGGTAAACCTTATTTCCCTGCCTTCCAACCATAATACGGTTAGAAGTAGTTTTATGTCTTTACGGACAATACTTGAGAGGTTAGGACACCTCAAAGCAGAATTTTCCCTGCTTCATTTTTCACCCTAGCATAAAAAATATTTTATGTAAAGCAAAAATTTATAGTTTTTTACTTGTCAATCGTGAAGGCTTTTGTTATTATTGTGTAGTTTTGATTTATAAGGGGGGCATCTTATGCAGATTAGCGAGTTTGATATAGCCATGGCCGAGGGCGTTGTCCTCTTAAATGATATTCGGGTTGATGAAAAGCTCCTGCCCCAAGGACATCGTCTTAATCGAGATGATATTTTATTCTTAAAAGTTTTGGGCGTGAAAAAAATCACCGGAATACGCCCCGAGGCTGGTGATATAACCGCTTCAACCGCTTTGGGAATGATTGCTCCGCAAATTTGCGGCAACAATTTGGTTTATGCCGTTTCTGATACTTCCAACAGCTGCAAAATCGTCGCCAACGCCGACGGTGTTTTGGTTTGTTCTTCAGATCGCCTGCGTAAATTCAACAATATAAGTCCTTATTTGATATTAAACACGGTTGCACCATATAAAACCGTGAAAAAAGATGAGGTTATCGGAAGTCTTCGTTTGCAATGTCCGTTAGCAGAGCAGGCTTTGATAGATGAAATAATCTTTAAGCTTTCCGGCAACGAATGCTTACTCAAAATCGAATCCGAAAAAACTTTGCATGCCGCCTTGGTTTATACCCGTTTTTACAACGATTCTTCCGAAAACAAGCATTTTGTAAACGTTGTCAAACAGCTCTTAAAAAAGTTTTCTCCGCTGGGATTGGAATTTGAAAAAGAATTTTATTGCGCTCACGAATACACCGACACTGCAGCCGCCATTTCGGAAGCTGCGGCGGTATCTCATTTGGTTTTTGTAATTCCGGGACTTCCCGGAAGCAATGCTTTTGACACCGTTCCGGCGGCGATAAAGGCCTCGGCGGATGAAATTGTTTGTGATCATATTCCGCAGGATACCTTGGCGGATTTGATTATTGCCGCCAAGAAAAACACTAAAATTATCGCCGTTCCTTATCATTACAATCAGGCATCATCGCCGATTGCCGACAAAATGATAAAAATGGCATTAACCAAAGACAAACTTTTTCCGGCAGATTTTAAGAATTTTGACAATTTGCTCACCTCAACGCTTAAACTTACCGAGGAGGAAAAAGCCAACATTATCGCTCCGCAGAGCAATCTTAAAAAAGCTAAAAACGATGCTCACATTGCGGCGGTTATCTTGGCGGCAGGCAGCAGTTCACGCGCAAGACGCAACAAATTGATGGTTGATGTGGGAGGCGAACCGTTATTTATGAAAGCGGTAAAGGCTGCCATAAAATCAAAAGCCTCACCGATTTATGTCGTTACAGGTTATCACGCCGATGAGTTGGAAGAGTATTTGGAACCTTTGGATATTAACATCTTGCGCAATAATGATTATGCCTCGGGCATAAAAACCTCTATCCGCTTGGGACTTAATTCGGTACCTTCCTTTTGCGATGGAGCGTTATTGATTCCTGCGGATATGCCTTGTTTAACTCCTAATTACCTCAATAAGATGATTAAAGCTTTTGAGCCGCAAACTGCACGCCAGCTTTGCATAAGCAGCTTTAAGGGGCAAAAGTATAATCCGATACTTTGGGGAAGAGATATTTATCAACAAGCCGATTTGGTTCCGGAAAATGCCCATTTGCGCGCCGTTTTTATGGAACATTCCGATTATACCAAACTGGTGGAAGCAGATGAAAAAACACTAACCGACATCAATTTTCCTTATGATATAGAAGTTTTAAATAGAAAATAAACTTTTCGCTGTGAGTAAAAGAATGCAATTAAAGTATCCCTCCCTCGGTCACTCTTACTTTTTGCCTCCTGCTCTCCCGTTACCTTTTTGCCTCCTGCTCTCCCGTTACCTTTTTGTCTTCTCCTCTCCAGTTACCTTTTTGCCTCCTGCTCTTCCGTTACCTTTTTGCCTTCTCCTCTCCCGTTACCTTTTTGCCTCCTGCTCCTATCTATTCGCTGTCCTCCCCCCTCCTATGTCACACCGCTCATCTATTCAGCATCCTCCCCTTCTATGTCACGCGCCCTCTATTCGGCATTCCCCCCCCTACGTCACGCCGCACTTGATGCGGCATCTTGAGGTCCTGAAACAAGTTCAGAACGACAATTGGGGTGTTCATCCTTACTCTCCTTTGTCATCAATTCCGAACTTGTTTCGGAAGCTTTTTTTGCTTCCATTCTCTCATCTGCTCGGCGTTCCTCCCCTTCTATGTCACGCACCATCTATTCGGTGTACTCCCCTTCTATGTCACGCCGCACTTGATGCGGCGTCCAGATTAAAAAATAAGCCGATTTTAAACCTAGATTGCCGGATCAAGTCCGGCAATTGACGTCAGTGAGGGGAATGGATAATCGGATCAAGTCCGACAATTGATGACATAAAAAGGAAAGGGAGCTAAACTTGGTTCGGAATCTTTTTTTTGAGGTCCTGAAACGAGTTCAGGACGACAATTGGGGGCAGGATAGACATAAG
>JAFUYI010000005.1 GCA_017470585.1 Alphaproteobacteria bacterium | reverse complement strand
GTCAACATCTCCGGGACAGTCAACATCACCCCAAGTTTGACTTGGATCAATGGTCATTGTCCAGCTGATATTTCGCGTTACACTCAAGCTCACATCGTGGGCGATTGTGGCGGTAACGGTCATTGTGGCGGAATTGCTGGCGTATGCGGCATAACTGCCAAGAGCAACACCGGCAATGCCTAATAGTAAAATATATTTGTTCATATTCGAACTTCCTTTCTTTAGTTTCTTTATAACTTTAATAAAAGAAACCACCCCGACAAGCAGATGAGGTGGTTGGAAGTTTCCAACTGTCGAATGAAACAGTGCAGAGTATTCGGTCAAACCTTATTTCTCTACCTTCCAGCCATAATTTAAGCTGAAAGCAATTTTTATGTCTTATTTTGACACCTTATAAGAGGTCTGAACACCTCAAAGCAGAAATTTCCCTGCTTCGTCTTTTAAGCTAGCACAAAATTTTGCTGTTGTCAAAGAAAAAATTATGCTTTATTAAAAAAATCATAATATTAAAAAACGCCTCTGCCACCCCGGTATTTTACTTTTTGTTCAAGCTCTATTTTACTTTTTGTTCAATTTCTATTTTACTTTTTGTTCAGCTTCTATTTTACTTTTTGTTCAATTTTCACTTTACTTTTTGTTCAAATCAGGCTATATAAGCAAAGAGGATTTCAAGCATTTACAATGGTTTAAGAATAATTTGGTTAAGAGTGGGAGATTTACGGGAATTGTTTTATACTCCGGTGAAAACACTTTGCCTTTCGGTGAAAATATGATGGCAGTTCCGACAGCCTGTTTATGGTGTAAATAAATTGCACTTTTTGCTTTACTTTAGACATTTTTTATGCTAGATTAAAAAGTGAGGCAGGGAAAATTCTGCTTTGAGGTGTCAGAACCTCTTGCACAGTGTCCTATCAAGACATAAAATTGCTTCTAACCGTACTATGGTTGGAAGGTATGGAAATAAGGTTTATCCCCAATACCATGCACTGTTCTGTGCAACAGTTCTGAACTTCCAGCCACCTCGCGGCTTTAAAGAGCTAACAGGTGGTTTCTTTTATCAAAGTTATAAAAAAGGAAGTTTGAATATGAAAAATTATATTTTATTACTTGGCACTGCCGCTGTCGCATTAGGCAGTTATGCTGCCTACGCCGGCAACTCGGCGACTATGACTGTAACCGCAACGATTGCCCACGATGTGAGTTTGACAGTAACCAAAGATTTAAGTATGGGGGTTCTAACCATTGATCCCTCTCATACGGAGTTTAATGCCGCAAGCATAGACACTTCCGGTGCCGTTGATGTTATGGATGGTGAAGGCATAATATCTCTTACCGGCGTGAGTGCAGGAACATTTACCGCTAATCTTCCCTCATCATGCAACATCAGTGGGATTATCGGTAGAAATATGGGCAATCATCCTTGTTTTAGATCAGAGGATTTTATATTCCTTGGTGATGTTGCCTTTGGATATCCTTATGTAACTTATGTGTCCGGCAATCAATTCCGCTTTCAATACACAGAAGTAGAGTATGAATCAGGAGTCGTTCCTCGTACCGGTATTTTTGAAGAAGAAACGGTTATTGAGTATATTTTATAAATAAATATTGTGGTTGGACGGTGATTTCCCTTGATGGCGGCGGTGTTCTTTCGCCGCCATTAACGCTTTCCCGGCATTATTGAAAACGAAAGTGCCGACAAAGAAAACAGCAACTCCGACAATTAACTAAAATGTTGCTGTGATTCTTTTTGCAGTTTTAATTGAAATCATTTTAGAAAATTCCGAAAAATCGGGAAAATCTAAAATGAGATGTAAAAATACCACAAAAAAAACCTTCCTTACGGAAGGTCTTTTGTTATTGGAGCGGGTGAAGAGACACTTGGAAGACAATACATCAAGCGTGATATATCTGCCAATTTTGCGGAAAGAAAACCACCACTCCCCATGGCGGTATTTGTCGCTTCTCCCCATACCAAAACGAATCCGATAGGTTTATTAAGGCTGGTGTGAAGTAATTTATTTGTTTATTGCTTCTTTTATTTGTTCTGCCGTAGTCATACCATCTTTGATTTTTTCAGCCATCAAGAAAACACCTTTACCATTTGATTTAGACTGCCATAAATCACCTATTTGCTTTTTCTCTCGTGTGTCGGCGTTATCAATTAAATGCTTGCCCTTATATTCAACAACTAAAATACGACCATCATTTAACATAGCCACAAAATCGGGATAAAATTTATCTGTTGAAGTTGGTAGCCAAAATGAGTTCGGATGTCTTGCAACATTTCTTATCCAATATTTAACGCTTGGATTTGAATCAATAGCTTTGGCACATTGAAATTCTTCACCATCAACGCCACCATCAAAATTCGGAACGTTATTTGAGCCTAAATAATGTTTAGAAAACTTATACCGTCCTCTATAATAAATCTCATTTTCATACATATTGTCGAAAAATTCAAAACCATTATCAAAATTCAGTTCAACATGTGCTTGTGGGGCAAATAATGATGTTTGATATGATTTTTGGCGAGCATTTGCATAAGCTGTTTGAATTTTTGTTTTCAGTTTGTTGGCTAATGCATATTTAGCAAGCATCAATTCAGCCAATTTAAGCCCTCTATGCTCCACCAGATAGTTGACAACATCGGACAGCCATTTAACCATTGTGCTTTGAGAAAAATAAGAATCTCTAAGCTGTTTATCTAACCATCTAACTAAATTTTCGGGTGTCCAATTATCAACACTCATAAATGCCATCTCATATTGGTCTTCACCTGCAAGAGAATATTTCAAGCAATGATTATCAATATCAATCATAAAACCGTTACCTTGCTTGGTAATCGCAAACTCGTTCTCACTAAGTTGATATAGGGCAAAATCGTTTAAATCCCAATCAAAATATTCGAAAACGATCTCAGGATCAGCCAATTCAAGTTCGCCTTGTAATTCTACCATCATCTTTGGTACTTTGAATTTTTCACCATTTTTAGCTGGTGATGGCTCTTCTTGCTCTTTTTTATAGTTAGCGAATTTATTTTCCAGTTCAAACTTTGCATTGTCATCATCAAGCACAAGTTTTACTTTTTCAATATCCTCTTGCGTAGTATGAGAAGTAAATGTAATACTCTGCGCTCCGTCGTTTTCTCTTATGAGTGTAATTGTTGAAGGTAAATCTTGCGCTTTTATAACCGTTTCTGGCTTTAATATGACCTTATTCGGTTGCGGATTACTGCTGAATAAGTCATTTGATATAGTTTTCTGTTCAACCACACTTAGAGCTTCATCATCAGAAAAACCTTTATCACCTAGCTTTTTAACAATGCAATCAGTAGCCACACCGAATTTTGGCGACAATACATACGCATAAGCTTTATTTAATGCTGATATTGAACGACTTTTTGCATAAGGCATACGCATAACACGACCAAGCAACTGTTCGACTGCTGTATCGCTTTGTACGTTGGCTAAGGAACATAATACATACGCAAAAGAACAATCCCAACCTTCTTTTAATGCTTGTACCATGATTATGTAACGTATCGGACAATTTCTATCAAATACATTAACGCCATCAAGCTCTTTTTGGTCACCAGTTGCAATAGCAATTTGTTCTTCGGGAATTTGTTGCACATTGATTAAATTGTCTTTGAGCTTTTCGACTGTTATTTCACCTTTAACATCTTGCGCTTGAAACAACAAAATCGGGCGCAAATACTCTTTTTCGTGTCCTGCAGCTTTTTCCAGTTCATCTCGTTTTGCAATAGCTTCGGTAACAGCCAATTCCCAATTATTATGTTCTGTTAATGCAATCGGAAGTTTTATCATTTCTTCTTCTTTAAGTTCAGTTGCATACACATTATAAAGCGTGTTATTATTTAATTTAGGTGTAGCGGTTAACTCTATGACTGCAGAAGGATTGATACGTCCTTGCATTTCAGCATTCAAATTTGAAACAACATTATGCGCTTCATCAACAATCATAATTGGTTTTAACGCATACAATAAATTCGCAAAAGAATATTTGAGATGACCTTTTTCATCTCTTTCCATACCATTTTGAGCTGTAATATGCGTAAAGTGTGGCTCTAAGTTTTCATTATGCTTATAGACATTATATTTTGCGGTATCTTTTTTCGTAAAGGATTGAATTGTTGATACAACAATACATAAGTTTTGTTCTATATCAGAAGAACGAATATTAAATTTTTCATCAATATCAAAAACTTTAACGTGCCCACCGAATTGCTCGTCCAATACTTCTCGATATGGGTGTCTCGGATTTTTTAATGCTTCTGCTGTCTGCCCACGTATTGTATCCGTTGGAGTAAACCATAAAACTATCGGGAATTCACGCTCTAACCACACTTCACTAACGATTTTAAGGGCATGGGCAGCTATAATTGTTTTACCGCCACCGGTTGGAACTTTTAAGCATACTCTAGGCGTATTCGGTATTGTCGACCATACAGTATAAGGACTTTTCAATTTTCCTAAACGATAACTGATTTCTGGGTCTGAAACAATATTTTCAAAGGCTTGTTTATGACCGCATATACGAGCTTGTTCAAAGAACTTGCGTAAAACATTAAGCGTATTATTTTGATAGTTTTTCAGTTGCATAGCTGACCTTTCTTTAACTTTTTCCTTTATTTTTTATAAAAATTTTTGATAAATAATTTATAAAAATAAGGTATAAAACCGAATTGGAAACAACAATGGGAATAACAAAATATTGTTTCCACAATCTTAATCCGTGTATATCAATACTTTTAGGATAAAGCAATAAAACCATAACAGAAAATATGGAATATTTAAAAGCAAACAAAAAATAATTCTTTACTCTATGTTTCAAACTAATTTGCTTATTTTCATCGTCTTTAATATGATATAATGAATCAATAAAAGTGGAATTAAATAATATTGAAAATCCAGTACATAAAAAACCAACAATAACTGATATAAATGTTATAATTGCTGAGTAATCATATTGGTATTTCTTTATATCAGAAGCAAATAAAACAGTGATAATCACTGAAAATATTAAAATAAGCGTAAATAAAATTTTATCTCTTTTAATCATCTTTTAACCCCAACTTTTCTAGTATCTTAGCCTTTACTTCTATGTCACTCCATAACCCATTTTCATTTTTATCTAAAGTAAAGGATATTTTTTGAACAAATGTACCAGAATTAAAAATCTTATCAAAACCTTGGTCATCAAGACCTCTAATTATTACTTTATCAATTCCTTCATCATTTCTCAGACCATTTATTGCATTTTTTATTTTTTGAGATAGTGGACGATGGTATTTAGCTTCAATAGAAAATTCCTCGGGTTCCTCCATTCCATAGTTATCTGCAAGCACTTGATTTAGATTGTTAAACTTTGAAAATAAATCCCTTTTAACTGATGTAAATGATATTTTCTCAACACTTGATATGATTTTATAAAATTCATCTATATCTTTATAAATATCCTTAATACTAACTTCTTTCTCTATTTTTTCTTTTAGTAAATCAGCTATAAACCCTTTTTGTTTGATATTTGACAGATACAATAAATTGTTTTCTAGGTCATAAAGAACAAATAATTGTTGTTTTTGCTCGACCATATTTTGTGTTCTAGGATTTTTTTCATTCTCAAAATTTGCTATATTAAGCACGTTATCTGGTCTTGGATTGGGTGAACCATATCTTGCACTTAACCAAAAATAATTTTTTGTTAATTCTGTATTGATTGTATAATAAGTCGGATTGCTTGGATGTTGTTTTATATATTGAAACATTTTTTCAATCGTCTTAAACATATTTTCTGATGGCATTTCATCATCAATAAGAAAATGTTGAACTTTCAAATTGATTTCCTCAGCCATCATCTACCTCGCTTTGATATCATAAGGGGTTTGTTTAAATTCAATATGCAAGGTTTTTAAGCGTGCTGAAGAGATACGAGAGCTTTCACCATAAATCACCAGTTTTTCGTATGGTATGTGCTTCATATCGTCTAAAATCACGTTTAAAGTCTTGTTTGTTAAGACATTGCCACCATCAACTCGTTTATCTCGCAAAATACCGTTATATAGAAGAGCGTATGAAACATTATCGCAAGTTCCGAGATATGCTGACTTTTCTGCTGGTTTGTTGAATGGTGTCTTTGTTTCGGTAAACCATATATGGGCTGATAAGTTCTCAAAGCTTATATTTTTATTGATACAACCATCAGCATCAAAAACTTCATCACCCAATTTGAAAAATCGAAAACCACCACCACCTTGCCAATTAACAGATTTTGAAATACCACCTTGTTCACCATCAATAACCGCTTTTAAACGTGGTACACAATGTGTTATAGCGTGATTACCCATTTCTATACCAATATATCTACGCCCCATCTTATGAGCCACTGCTGCCGTAGTTCCTGAACCAAGAAAAGAATCAAGCACAAGGTCATTCGGATTGGTGGATAATCTTAATACACGTTCTATTAACCTCTCTGGTTTTGGTGTTTCAAAAATATCATCTGTATTAAAAATTTTTACTTCCCTTTTAGCTTCTTGATTGTGTCCTACCTCATTACTCAACCATATTGTATCCCCTTTGCGTCCTTCTTGTACTTCAGATAAAAAGCGTTTTTTTCTTGGAAATGAATTACCATCTTTTCCAAACCATATTCTGTTATCTGCAATCATTTCTAATAAATTTTCTTTAGTATAGACCCAATGTTTACCTTGCGGAACATTAAATACTTTACCAGTTGGTCCAGTAATTTCAAAATACCCATTTTTTCGTTCTTCATTAGCAACAAGGTCTCCTGATTGCCAAGCTCCTCTAGGGTCATTATCTGGATTTTTATATCTAGAATTCATTGCTTCTGTTCTAGTTAATAAATTAAATGAAACACAATCTAAATTTTTTGCAAATACTATTATGTGGTCGTGATTTACTGATAGGTATTTTGCATCATTTTTCAAGCTATGTATTTTTTGCCAAATAATATTAGCTACAAAGTTTTTACGTCCAAACACCTCATCACAAATTACTTTGAGATAGTGTCCTTCGTCATCATCAATAGAAATGTATATGCAACCATCTTCACTTAAAAATTCCCTTAATAGTTCTAACCTAGGATACATCAATGATAACCATTGGGAATGTTCTAAATTGTCGTCATAATGCTCAAACGCTGAACCTGTATTGTATGGTGGATCAATGTATATGCATTTAATTTGACCTGCATAAAACGGTAATAATGCCTTTAATGCTTCAAGATTATCGCCTTGAATTATCATATTTTCTGTTGAGTTATCACCATAACCAAGCTCAGGCACTTCTTCTAACAAGCGGTATGACGTGTTCGTTGCAGTCTTTAAGGCATCATCTCGCCCCAACCAGTTCAATATAGGCATTATACTTCCTTTTCGTTATCAATTATGCCACGATTTTATCCTAAACACTATGAAAAGCAAGCGATAATTGACTTTATTTCCCATTTTTTTAACCACACAACCACATCGTAGAAAATTTACGAGAGTTTACATATTTACGACTATATTAGTTTGCAGAAGAAACCACAATTCATACAATTTTTATTTTTCATATTTATACTCCCACCACACTTGTCCCAATAGCCAATCAAGCACATTCAAGCGTTTGATGCCATTATTTTCACCAGAACCATAATCCATTGTCAGCAAAAACTTCGGATAATTATCGTCGATGGCTTCAAGTGGGGCAAGTTCACGTTCCAAAAGTTCTGTTTCTATTACATTCAGTGCAACTTGGTAATATTCAACAATACCACCGCTTTTTCTAGCCACAAAATCAACTTCAACCAGCTTGCTGCCTTTATGAATTTTACCAACTGAAACCTCATAATCTCGGCGTATTAACTCAAGGTACACCACATTTTCAAGAATATGACCTGCATCCATATCTTTTATACCAAGCATAGCCGTACGCAAACCTATATCAGCCACATAATACTTTGAGTTGCTGTCAAGATACTGTTTCCCCTTGATGTCATAACGATCGCATTTATACATCAGGAAACTGTCAAGCAGACCTTCAATAATCCTGTCTATCGTCGGTACGGATATTTTGTGACCACCAACGCTCAAACCGCGTTCAATACTACGGACAGACGTTTCATTTCCAATATTATCAAACATATATTTTACCACAGCATCTAGCTTATTTGTATCAGCTATATTAAAACGTTTCACAATATCCTTCTGTACTGTATTCAAATAAACCGTATCACGTAAATAATCACTGATATGTTGGCGATCATATAACATTTTCAAAGTTTGCGGAAAACCACTATCACGGATGTAATGCTCATAATTAGCCCGAAAATCACGTATATCTATGTAATCTTGACGTGTTCTTAAATATAGTGGAGCTTCGTGTTGGTAAGCATTGTAATATTCTTTAAATGATAACGGTTGCATTTTTATTTCGATATAACGACCACCTAAAGAATTCGCTAAATCAGAAGAGAACATATACGCATTAGATCCAGTTAAATATACATCAACATTCTTTTGCAAACGTAACGCATTAGCAACTTTCTGCCAATCTCTTAATAGCTGAACTTCATCAATAAAGACAAAGTTCATTTTCTTAGTATTTAATTGTGCCAAAACGTAATCAAGCAACTTTTCATAACCAACCAGAAAATGCTCGTTATCTTCGGTTAAACCTATTTTTCGAGTTTGTATAAGGTCTTCCAGATTAATACTAACAATCTGACTGTCATCGGCAATTTTATCAAATTGTAGGCGCATTTGAAACAGCTCCAACACTTTCGACTTTCCACAGCGCCGAACACCAGTCACTATTTTAATTAAATCATTTTGACCTAGCCAAGCTTTCAGTTGACGTATATATTCAGGTCTATCTATTAATGTTTCAGTTGTCATTTTTGGTCTCCTTTGATGCCAATTATAATTAACAAAATCTAAATAGTCAATATTTTTGTTAAATAGAATTTACAATTTTCATATTTTATCAATTTTGTTAGTTTGAATCAACAGTTTTGCATAAACTATTCCGCAAAGCATAAAAATAACCTATTGACAATGGACTGCTAATATAGGGTGATTGAAATTGCTAATGTTAACTGCTAATATTTGACAACAAGCAACATATTGCAAGAAGGTCGCTTAATATTGATAAGCGATTGGAAAACATTGGGGTGCCAAGTGGTAAGGCATTGGTTTTTTGTGCCGACATTCGCTGATTCGAATCCTCTTCCCGCTTAATCAACAACAAAAAAAACCTTCCTTACGGAAGGTCTTTTTTTATTGGAGCGGGTGAAGGGATTCGAACCCTCGACATCAACCTTGGCAAGGTTGCGCTCTACCCCTGAGCTACGCCCGCATCTTGTAGAATGGTTTGTTTAATAGCATATAAAAAAATAAATAGCAAGAACTTTTTTTATTTTTAAGCAAATTTTTTCTTATAAAAATATTTTTTTAATTAAAAACAATATGTTAAAATGAAGATGCTTTGTGCATTTCCATTTTCTGAAAGGAGGTGCAGAACTGCGAATCGCATTTTTTACGATTCGCGGCGAATATTTATTTTTTTTGCTTTACATTATTTATTTTTTATGCTAGGGTGGATTTGAAGTGAGCGAAAAGTCACTTTGAGGTCTGATAGCCTCTCTCATAACGTCCGAACAAAGACGTAAAATTTGCTTCTAACCGTATTATGGTTGGAAGGTAGGGAAATATAAAGAATACTCTACACTGTTTTATGAGACAGTTATCAGCTTCCAGCCACCTCGCGGGTAATAACCCAACAGGTGGTTTCTTTTATAGCTTTAATAAAAAAAGGAAGTTTAGATGATGAATAAATATATTTTAATGCTCGGCGTTGCCGCGGTTTCCATAAGCTCATATTGTTCTTATGCGGGCAATTCTGCCACAATGACCGTTACTGCAACAATTGCCCATGATGTCAGTTTGAGTGTTACGCAGGATATGAATCTTGGTACAATCACTGTCGATCCGGCTTATACGGGAAATGATACATATTGGTATTATAACGATTCGGGCGTAATTACATATAGAACTCAAGGTGCTATTGTTTCGGCTCCTGATATTACAGTCGGCACTTTTATCGCCAATATCCCCAATCCTTCCGCTTGTGATACCGCAGGCGATCCTTGCGGAGGTCTCATGCTTATGAATTCTATTGATGATCTGTTTGGTGGAAGCATACATGATAATAACGGCTGTGTATTTTATATAAAATATTCCGGAAGCTCAAACACTTTTAATGTCTATCCATTTCTTTGTACCATAGAAACTCCTACAACCGTAACAACCGGAAATCATAACGGAACTCTCACTATCTCTTATACAGCAAGTTAAATTCGGCATAATCAACCGGCACAAAAAAGGAATCGCCGGTGCAATCCGGCGATTCCTTTGGGATGTAAAACAGTTTGCTGCTTATGTCAAAAAAATGTTTAAGTTTTTCCTTTGGAGTTGACAACGAGCAATTTTAGAGGCTAAATATCTAAAAGCATATTGAGGTCAAAAGATGAAAAACAGCATTTTGATATACACAAGATTTTTAGCTGCAATAACGGTTTCGGTACTGTGCGGATTGGCATTTTTCGGGCATTTTTACGATTTCAAAATTTTTGATATGCAATTCACGGCGGCTTTACAGAGCGGAATTATTTTCGGACTCGGGCTGTCTGCGGCTTTGTTTGCCGCGGTGGTGCTTGTAACCGTATTGTTCGGACGAGTGTATTGCTCAACACTTTGCCCGTTGGGGTTATATCAGGAACTGTTGACGATTGCTTTCAAACCCTTTTATAAAAAACGTAAACAACACCTTGCCAAACACTATGCTGCGGCGTATTTTTTGGCGGCAGTTCTGTTCGGAACTCTTGCGGGAGGAACGGCTTTCCTTTTGCGCTATATAGATCCCTATTCAATTGCCGGAAACGCCTTGAGTCTGGCTCCGTTCGGATTGGGATTTGTCGGCTGTTTGGCGGTTTTGGTGTTTTTCAAAAAACGTTTTTTCTGCACCAATATTTGTCCGGTGGGAGCGGCTTTGGGCGTGATTTCCCGTTTTTCGCCCGCGAAAATCCGTATTGATGAAACAAAATGCAAAACCTGCGGATTGTGCGCAAAAGCTTGTCCGTGCGGCGCAATAGATTTTAAGAATCATACGGTTGATAACGAAACTTGCGTTAAATGCTTTAAGTGCTTGTCTTATTGCCGGCACAAGGCTCTATATTACGGCTTGAAGCAATCACAGCCGGTTAAATTCAGCTTCAAACGTCGGCAATTGTTAAAAAACGGTGCGGTTTTGCTGGTATTCGGTGCGGCCTTAAAAGGTGGAATAGAATTAACCAAAAAAATTGCCTCTGCCGTAAAAAAGGCAATTCTTCCCGCCGGAAGTTCAAGCACGGCGGAGTTTGCCAACAGGTGCTTAAATTGCAACCTGTGTGTTGCAAATTGCCCGATGAAAATTATTCATCCGGCAACTCCGGAAATTCCGTTTGTGCATTTGGATTATGGAGAGAAGTATTGCGATTTTGATTGCCATAAATGCTCGCAAATATGCCCGAGCGGAGCGATAAAACGCTTGAGCTTAAAAGAAAAACAAAATACTAAAATTGCTACGGCTGTGGTTAATGAAGATGTTTGCATCGGTTGCGGTTTGTGTGTTTTTGCGTGTCCGAAACAGATTATTGTCAAGGAAGAGGGCGGACATCCGTATATCCCGTTTGATGGATGTATAGGTTGTGCCAAATGTGCCGCCTCCTGCCCCGTCAAGGCGATTGGTATGGAAGCTATTGATAAACAGATAACATTGAGTTAAGGAGAAAAAATATGTCGTTAGGTGTTACCGAGATAGTTTTGATTTTGGTTGTAGTGCTGGTCTTGTTCGGCGGCAAGAAAATCCCCGAATTGGCACGAGGTTTGGGAAAGGCGCAAGCGGAATACAAAAAGGCTAAAGAAGCCATTGAAAACGAAGTGAGCGAATTTAAAAACGAAATTGAAAGAGCCGTCGAGGAAGAGAAAAATAAAACAGCTCCCACCAAAAAGAAAACTGTTAAAAAGAAAAATACAGCCCCCAAAAGCACTTCAAAAACATCCAAGAAGAAAATATGACGGAAAATCAAGACGAAACTTTAATTGCGCACTTGGAAGCACTGCGCAAAATGCTTATTCGCTGTTTGTCAGCTTTAGCAATAGGATTAGTGCCGATTTTTTTTATAACCCCATACATTATGGATGTTTTGCTCAAAGTAATGATGGGGGGACTCAATCTGGCTTTTAATTTTTTTGCACCGATGGAAGTTTTTATCCTGCAAATAAAAATGGCGTTGGTTTTGGATATTCTGCTGTGCTTTCCTTTTATCGCCCGCGAAATATGGAAGTTTATATTGCCTGCGCTTTATGATAATGAACGGCGATTTATCATCTCAATTGTGTGGAGTTCAAGTGCGCTGTTTGTTATCGGAGTGCTGTTTTGCCTGTTTTTCATTTTGCCCTTGGTGATTCGCTTCGGATTAAGTTTTGAAAGCGACAATATTCAGCCGATGTTCGGTATCGGTAACGTTATTTCGCTTGCGCTGTGGCTTTCGGTCGTATTCGGGATAATGTTCCAATTTCCGCTGATAACTTATGCTCTGGTTGCCTCCGGCATAACCGATTATGAAACAGTAAAAAGCAAGCGATCGTATGTTTTTGTCGGTATTTTGATTTTATCGGGGATTTTAACGCCTCCCGATATTGTAAGCCAGTTAATGTTAACGCTTCCGACCTATTTTCTTTTTGAAATCGGATTATTTTTTGCTTCAAAGCAAAAAAATACTTGACTTAAAGCTCACTCTAACAATTATAAATACCTATAAGCAACTTTTTTAAGGAGATTTTTAAGATGAACAGACGAGAATTTTTAACCGGAACATTAGCTGCTTTTGCCTTG
Organism: Alphaproteobacteria bacterium; assembly: GCA_017470585.1. Classification (GTDB taxonomy): domain Bacteria; phylum Pseudomonadota; class Alphaproteobacteria; order RF32; family CAG-239; genus JAFUYI01. The sequence goes on along the minus strand of JAFUYI010000005.1, from coordinate 13,370 downwards.
GCGGCGTTACCTAAAATTACTGTTGCCGAAAGTGTTGCCGTATCAAGCAAAGTCAAATCCCAAATTGACAACAATAATAAACTCGGATTCGGTTTTATGCGCCTGCCCTTAAAAAATCCCAATGACCAAACCTCCATTGATTATGAAACCTTAAATAAAATGGTGGATAAATTTATTGAACGCGGATTTACATACTTTGATACGGCATGGATGTATATGGGCTATGAAAGTGAGGTTGCCATCCGCAAAGCTGTGGTTGAACGTTATCCGCGGGATAAATTCACGGTTGCAAGCAAACTCCCAATCGGCTATATGAGAAGTCAGGAAGAACTGGAAACTACTTTCAACAAACAGCTTGAGAAAACCGGACTTGACTATTTTGATTATTATCTGGTGCATAATGTCAACGCCGGCACAATCGGAAATGTGGAAAAATACGATGCCTTTAAGTTTATTGCCGATAAGAAAAAAGCAGGCAAAATCAAGCATATCGGCTTTTCATTCCACGATTCGCCGGAATTGCTGGAAGAAGTGTTGAAAAAGCATCCTGAAGTTGAATTTGTTCAGTTGCAAATAAACTATATTGATTGGGATAATGCCTCAATTCAAGCCAGAAAATGTTATGAAATTGCCCAGAAATACAATCTTCCCGTAGTGGTTATGGAACCGATAAAAGGCGGAAGCTTGGCGGTTGTTCCTCCCAATGTGGAAAAAATATTTAAGAATGCAAATCCTGATATGTCGGTTGCCTCTTGGGCTGTTCGCTATGCGGCAAGCCTTCCCGGCGTAAAAACGGTTTTAAGCGGTATGAGTACCATGGAGCAACTGGAAGATAACACGAGCTATATGCAAAATTTCCAACCGCTTTCACAAGCGGAAAATAAAACCATCGAAGAGGCAATTAAAGCCTTGCACGCCTCTATTGCCATCCCCTGCACGGCGTGCCGCTACTGCGTGGAATTTTGCCCGATGAAAATTGCTATTCCCAACGTTTTTGCTTTGTATAATGCCGAAAAACAGGAAAAATCGGATAAACCGTTTACCATACAGCGCGTTTATTACAATAATGTGGTTAAAAATTCCGGCAAAGCCTCGCAATGTATCCATTGCCGGAACTGCGAAAAGCACTGCCCGCAGCATATCAAAATCAGTGAGTGGATGAACGAAATCGCTAAAACCTTTGAGGGATAATCAATGGCTGATGTATATTCAGATATAGGTTTTGCCAAGCTTGATTTGTCGCGGGGGAAGCGAACAGGGCTGCCGGAGACTATATACGCCGCAGGCAAGACCAAAGAACAGCTTTTGGAAATATTGCAAACTTTTCATCAAAAAAATATCAACGTTTTGGCAACGCGCTGCTCATTGGAACAATACGAGTTTGTAAAAAAATCCCATTTGCCGCTCCGCTATAATGAAACAGCTGAAATTTTGCGTTTGGGAGAGGATAAAACGCCCAAAAATGGTGTGTTGGCGGTCTGTGCTGCCGGTACTGCAGATCTGCCGGTTGCCGAAGAAGCGGCTCTTACTGCCGAATTTTCAGGTGTTGAGGTAAAACGTTTTTATGATGTCGGAGTGGCGGGACTGCATCGCCTGCTTTCAAAAATTGATGAAATACGCCAAGCCGATGTGATTATTGCGGTTGCCGGATTTGAAGGCGCACTGATAAGCGTTTTGGCGGGTCTTGTCAAGGCTCCTCTTATTGCTGTTCCGACCTCGGTAGGTTACGGAGCTTCTTTTCAAGGTCTGGCGGCTCTTTTGGCAATGCTTAATTCCTGCGCCGCCGGAGTAAGCGTGGTTAATATAGATAACGGTTTCGGCGCGGCGATGGCTGCTTGCAAAATCTTAAAATTAAAGGAAAAATAGATGACGAAATATCTTTATTTTGAGGGTAAAAGCGGTATTTCCGGCGATATGACGGTTGCTTGTCTTTTGGATTTGGGAGCAAACCGCGAAGTTTTGGATAAAGCGATGGCAAGCCTTAATCTGCAGGGGTTTGACTATTGCGTAGAACGCAAAAGTTCCTACAGTATTTCGGGATTGGATTTTAAGGTTTGTCTGCATCATCACGAAGAACAAAAAGAAGAGAATTACCATCACCACCATCACGAACACCGCCATTTAAGCGATGTTTATGAGATTATTGAAAAAGCGGATATGAGCGCAAAAGCTCGTAATTTGGCAAAAGATATTTTTCTGATTGTGGCGCAGGCGGAGGCAAAAGCGCACGGCGTGCCGATTGAGGAAGTGCATTTTCACGAAGTCGGAGCATTGGATTCTATTGTTGATATAATTTCTGCAAGCGTATTGTTGGACGATTTGGCGATTGATAAGGTAATTGTAACCGGCTTAAACGAAGGCAAAGGCGAAATTATGTGTCAGCACGGACGGCTTCCCGTGCCGGTTCCGGCAGTCTTAAATATTGCCGAGACCTATCAAATTCCTCTGATACCTACCGAAAATAATACGGAAATGGTAACGCCCACCGGTATTGCAATAGTTGCCGCACTAAATCCGCAAAACAGCCTGCCCAAAGCTTATAAGGTCTTAAAAACGGGTGTCGGATTGGGCAAACGTGATTTTGGTTTTGCTAACTTTTTGCGTACGATGATTATTGAAGATGTTAAGGATGAAGATGCTTTATATGTACTTGAGAGCAATATTGATGATTGCTCACCGGAACTGTTGGCACTTGCCATGGAAAAAATTTTTCAAGCCGGAGCCTATGATGTACATTTCGAGCCTTGCTATATGAAAAAAAATCGTCCGGCGTATATGTTGCGGCTGATTGTTCCGGCTGACAAGCTGGAGGCGGCGGAGTATGCCGTTTTCAAATACACAACCACCATTGGTTTGCGGAAATATCCGGTTGAGCGCACCTGTATGAAGCGCAAAATTGTTAAAATAAAGCTTGGCTTTGGGGAAGTTGAAGTTAAAGTTTCTTCCTATCAAGATATTGTACGGGTACAGCCGGAATATGAGAGTGTGAAAAAACTATCCGAAGCAAGCGGCAAAGATTTTCAATTTATTTACAATGCGGCACAGAATGAAGCCTTAAAACAGGAGGATAAAAACAATGGATGATTTACATCGCAAACTAAAAAAACTGCAGCAATATTTTCAAAAACTGGGTTCTGCGGTAATAGCTTTTTCCGGCGGCGTGGATTCAACCTTTATGCTCAAAGTTGCCGCAGACTGTCTGCCGCAAAACAAAGTTTTGGCAGTAACGGCGGTTTCTCCTTCTTTCCCGCAACGCGAACTGCGTGAGGCGCAAGCGTTTTGTGCCGAACACGGAGTTAAACATTTGATTTTTGATTCGCAGGAACTTGATATTGAGGGTTTTAAAAGTAATCCGAAAAATCGCTGTTATTTATGCAAGCACGAATTGTTTACAAAAGTAAAAAAGTTAGCACTAAAAAACAATATTGAATATGTGTGCGAGGGATCAAATACGGACGATCTGGGCGATTATCGTCCCGGGTTGCAGGCGGTTGCAGAATTGGGAATAAAAAGCCCCTTGCGTTACGCCGAACTTTCCAAGCAAAATATCCGCGATCTCTCCAAAGAAATGAATCTTCCGACTTGGAACAAGCCCTCATTTGCCTGCTTGGCATCGCGGTTTGTGTATGGAGAAACAATCAGCGCAGAAAAATTGGCAATGGTTGATAAGGCGGAACAATTATTGCTTGATTTAGGATTTTCGCAAGTCAGGGTGCGTATTCACGGCACCATTGCCCGTATTGAAATTCTGCCGGAAGAATTTGCCCGTATTATACAGCCCGAAATATCAAAACTTATTTATTCTTCTTTTGCCGAATACGGCTTTTCCTATACGGCACTTGATCTGAAAGGATACCGCACCGGAAGTATGAACGAAACGATTTTATCAGGGAACAAAAAATGACACTTTATGCTTTATGGATGACTGCGCTCTTAACCGCTGTCATTCACACCATAACCGGACCTGATCACTATCTTCCGTTTATTGCCATTGCCAAAAGCCGTAATTATGATTTAAAGAAAACGCTTTTATGGACGTTTGTCTGCGGTTTGGGACATATCGGCAGTGCACTCCTGATTGCACTTGTTTTTATGGGATTTTCCCATTGGTTAAATGATAATGAATTTGCGTTTATTGAAGAAAACCGCGGCGATTTGGCGGCGTATGCTTTAATAGGATTGGGGGCGGCATATTTGCTGTGGGCGTTGCGGCATCGCCTGATGCACAAAAGAGGAACAATGCACCATCACGGACATTTAACCCATGGCGGAGAAAATCCGCAAGATAAAAATATTACCGTTTGGGTGATGTTTATTATTTTTGTTTTAGGACCTTGCGAGGCAATGCTGCCGATTTTAACCGCGGCAAGTGTGCTGGGAACGAGTGCGCTTATAACCTCAACGTTGCTATTTTCCGTTGCTACCATTGCAACAATGCTGTCCGCGGTTTTATGCGGGTATATAGGCTTGCAAACATTGCGGTTTCAAAAATTGGAAAATTACGCCCATGAATTGGCTGGTATCACGATTATGGCGTGCGGTGCAATGATTTTGTGCGGATTGTAAAGCCGGTTTCATTTTCCCAACCTCCCCTTTTTGCCATCACCCTTTGTTCGGGATTGTAAACTATGCTGATTGGAGGCAGAAACAATAGCTTGTCCGGCTGTGTAGTAGATTTTACCTGTATTGGAATAATGCCAATACGTTTCCCCTTCATATTCTGTATTGACATTTGCCGGAATTGCTTCAGGCTCCTATGCCGCGTAAGCCGGCAACGGACCGGTTGAAATGACCGTAACAGCAACTATTGCCCACGATGTGAGCCTCGGTAGTGTTACTAATATGAATCTTGGCACAATCATCATCAATCCGGCTTATACCGGAGATGATACCGAGTGGAGTTATAATGCCTCCGGAGTGAGGACTTATACAAAACAAGGTGCTATATCTTATTTTTGGCTATCTATTCTCCGTGTTTGATTCTTTCAATCAGTTCTTTAACGCTGGGGATACAGCCGTTGCGGTAAAGCGGATCGGTTGCAAAGCGATAAACCTGATGTCCGGCAAAAAGAAGATGGTCTTTGACACTTCCGCCGTGTCCGACTTCATACAGGGTTTTATGAATACAATATGTACGCGGATCGGGAATTTTGCCGGTGGATTTGGTCGGAGAGGAGGCTGACCAAGTGGAAAACTGGCACTGCGAGAGGCAACCGACACAATTTTTGCGGTCTTCTTTCATCTGATTCCAGTCTTCTTTGGTCATAAAAACGACCGTTTCATCGGGAGTTTCTTTAATTTCGGTCAAACCTGCCGCAATTTGCTTCATTGCCTTGGGTTTATCTTCCGGCTTGATAAATACGGTTTTATGCTCACTTAAAGCCAACGGCTCACTATATGTATCATCTTTTTGATATTTAATGGCAACTTCACCGTTTTTGCGGATAATAAGCTTTTCCAAAAATGTATTTTTAATCGCGGAGGAGAAAAAACCTGTCGGGCTGAAACGTTGCAAAATAACATCGCCTTTTTTTACCTGCATCATAACCTTTTTCCAAGCCTCGCTTACGGGGCTTTCTTTGGTAATCATCGGGCGAGTTCCGAATTGAAAAGCGATATTACCGATTTCGGGATTATCAATATATTCTTCCCAATCCTTTAACGACCAAACCCCTCCGGCCAAGATAATCGGCTTTGTTTCCAGCCCGCAGCTGTTCATAACTTTGCGCAATTCGGCAACTCTTGAATAAGGCGTTTCGGGAAGCTCCGGATTTTCGGCATTAGAAAGACCGTTATGTCCGCCGGCAAGCCACGGATCCTCATAAACCACTCCGCCCAAAAACTCGGTAAAGCGATTATAGGCTCTCTTCCATAAAATATTAAAAGCACGCGCGGAGGAAACAATCGGATAGTAATAAACCCCGAATTTAGAGGCCAATTCGCCCAAATGATAGGGCATACCGGCACCGCAGGTTATTCCGTTGATAAGTCCTTTGGCACGCGATAATACGCCCTCAAGAACCGTTTGCGAATCAGCCATTTCCCAAAGCATATTCATATGAATACGCCCGTTGCCGTTGGATATTTCATGAGCGACCTGCGCTTGAGCGACTCCGCCTTTGATGGCCATTTCAATCATTTCCTGATGGCGTTCGGCGCGGGTTTTACGGGTGAAAATTTCTTTGACGACATTACCCTTGTCATCATAAAAATCGGGACTGACACCGGAAAAAGTTCCGACGCAATTTTCATGCGCCCACGCACCGCAGCTGCGCCCGTCGCTGGCGTTGATGCCTTTTCCTCCCTCAACCAGAGGCAAAACCTCTTTGCCGGAAATCATAATCGGTTTTAAATTCAGCAAATTCTTACCTTTCAATTTATAATAATGCCCTTTATAACACAAATAAATGCGTTTGCCTAGAAAAAAATTCATACATTTAACATAATGCACATATTTTATAAAAAAACGCCCCCGAAGGAACGTTTTTTAATTTTTGTAAGATTTTTTCTTTCTAACTTCCGGCAGTATAGGAAATAGTCAGGGTTGCATTATGAGAATCTTTAGTAACAGTTGATAATTCATATATTTCACAGGATCTGGGAAAAACCTTAAATACAGTTCCTGAACTGTATTTTATAGCAAAATCGCAACCATTGGTTGCCTCAAAACCATTGCCAAACAAATTATAATACCATCCATTAACGTGCGCATCAACTCTCAAGCCTCCGCAAGAGTAGGCTGCGGTACTGCAAGCGGAAGGATTGGGGATATTAGCCGTAAAAGTGCCGGCTGTGACATTATCTGCCGAAACAATGGCTCCTTTTTTGCTAAAACTGATTATGCCCGAGTCGTTATATTCCCAGTTTGTACCCTCTCCGGTATAAGCCGGATTGATGGTAATGGTGCCGAGATTTATATCGCCTGTTTTGGTCAAACTCACATCGCGTTCAATTTTTGCCGTTACGGTCATAGTTGCCGAGTTGCCGGCATAGGCACAATATGAGCCAAGAGCAACCGCGGCAACGCCAAGTAATAAAATATATTTGTTCATCTTAAAAACTTCCTTTTTTATAACTTTGATAAAAGAAACCACCTGTTGGGTTATCACCCGCGAGGTGGTTGGAAGTTAGAACCTATTAATAGCATAGTGTGAAGTATTCGGACTAACCTTATTTCTCCACCTTCCAACCATAAAGCCGGACTACATCGAATTACGTTTCGATAAACGCTATTACGAGGGTTCTACACCTCAAAGCAAAAATTCTCTGCTTCGTTTATGAAACTATCACAAAAAATCTTCTATGTCAAGTAAAGTAAAGAAAATTTTGCGAATTTTGGCTTGAATAAAGTTTTTTTCACAAAATTAAAATTCAAATTGAAAAATAAGTAAAAATCAATTATTATACCGGTGTTTTTTATTTTTTGCGGAGAAACAACTTGTTAATATTGAGTTTTCTTACAGCTTGTGCGGCAAGCTTATGTTGGTTGGTGATTGCGGCTATATACATAAGTTCCAAAGTCCCTCTTGACGGGATTTTGACTCTTTCTCCGAGCGATGCCGCCCTATATGCGGTTATAGCCTGCATTCCGCTGTTTGTTATATGGGCGGTGTGGGGGCATTTTTATCATCTTCGCCACGAACTGAAATTGCAGCGGCAGTTTTCTCTGCTTTCCGAGCAGATTCGTCAAAACAACGAATATTCCGACGTGATTGCGCGGGTGTTGATAAAAAACAGTTCCCAACAGGTACACGCTTTTGCGTTTAGTAAAATTGAACTTTATATCAATGAAATGAACGAAATTCTTGCCGATGTCATCAATCGCGCCAACCTTCTTGATGAGGAACGTTTGTACAGTGTTTGGAAAATGGCGGGATTTGGCAATCGCTGGGGATTTGCCAAGGCGATTATTGATATTCGCAATAATGATTCTGATTTTGATGCACGTTTGGTGAATGTTTGTGAAAACAATCCGCTTCTTTTATCGTCATTGAAAGAATTTTGCGCCCGTTATACGAGGTTATTAAAACTGCTTAAAGAGCATGATGAAGAAAATATCCTTCAAGAGATTATGGAAACCGGAGTGTTCGGTAAGGTGTTTGCCGTGTTTGCCGATATAATCCGCGGTGATCAGGAAAAAAAGACGATTTCCCAAATTAACAGTGAAATCCGCAAAGAACCTTACCTCAATCACCCCGAATTTAACGCTCCGCAAGAAGAAATAACGGAAGAAAAGGAGCCGGAAAATAAACGCCGCGGTTGGCTGAAACGCATTTTTGCCAAACACGACGGCGAGGAAGAAAAGAAAAATGATGTAGATGTTTTAACTCTGGCTTTAGAACGCAGTTTCGGTGCTTCCGATGAAACATCGGAGCCGGTTTCAAAGCCCGCTGAAGAAAAAGAAATGACTTTGTCACCGGAAGTTTCTTTGCCGGTTTCAAGCAGCTTGCCCGAGGATGAACCGTTGCCGTTTTTGGAAGAAAAAGAAGAGCTTGCGGCAGAACCCGATGTCAAGCCGCAACCGGAGCTTTCAAAACAGCCGATATTGCCGGAAGAAACACCTTCTCAAAACCTAATTGAAACAACTCAAGAAAAGCTCACAAAAACATCGCAGTCTTTGCCTGAAGAAACAGCAAAAGAAGTTTTCTTGCAATCTCCGGCTGAAGATGTGGTTGCCGAGGTTATCTCATCTCCGGCAGAGGAAAAAATACTGGCTTTGCCTGATGATGAACCCATAAAAATGCCCGCATCCCGTTTTGCTTTTGCCAATACGGACAAAACCATTAAAAACTTGCAAAAGGAATGGGAAGAAATGAAGAAAAACGATTTGGCTATGCCCTCGTTTTTAACCGAAGCCAAAAAAGAAGATGAGTTTTCGGAAGATGAAAATTAAATCCTTTTTATTTGTAAACCTGCTGTTGATATTTGCCGGCGTTAAAGCTTTTGCGCTTGAGAGTATTGCCTTATACGGCAACCCGAAATATCAGGGAAATTGGAGTTCTTTTGAATATGCCAATCCCGATGCCCCGAAAGGGGGCAGGGTGGTTTTGCCCGCATACGGCACGTTTGATAACTTCAATCCTTTCATATTTAAGGGAATTGCCGCCACACAAGCCGCAGAATTAACGCTCGATTCGCTTGCTTATGTTCCCGCCGATGATATTTCCGTTGCTTATCCGCTGTTAGCAAAATCATTTGAATTAACCAAGGACTATGTCGGCTTTTTTTTAGACGAACGCGCCAAATTTTCTAACGGTGAGCCGGTTTTGGCCGATGATGTGATTTTTTCGTTTAACAGTTTGATTGAAAAAGGGGCTCCGCTTTATAAAATCTATTATGCCGATGTAAAAAAAGTGGAAAAAATGGGTGATCGCCATGTGCGATTTTGGTTTAATCCCGACTCTCAAAATAAAGAATTGCCGCTTATTATCTCGCAAATAAAAATCTTTTCGCAAAAAGATTGGAATGATTATGATTTTGCCGCGCCCGCCCTTCGTCCGTTTGTGGGTAGCGGTCCTTATATCTTAAAGGATTTTTCTCCGAATAACTATTTGATTTTCAAACGTAATCCAAATTATTGGGCGAAAGATATACCCTCACGGCGCGGTTTTTATAATTTTGATGAAATCCGTTATGATTATTATCAGGATACCACGGTTACACTGCAGGCACTTTTTGCCGGCAATATCGACTTGAGAGAGGAATACATTGCCAAAATTTGGGTTACCGGATACGATAACGAATTGGTGGCAAACTCCCAGATCATCAAAGAAGATATAAAACACAACAACACCGCCCGCCTGCAGAATTTCGGTTTTAACCTGCGGAGAGAAAAATTTGCCGATAAAAGAGTGCGCGAAGCGATAGATTGGGCGTTTAATTACGAGTGGGCGGGCGAAAATCTTTTTTATAATCAATATCAAAGGTTGTTCAGCTATTTTTCCAACAGCGGAATGGAGGCCAAGGGATTGCCGCAGGGGCGTGAGTTGGAAATTTTGGAAAAATACCGCAATGAACTCCCCGCAACGGTTTTTGAAAAAGCCCCGCAAAATCCGGTGTATAAGGATATAAAATCCTCGCGTGATAATCTGCGCCATGCGGTTTGGCTCCTAAATCAGGCCGGATATGATTTCATTGATGGCAAAATGACCAATCTTGCCACCCGTGAACCGCTTAAAATCGAGATTTTGGGCAATGCCGCCAACGGCAGTTCTTTTACGCGGGTAATGCTGCCTTTTATCAATAATCTTGCCAAAATCGGAATTGAGGCAAAATTCCGCAATTTGGAGGTAAATGTTTTTAAAAACCGCTTGGATAATTTTGATTTCGATATGGCAATATTGAGCTTCCCGATAAGCTCTCTCCCCGGTAACGAGCAAAAAGAGTTCTGGGGCAGTCAGTCTGCCGATATAAAAGGAAGTTCAAACCTTTTGGGCATAAAAAATCCGGTTATTGATAAGCTCTTAAACGGGCTTATATCCGCACAGGAAAAACAAGATTATATTGCGCACGTTCAAGCCTTGGACAGAGTTTTATTGGATGGGCATTATATGATTATGCAGTGGTATTCTCCGGTGGAAAGAATTGCTTACCGCAACCGTTTTGAGCATCTTAAAACCGAGCTTAAAACCGGATTTTTATTTGACACATGGTGGATAAAAGAGGATAAATAAATGCGGCAATACATAATCAAACGCTTGCTTTTAATTCCGGTTACGCTTTTGGGGATTTTGGCGGTTAATTTTGCGATTGTGCAGATGGCCCCCGGCGGTCCGGTCGAGCATATTTTGGCGCAATACAGCGGGATGAATACCGATGCCAAATCGCAGCTGACTTCTTCGGTGCAGATGAATAGCCAAAGCTCTTCTTCCTACCAAGGCTCTTACGGAGTTCCCGAAGAACTGGTTAAAGAGTTGGAGCATCAATTCGGCTTTGATAAACCATGGCCGCAGCGTTTTATCAAGATGGTAAAAGATTATGCAATGTTTGATTTCGGAAACAGTTATTATCGGGATAAGAGCGTTTTGTCGTTAATCGGCGAGCGAATGCCGGTTTCAATCTCTCTTGGTTTATGGTCAACTTTGATTATCTATCTTATTGCCATACCTTTGGGAATCCGCAAAGCTGTGCGCGACGGCACATCGTTTGATGTGTGGACATCGTTTGCCGTTGTAATCGGTTCGGCAATACCGGTGTTTTTGTTCGCGGTATTTTTAATCGTATTTTTGGCGGGCGGAACTTATTGGCAGATTTTTCCTTTACGGGGACTGACTTCCGATAATTTCGAACAGCTTGATTTCATACATAAAATTCTTGATTATTTTTGGCATATTGCCTTGCCGGTTACGGCAATGGTCATCGGCGGTTTTGCCAGTCTTACCATGTTAACCAAAAACTCTTTTTTGGAAGAACTCAATAAACCCTATGTTTTGACGGCGCGCGCCAAAGGATTAAGTGAAAACAAAGTCTTGTACGGTCATGTTTTTCGTAATGCTATGTTGATTGTAATTGCGGGATTTCCGGCACTTTTGATAAAAATGCTGTTTACGGGTTCTCTTCTTATTGAAGTTATTTTTTCGCTTAACGGATTGGGGTTGCTGGGATATGAGGCTATAACCACCCGCGATTATCCGATAATTTTCGGCACACTTTATGTATTCGCGCTTTTGGGACTTGTTTTGAAACTCATCAGCGATATTACTTATTCTTTGGTTGACCCGCGGATAAATTTCAACAAGATTTAGACTTTTGCCGGTTTGCAGCCGCAGTATTTTTGATTGTAGAGATTGAGTTCTTTTATCAAATCGAGTCTTCTTTGCTGCATACCGCACTTTCGCGCCTCAATTTCCATGTAAGGTACAGAGGTTTGCTCGGAGGCAAGGCAAGCAATGCGGTTTACCTGATTGAGGTCTTTCCATCTTGACGCCCCGAGAACGCTGGAAACCACATCAAAGCCGTTTTCCTTGGCGTATTCCATAACTCTTTTTAAGCGCATTTCAAAACAAATATCACAACGTTTTCCTCTCTCCGGTTCGTTCTCTAATCCGGAGGTTAATTCCTGCCAACGCTCGTTATCGTATTCAAGCTCAATCATTTTCACGCCGTATTTTTCGCATACCCGCAAGTTTTCATCACGGCGTTTTTGATATTCTGAAAAAGGGCGTATATTGGGATTGTAAAACACAACCGCAAAATCGGTATGATTGCCGGCCAGTTTCTCAATCACGGCGCAAGAGCAGGGCGCACAGCAGGATAATAACAGAATTTTCATTTTTAACTCCTTATGTAACGATAATAGCTTAAATCTTAATAAAAAGCAAGAGAGCCGGAAATAAATTCCGGCTCCCTTTGAGCTTTATGCACAGTAAATCTTACAGCACGTCTTAACGCAGGCCGCTCCGGTAATCGGGCAGAGCATTTTGTTAACTCCGTATTCGCTGGCAAAATTAACGCCGGACGAAAATACTACCTTGTAATCAAGGATTTCGGCTTTTTCTTCCAGCCCGTACGGGACGAAACGCAGATACCTGCGCACGGCCTTGCGGAAGCGACTGTAAGCACGGCCAGATTTAACTATCGGGATCACAACCCTCCGGACAGTGCGGGGATTGGGATAAGCCGCCAATGCCGAAACAATGGCTATTGCCGACTTGTCAAAATCAAGCGGCATCTTATCACCGGTTCCCAACGCCGGAATGGCAATCTCATGCAATCCGTGCTTTTCGGCTTCGCGGAGGGCAAAATATACTGCCATCTGCACCAGCTCAAAAGCCTCGTCTTGGGGCATACCGAGCAGGACTGCACAGATCACACGCTTGCACATTGCACTTGAATCGGCAAAAGAAACGGCATAACCGAACGGATAGTTCATGTAATGCGCTGCTTCCCCGTAATCAAGCACCGCGCGGAAAGCAGAACTGTGGAGCAAACGTCCGGAAACCCCATCGGTGGAAATGTGATCGCGATACTGGGGGACAACATAGGCATCCGCTGCAACGGTGGCAATGTCCCCTTTGATGATCTCAATGTTGATACCATTTACAAACATAAGATAAGATTTAATTAGACATAAAAATTCTTAAAAAACATCACCATAATACACTTTTTACGGCTTTTGTCAATATCTTTTGTCAAAAAATAAACATTTTTTAACTCGGATTATAGGAGATAGTAAGCGTTCCGGAATAAGTTCCGGGAGTTACTTTGGAAATATCGTCAATCCAACAGCTGCGGGGATAAATATTAAACCTATTGTTACTTCCGGTATAGTAAAATCCAAAACCACAAGAAGATTCCTCATCGCCGAACATATTATCAATATAACCGTTATTTTCCATTTTTAAGCCGGAACAAGGTTCATCACCGTAAAT
>JAFUYI010000024.1 GCA_017470585.1 Alphaproteobacteria bacterium | reverse complement strand
CTCTCCCTCTCCCTCTCCCCGCTCATCTGCTCAATTTTTACTTCTTCTTTGTTGTTCTATCTCCCAACCACCCCCTTTTTACCTCCTCTCCTTAAAAAAAATCCCTCCTTAAAGTTAGTCATCCGACTAAACCATTCCCATCTCCTACCTCTCTCCCTACTTCCCCACCTTTTCCCCTACCCCTACCCTACTACCCTCTTTTCATTCTGTTGTTGCTAAAAAGTGTTTCATCCTTTATTTGGAGCAAAAAATCTTAATTGCTATCAAAATTGTTCCAATATTTTGTTATAGGCGAGCAAAAAAATATGTTTATAAGTTTATTTTTGGTTTTCAAAATAAAATTATGTCTATATAAATAAAGCTATGGAAAATTTTGACGATAAATATAATGTTTCACGTGAAACATTTTTAAAATTAAAACTCTACCACCAATCTCTGATTGAGTGGCAGAATAAGTTTAATTTGGTGAGTCCGTCCTCGCTGAATCAGGCGTGGAATCGGCATTTTGAGGACTCTATGCAGCTTTTTTCTCTAATTCCTCCGACTTCCAAAACCTTGCTGGATATGGGGAGCGGTGCCGGATTTCCCGGTATGGTGCTGGCAATTATGGCTAATGAAAAAACACCGTATTTAAAAGTGTCGCTGGTTGATAGTGTAACCAAAAAAACATTGTATTTAAAACACGTTAAAGAAATAACCCAAACCGATGCGGAAATTATAAATGCACGGGTGGAAAGTTTATTTAAGCGTAAATTTGATGTCATAACCGCCCGAGCCGTTACGGCTCTCAATGACTTGCTCGGATACGCTCACCCATTGCTTAACTCTTACGGAACGTGTATTTTTCCCAAAGGGCGGTCGTGGTGCGAGGAAGTGGAAAAAGCCCGCAAAGAGTGGAATTTCAGCTTAAATCCGCTTTCCAGTACCACTTCGGAGGAGGGAAAAATTTTAGTAATAACCGAACTTGCTAAAAAGGGGAGAAAATAATGGCGCGAATTATTGCTGTTGCCAACCGTAAAGGCGGAGTCGGAAAAACCACAACCACGGTAAATGTTGCCACGGCTATGGCGGCCGCCGGAAAAAAGGTTTTGGTAATTGATTTGGATCCGCAATCTAATGCCTCAACATCACTGGGAATTGATAAACACGGTCGGATGATTTCATCATACGAGGTTATTCTCGGAGAACGCAGTTTGAGTGAAGCGGTGGTGTGGACGGAGATTCCCAACTTTTCGCTGGTGCCGTCTTCGCCGGATTTGGCCGGTGCCGAAATAGAACTTATCGACAGATCGCGCCGCGAATTTGCTCTAAAGGAGGCGTTAAGCAAAACGGTTGTTAATTATGACTATGTTCTGATAGATTGTCCGCCCTCCTTAAATCTTGTTACCGTAAACGCCTTGGTGGCTTCCGATGCCGTAATCGTGCCTTTGCAGTGCGAATATTTGGCTCTTGAGGGAATGGTTGATTTAATCAGCAACATTAACGCCATCAAAAAACATTTTAATCCGACTTTGGAGTTGCACGGCGTGGTTTTGACCATGTACGACGGACGAAACAATTTAACCCAAATGGTGGAAGAAGATGTCCGCGGTTATTTCGGCAAAAAGGTTTATAAAACGGTGATTCCCCGCAATGTCCGCATTTCCGAGGCTCCATCGCATGGGAAGCCGGTTTTGCTGTATGACTTTAAATGCGCCGGTTCGCAGGCTTACATCAGTCTTGCCGGAGAAGTATTAAATCGAGAAAAGGAACTACTTGAATGTTAAAATCAAATCATAAAAGAGAAAATTTGGGACGCGGTTTGAGCGCATTGCTCGGTGAAGATGATTTTGCGTTTGATGACGGCGCAAGCGTTTATGAGGCAAAAGAAAAAGTTAAAAAAATCCCCCTCTTCCGCTTAAAACCCAGTGCGTATCAACCGCGGCTTGATTTTGACGAAGAAGCATTAAACGCTCTTGCCGCCTCCATAAAAGAAAAAGGTGTTTTGCAACCGCTTTTGGTGCGCAGACAAAACGACGGCAATTATGAGATTATTGCCGGTGAACGGCGTTTTCGTGCGGCCGGATTGGCGGGACTGGCAGAAGTTCCGGTTATTATCAAAGAAATGTCCGACGGCGAAGTGTTGGAAGTTGCTTTGATTGAAAATATTTTGCGTGAAAATCTTTCAGCAATTGAAGAGGCCGAAGGATTCCAACGATTGATTGATGAATTTTCCCACACACAGGAAAACTTATCGGAGATTATCGGCAAATCACGCAGTTATGTTGCCAATACTCTGCGCCTGCTCTCTTTGCCTGAAAGCGTTAAACAGCTGGTCAGAGAAAATAAGCTCTCTGCCGGTCATGTCCGCCCCTTAATCGGGCGCGATGATGCCGAAACTTTAGCCTTGAAAATTATGGAAAAAGACTTAAACGTCCGGCAGGTTGAAGCGATGATAAAAAAAATAAAAACAGTGTCTTTAAATCCTGCGGAGAAAAAAATAGCTTCGCGGCATAATCAGGATATTGCCGATTTGGAGAGCGGTTTAAGTTCCAAATTGGGATTAAAAATAAAAATCACCATGTCGGCAAAAGGGAGCGGTGCAATCGTTTTGAATTACGGTGATTTGGGCGAATTGGATCGTATAATTGATATTTTGAGTCGAAACGATAATAAAAAGTAACTATATGTTTACCGATTGGCTCTAAAATCGCAGCATAATAATTATAGGAAGCGCATAATAATTATAGGAAAAAGATATGTTGTTGTTACTAAAAAGAATCCTCATCGGCGCGGTCGTTTTGTTTATGGTTTATGTGGGCGGAAACGGCGTGCAAGACACTACCACCCTGTTGCAGGGCAGCGGCATGGTCGGACTTGCGGTCGGGGTTGTTGTTTTGTACATATTCGGCAAATTTATCTGGAAAGCAATGGGATGCCTGCCGTCGCTGATTGTTTTGGGCGGTATCGTCTTTTTCCTGCTTTATACCACCGGTGCGCTTAACGGAGGCGTGGAAAATATCATCCCGAACATAAAAAACTTTTTGGAAGTAAAAAGCCGTCCTGCCTCGGAGAGCAATAAAGAAAATAATGCCCTAATGCTTTTAGACGAGCCGGAAACGCCCGCCGTTACCATCGGAGAGAATTTCGGCGATGTCGAATATAATAAAACGGCGGATTCAACGCAGCCTTCAATCAATTCTGCATCCGAATCTCCTTCTGCTCCCGCGAGTGCTTCCGAATCAGCTGCAACTCCGGAAACACAAAGCGGCGGCATAATGGGGTTTGTTAATAATTTAATCGGCGGGGACAATACACAAGTTTCACAGACCAAGAGCTTTAACCCTAATGATTATCCGCCTTTTTCAGGAGCGGCAAGGGTTGTAAGCGGCGATACTTTTGTAATCCGCGGGCGTTATATTCGACTTTTCGGTATTGATGCGCCGGAGGTAAAACAGACTTGCGCCAATTCCAAAGGCCGCCCCTATGCTTGCGGCAAAGAGGCTATGCGTTGGCTGCAGGATTGGATTTTGGATAATGAAATTGATTGCCGCATCTTAAAACAAGATGCCAAAGGCAATGCGGTTGCTACCTGTTCTTACGGACAATACGACATCGGCGCGGCGTTGGTAACTGCGGGATGGGCTGTTGTGTTGCCGGAAAACACGATTTATCAGCCTTACGAATTGCAGGCACAGAGAGCAAGGCGGGGAATGTGGCAAGGGCAGTTTTATAAACCTTGGGATTGGATTAAAATTCAGTCAAAGAAACCCAAAATCAAGATTATAAAACCCGATCAAAAACGACTGTGGGATTACCTGTAAAATGGAATTTATCTGTAATGATGAAAGCGAGACGGTTCAATTAGGGCGGAGATTGGCGCACTTTGCCGAGAAAGGAGATGTCTTTGCTCTCTTCGGAACATTGGGAATGGGAAAGAGCGTGTTAGCGCGGGCGTTTGTTCAAAGCTTGTGCCGAGCCGAAGAAGTTCCCAGTCCGACATTTACCTTATTGCAAACCTATGAGGCGGCGGATTTTGATATTTATCATTTTGATTTATACCGCCTGAAATCTCCGGAAGAAATTTTTGAATTGGGTATGGAAGAGGCTATGTATGAGGGCGTATGCCTGATTGAATGGCCGGAAAAAATGGGCGGATACCTGCCCGAAAAAGCTTTTATCATCAAGATAAACGGCTCCGGCAATTCCCGGATTATAAATATAGATAGCCGTTCTTTGGCGCAAAAACAAAGGTTGAAAACTCTTGGAAATTGAAAATATACACGCTACAACGGTTGCGATTGAGGGCAGGGCGGTTTTGATAACCGGAGATTCGGGTTCCGGCAAATCTGATTTGGCACTGCGTTTAATCACCGATAAAAACGCTGTTCTGATAGCTGACGACCGCACGCTTATTTATCAAAAAAACGGTGTTCTTTGGGGAAGATGTCCGCAAAATATTCAAGGTTTGCTTGAGGTGAGGGGGGTTGGTATCTGTAATTTTCCGTATTTGGAAAGCGCGCCGGTGAGCCTGATTGTGAAATTGGTAAAATCACTGAAAGAAATATCCCGACTGCCCGATCCTCTGACAGTTGAATTGCAGAAAAGCATTGTGCCGTGCTTCAAGCTATATCCGTTTGAAAACTCGGCACCGCAAAAAGTGTGTTTAATGCTGCAAAAATATTGCCGGAACGAAAGCGCAAAATTGACATGAAAAGCATTAAAAAAATCAAATAAATAAGTTGACTTTAAATGAATTTAGGGTTAGCATATCCTTGAAACGGGGAAAACCGTTTTGAGGTGTCGCTACCTCTCATAGATCGTTTAGAAAGACGAAAAAACTTCTGACCTGTTACGGTTGGAAGGTGTGGGAATAAGGTTTTAGCCAAATACCATACACTGTTATCTATGACAGTAGCGAACTTCCAACCACCTCGCGGCTCTAAAGAGCCAACAGGTGGTTTCTTTTAATAACTTTAATAAAAGAAGGAAGTTTGTAAATGAATAAATATATTTTAATGCTTGGCATTGCCGGTGTTGCTCTCGGATCTTACTGTGCTTATGCGGGCAACTCCGCCACAATGACCGTGACTGCAACCATCGCCCACGATGTCAGTTTAATTGTAACTCAAGATATGGATCTTGGTACCATTACCATCAATCCGGCGGCAACAGAAGAGACAGAGTGGGATTATGATAGCGATTCCGGCGTGTTCAATTTAATGGGAGGCGATGCTATAGTTTCGGCAGATAACGCAAAACTGGGTAGGTTTACTGCCAATATACCAAATCCTTCTGTTTGTGGATATGGTACTTCGATTTGTGGTGGATTGGAAGTTGATGCAGAAGGTCAAGGAGAGAGTCTTTTTACTCTCTTTGGTCCAGATTATGGAGCTACCCACTGTACCTTTGGTATTGAATACAATGGAGATGGTAATGATTTTAGGATTGTGATTATCGATTGCATGATAAATGAGGGGAGGATATCCTCTGTTATGCCTGGAAAGCATACCGGAACTTTAACGATTACTTATACAGCAGGCTAAAAATTCGCGGCAAAAACAAATCGGGCGGAGGGAAAAACTCTCCGCTTGATTTTTTAGCATTTCAATAACATAAATTTTAAGAATATAAACAAAAAATATTGACTAATCGTCACAAAAATGTTACGATTAAATTGTGAAAATGTTACGATTGAGGCAGAAATGTATAATAAGCGTCAAGAATTGATTTTAGATTATATCAAAGATAACCCATTATGCGGGCGAGAAGATATTGCAAAATTTTTGCTTATGCTCGGTAATCCTGCCTCCAAAATGACCATAACCCGTGATTTAAAATTTTTGATAAAAGAGGGGACAATAGAAAAATTGGGAAAGGCAAAAGCGACTTCCTACAAAGCAGCACGGCATTTTAATCTTTTGCGTGACATAGATATTGAAGCGTATTTTGCCCAAGATCAGGACAAACGCGCCGAAAAAATGATTCCTTTTAATTTTGCGATTTTTTCCGATTTAAAAAATCTTTTGAGCAGTACGGAAAAAAAAGAATTTAATGAATTAAATGAAATATATCGTCGTAAAAAAATGCGGCTTTCTGCAAAAGCGCAGCAAAAAGAATTTGAAAGATTAACGGTGGAGCTTGCTTGGAAATCATCAAAAATTGAAGGTAATACTTATACCTTGCTTGATACGGAAAGATTGATTAAAGAGCATATATCGGCACAGGGCAAAACTTTGGAAGAAACCAATATGATACTCAATCATAAAAAAGCCTTGGATTTCGTATTGAAAGTACCGGAGCAATACCAATATTTGAATATTGCCAAAATTGAAGATATTCATCGATTGCTTGTGAGGGATTTAGATATTGAAACAGGAATTCGCCGTTCAATGGTCGGAATTGTCGGAACCAATTACAGACCGTTGGACAATGCTTACCAAATCGAAGAAGCTTTGCAAAATCTGATTGTTGTTCTTAATCAGACGAGCAATCCTCTTGAAAAAGCTTTGATTGCCGTATTGATGATTGCCTATATACAACCTTTTGAAGACGGGAATAAGAGAACATCGCGGATTCTGGGGAACGCTTTGTTATTGGCTTCAGACTATTGCCCGCTTTCATATCGCAGTGTTGATGAGATTGAATATAAAAAAGCGGTTATTTTGTTTTATGAACAAAACAATGCCTCATATTTTAAAAAGCTGTTTATTGAACAGTTCAGACAAGCCGTAGATAAGTATTTTTAACAGCTTGTTTTTTTACAATAATCTTTTAGAACAAAAAACGATTACAACTTCTACGCCGCTTTGAATAAATCTTTGATTTTATCCAAAAAGCTCTTTTCCTCCGGTTGGCAGTTACTTTCACCGGAGATTGTGCGGAATTCCTCTAAAAGCTCTTTTTGCCGTGCGGTCAAATTAACCGGAGTTTCAACCGCAACTTCAATCCACAAATCACCTTTTGCCGATGATTGCAAAACAGGCATTCCCTCGCCTTTGATACGCAGTTTATGTCCGTTTTGAGTTCCGAGAGGAATTTTAAGCTCTAATTTACGCCCGTCAACCGAGGGGATTTCCACACAGCCTCCCAACGCGGCGCACGCCATAGACACCGGAATTTTTGCGTACAAATCAAACCCCCGCCGTTCATATAATTTATGCGCTTTGACATTAACAAAAACATATAAATCGCCGTTTTTTCCGCCGCGGATGCCTGCGGCTCCCTCTCCGGCAACCCGAATACGGGTTCCGTCATCAACTCCGGCAGGAATTTTTATTTTAAGTTCTTTTTTATGTTTTATAAAGCCGTTGCCGTGACAATCAGTGCATACCTCGGATGCTTTGCGCCCGCTGCCGCGGCAATCGGGACATATATTTTCCATAATCATAAAACCGTGTTGATGATGAACGCGGCCACTGCCTTTACAGGTCGGACAAATCGGTGCGGGATTGCCGTCTTTGGTACCGTGTCCGTGACAGGTTTCGCAAGCCTTGGTTGTATTAAACGAGATATTTTTTTCAACTCCGTTATAGGCATCCAAAAGGTTAATTTCCACATCATAGCGCAAATCGTCGCCGTCAAGTCCTGAAGTTGCAGATGAAGCACGTTTGCCGCCGTTCATAAATTCCGAAAATACCTCGGTAAAAATATCGGTAAATCCGCCGGCACCGCCAAAATTAAAATCAAAAGGATTGGCACCTCCTCCCTGTTCAAAAGCGGCGTGTCCGTAACGGTCGTATGCGGCGCGCTTCTGCTCGTCTTTCAAGATTTCATAAGCCTCATTGATTTCCTTAAATTTAGCTTCGGCTTTTTCATCACCGGCGTTACGGTCGGGATGATATTTCATCGCCAATTTGTGATAGGCTTTTTTTATTTCCTCTCCGGTAGCGGTTTTGGCAACCTCTAAAATCTCGTAATAGTCAGCTTTGCTCATCTCTTTTTTTACTCAATAAAATTAACTTGCCTACTATTTAGTTTGTTTATGACAAAAACGCAAGAGTTTATTTGCAAACATCACTAAAAACTCCTCCTTAAAAGCAATAATTTTATAAAAAATCACGTTTTTTTAAAAATATGGTTGACAAATAATTACTTTTGGCTTAAATTCCGCTCAAACATTGTAAAAGGAATTTGGTTATGAAATTGTTTAGCTCGTTAAAATCAAAGAAAAATCGCGACAAAGACTGCAAAATCGTCCGTCGTAAGGGTCGCATTTTCGTTATAAATAAGAAAAACCCGAAATTTAAGGCTTGCCAAGGGTAGTTTTTGTTTATTTGAAAAATTAAGTCCGGTTATCTGCCGGACTTGTTTTTTGCCTTTCTCGTTACCCTTATTTTCTGCCTCTTTCTCTCCCGTTACTCATCGCACGGCATCAGTGCGACCTTGTGTTATGGGGCTTTTGACCATTTCCTCTCGTCACCCCTCGCACGGAGCGTTGCTTCGTGCATCAAGGGGGCTTTTGAGCGTAAGGAACGGTGCGTAAATTTCAGGAGATCGCTTGACGTTGCGGCTGTTAGTCGCAACGAGCGATGACGTAAAGAGGCGTTCCTCCCCTCCTATGTCACGCCACACTTGATGCGGCGTCTTTTTTTGAGGTCCTGAAACAAGTTCAGGACGACAAAACCGGTGTTTAGCCTTACTCTCCTACGTCACGCCGCACTTGATGCGGCGTCTTTTTTTGAGGTCCTGAAACAAGTTCAGGACGACAATTGGGTGTGTTCAGGACGACAATTGGGGGGGGGATTTCAGTATATAAGGAGGGGAGAGAGGCAAAAAGGAATAATAAAAACTTTTAAATTTTTGCTTTACATAAAAGATTTTTTATGCTAGGGTTGATTTGAAGTGAGCGAAAAGTCACTTTGAGGTGTCACTACCTCTTTATTGCCGTTTATACTAAAACGTGATTTAGTATGTCCGACTTTTTATGGTTGGAAGGTAAGGAAATATAAAGAATACCTTACACTATTGCAATAAATAGT
>JAFUYI010000018.1 GCA_017470585.1 Alphaproteobacteria bacterium | reverse complement strand
TAAAATTTTGCTTTACATTAAAGATTTTTTGTGCTAGTTTAGACTTGAAGTGAATGAAAAGTCACTTTGAGGTGTGGTAACCTCTCCAAAGATGTCCTATCAAGACATAAAATTGCTTTCAGCCGTATATTATGGCTGGAAGGTGAGGAAATAAGGTTTTGCCAAATACTTCACACTGTTTCTTTGGACAGTTACCAACTTCCAGCCACCTCGCGGCTCTCAAGAGCCAACAGGTGGTTTTTCTTTATGACGTTAATAAAAGAAGGAAGTTTGAATATGAAAAATTATATTTTAATGCTCGGTGTTGCCGCAGTGTCCATAGGCAGTTATTGCGCCTACGCGGCTAATTCCGCCACAATGACCGTAACAGCAACAATCGCGCACGATGTGAGTTTAAATGTAACAAGAAATATCAGCTGGAATATGACCATTGATCCAAGTCAAACTTATGGAGATGTTGATTGCTTTGGCGAGGTTGGTGTGTGTGATGTTTCTGGCGGTGTTATCTCCGCTTCTACGACAGTAGGACGGTTTACTGCTAATCTTCCTAATCCTGCCAACTATGACAATGTACTGTCAATTGAGGAAAGCGGCAATTTTGATATATTCATAGACAGCGGTGAATATGGCAATAAACTTTTTGCTAGCATGCAGATTGTGCATGTAAGCGGATACGAATTTGCATTAATAGGAGGTGTGAATTATAACGGTATTGTTCCTGATCCTAAAGTTTATGACTTCGGCAGTGTAACCATCAAATACACTCCAGAGTCGTAATTAAAATCAGCAAAAACCCTGCGGAATTTTAATCCGATTCCGCAGGGTGAGTTTTTGGGGAGGCATTGAGCCTAAATTTCGGGAGATGCCTTGACGAAAGCAACCACACAGTTGCTTTCGTGGCATGACGGGAGAAAGAGGCAAAAAGGAAAAGAAAAAAGTGCAAAATTTTGCTTTACATAAAGTTTTTTTTATGCTAGGGTGGTTTTGAAGTGAATGAAAAGTCACTTTGAGGTATGGTAACCTCTTTCGTGGTGTCAAATAAGACGTAAAAATTGCTTTCAGTCGTATATTATGGCTGGAGGGTGTGGAAATAAGGTATGATCCAAATACCGCACACTGTTCCACGAAACAGTTACCAACTTCCAGCCACCTCGCGGGTTTTAATACCCAAAAGGTGGTTTCTTTTTTGAAATTTAAGAAACCATAAAAGGAAGTTTAGATGACAAACAAAACTTTTTTAATTCTTTTATTAGCAGGCGTATCATACACTGCTTATAATGCAACCGCCGTTTCCGAAAACTTTGAAATATCCACTACCATCGACCACGAAATAGTTTTAGGCAACCTCCGCACCGCAAGCACAGATGCCAATATCACCAAAACCGGCGATATAAATTTAGGCACGATTGTTATAAGCGATGATGCAAGCGGAGGTACAGATTGGGGATATGATGAAAACGGCAACTATCATTGGGATTATGGAAATCCTTACATTGTCAGTGCGGACAATGCATCTCCGGGATATTTTACCGCCGACATTCCAAATCCCGAAGCTTGCAATACGGCGAGCAACTCTTGCGGCGGATTATGGGTAGGCGGACTAGATATGTTTCATCCGGGTTGGTGTGGTTTTAAAATTAAATACACAGGAAATTCCAATGTGTTTAAGGTGTTTTGCTATGATTGCGCGATAGATATTTCCAAAGCTATTATAGGGAAGCATGAAGAAACAATTACTATCTCTTACAATGCTTCGTAGGATAAAAGAAGCTAGATGATTTATAATTAAGGCGGATTTTTTTAAATCCGCGCACAATAAATATAAATTTTTTTAATTCTTTTTTAGTTTGCGGTAACGGGCAACATTTTCATTATGTTCATTTAAGTTATTGGCAAAGCGATGTCCGCCCTCCCCGTTTGCCACAAAAAACAAGTATCCCTTATCGCTCGGGTGTGCGGCGGCTTTGATTGCCTCTTTTCCGGGATTGCATATCGGCTCCGGCGGCAGACCGTAATTACGGTATGTATTAAACGGGCTGTCAAATTCCAAATCCTTTTTTAACAACGCTCTTCCCAAATCCGCTTTGCCGCCGGTTATGGCATAAATTACGCTCGGGTCGGTTTGCAACATCATTCCCAACCGCAAGCGGTTATTAAACACTGCCGAGACGTCAAAGCGTTCATCATTTAATCCGGTTTCTTTTTCCACGATTGATGCCAAAATCAACAATTCCTTTTCGTTTTTTAATATCGGAGATTGATTATCATCCCAAGCTTTTGCCAAAAAATCAGACATTGCTTTTTGCGCTTGACGAACAATATTATCGCGGCTCTCCCCTTTGGAAAAAACATAAGTGTCGGGAAGAATCGAGCCTTCGGGCATAGGAATCGTTATATTGCCGGAAAGAGCCGGCTCGCTTAAAATAAGTTCTTTGATTTTATGAGAACTTAACCCCTCGGGCAATGTGATTTTACGATAAAAAATATCGCCCTGCAAAAGTTTTTGTGAAACATAAAACATATTCATACGCGGAGCAAAAACATATTCTCCGGCTTTTAAGCGTTTATCTATGCCCTGCAGGCGAACCAACAGCCTAAAAATAAAAGAAGACGGAATAATGCCTGCTTTTTCCAAACGCTCGGCAATTAAGCGCACATTTTCGCCTTTTTCAAGTACAACGGAAGTTTCTTCCCGTATGTCGTTCGGGCGGTTAATCTGATAAACAGACCACACGCCCGCAACCAACATTAAAAGCAACAGCAGTGCGGATAAAAATTTCATTTTTAGTCGGCAAATTTCTTAAATATAACAGAAGAATTGGTTCCGCCGAATCCGAAAGAGTTGGACATTGCCGCTTTAATTTCACGCTTTTTAGCTTTAAGCGGCACCAAATCCATACCCTGAACTTCGGGTGCCGGATTCTCCAAATTCAAGGTCGGCGGGCAAATTTGCTCATTTATGGCTTTAATGGTCAAAACCGCTTCAACCGCACCGGCCGCACCCAATAAATGCCCCATTGCCGATTTTGTGGAAGACATGGAAACGTTTTTCATATTTTCGCCGAACAATCTTGCCACAGCCATTGCCTCGCCGACATCACCTGCCGGAGTTGATGTGCCGTGTGCATTAACATAACCGATGTCTGATAAATGAACTCCGTGTTCCTCGGCGTGTTGAACAGCCATTTTCATAGCCCGATACGCTCCGTCACCGGACGGGGATGTGATATGATAAGCATCGCCGCTCATACCGTATCCGACAACTTCAGCATAAATTTTGGCACCGCGGGATTTGGCGTGTTCCAATTCTTCCAAAACAAGAGCACCGGCACCCTCCCCCATAACAAAACCGCTTCTGCCCTGATCCCAAGGACGCGAAGCTTTCTCCGGCGTATCGTTATATTCGGCGGTAATCGCTTTCATACGGGCGAATCCCGACAGTCCCAAAATATTAACTGCCGATTCGGCACCGCCGGCAAGCATCAAATCAGCATCACCTCGGGCAATCATCGCCGAGGCATCGCCGATGGCGTGAGTTCCGGTGGAACAAGCCGTAACGCAAGCATGGTTGGGACCTTTCAAGGCATATCTTATGGATAAATGCCCCGAAATCATATTGATAAGGCAAGAGGGGATGAAAAAGGGCGAGACTCGGTGAATACTTTTATTTTCGCTTATAATCTGCGAGTTTTCATAAATAGTGGTAAGTCCGCCGATACCCGATCCCATCATCACGCCGGAACGAAAAGAATCTTCATCATCGGCAGGCTTCCAAGAACTGTCTTCCATAGCGTCAATACCGGCGGCCAAACCAAAGAGAATAAACTTATCAACGCGGCGTTGTTCTTTTGGTTCCAAAACCGTATCGGGATCAAACTGATTAGGCTCTTTACCAAAGGGAACCTGTCCGGCAATTTTGACCGGTTCATCATACAATTCTACGCCTTCAATCCTGCGAATAGCAGATTTTCCGGCAATAATATTCTGCCAGTTATATTCAACTCCCCGTCCGAACGGCGAGAGCATTCCCATTCCGGTTACAACGACTCTTCTCATCAATTTTCCTTAAAAATTTGTTATATTAAGTATCTTTATATGAAAAAACCCGCTTTATGTCAAGCGAGTTTAGTCATTATTACCTAAAACAAAACTAAGCGTTTTTATTTAAATAATCAATGGCGTCCTTAACGGTCAAAATCTTTTCGGCCGCCTCATCAGGAATTTCACAACCGAATTCTTCTTCAAAAGCCATAACCAACTCAACGGTATCAAGGCTATCTGCGCCCAAATCGTCAATAAAGCTGGCGGTATCAGTTACTTTTGATTCTTCTACGCCAAGGTGTTCTGCAACAATCTTCTTAACGCGGTTAGCTGTATCAGTCATTTGATAAACCTCTAAAATGTTAAACAAATAAAATTTCCGAGCAGTTTTTTGCTCTGTGTTGCCTTGTTACCACAATTTTATATGAATTGACAAGCATTATTTTTAAGTTATGGTCAAAATATTTCGTTCACAGCGAACTAAATTATTATTTTTCAATGTGTTAAGATATTAAATAACAGTGCATAATTTTTTGTTTTTTACGGTTGCAAAAATAAATTTTACATCGTATAATCAGACACATTGGAGAGATTTGGGCTATGAAAAAGCTTTTTTTTGCAACTTTGATTTTTTTAATTGCCGCTGTCGCATGGAAAATGGCGCATAATCCGTATGAGGCACAGAAAAAACATAGCCTTAAAAACATCATTTCTGCCAATGCGCCGATTAAGAACCCGCTGTTTGATGATGAAAACGACATCATCCCGACCGAAACCGTCATTGAATCCGAGGTTATTGCAAGCTCCGAGATGCAGGAGGAAGAACATCCCGAAATCACCCGCGATGATGATGAAACCTTTATTGACGAAGAATAAAAACAATCGGAAATATTTTGTTATTTGATAGGTCTTGCCATAAGCCGAAAGATTTCCTATTTTCTTTACAAGAACAAAATTTAAGGAGAAAAAAATGAAAATAGGAATTATCGGAGCCGGAGGAGTGGGAAGTGCCACGGCATTTGCACTTATTATGCGGGGTGTGGCAAGAAAAATTGTTTTGATTGACAGCGATGATGCACGCGCTCAATCTCAAGCCGAAGATATAGCACACGCCGCACCGTTTGCTTTTGCCAACAAAATCAAAGCCGGTACCTATCCTGATTTGGCGGGGGCTGATGTCGTAATTATCACCGCAGGAGCCAACCAAAAACCGGGGCAGACCAGAAACGATTTACTGGCGGTAAATGTTAAAATTTTTGAAAACATTATCCCTCAAGTCGTAAAATACGCTCCGCAGAGTATTTTGTTGATTGCCGCCAATCCGGTTGATGTAATGACCGAGGTGGCTCTGAAATTATCGGGACTGCCGCAGACAAAAGTTTTCGGCAGCGGCACGGTCTTGGATACGGCGCGTTTTCGCACGCTGCTGGGGTATCATTTGGGGGTATCGCCGAAGTCAATTCATGCCAATGTTTTGGGTGAACACGGGGACAGTGAGGTTTTAATATGGTCAAACGCTGTTGCCGGAACCATTCAAATCGAACGTTTGGCGCAAGATATGCAGAAAACTCTGGATGAAGATACCAAAGCGCAAATTGATAAAAACGTCCGTAATGCGGCCTATCAGATTATTGCCGGCAAAGGCTCAACCACATTCGGAATCGCCGGAGCCTTGACCCGAATTTGCCAAGCAATCGGCTCCAACGAATACGCGATTTTAAATGTTTCCTCTCACCACAAAGAAATTGAGGGAGTAAAAGATATTTGTATATCTATGCCCTGCATTATCGGCAAACGCGGCATTCATAACAAGCTATCCCCCTCATTTGCAAACGAAGAACATAATCTTTTGCAAAAAAGCGCAGAAACAATTGCCAAATTTACACAAATCGCTTTGGAAAATTTGCATTAGGTGATTTTTATCACAAAAAGAGGGACACAAAAAAGGTGTTGCACAATTGCAACACCTTTTTATCAGAACGCCATTATTCCTTTCGGATGCAGGCGGACATAACAATTTTTCAGCTTCTTGTCGGCATGGTGCATAAAATCGGCCAGCACCTCATCGCAGAAAGAAAATATCTTGATGAAACAGTAGATATTTTTTGTCTTTCCTCTGATTAACGCCTGCTGTGCGGATTTGCCCGGGCAGTGACCATACTTAAAATAAAGTTTGCTCAACTCGGGATTACGCACAATCAGAAGCTCATTGTTGTCATGGCACTCGCAATAGGAAAAGTATATAGCCTGTAAATCACGGCGATGGGTTTCAAGCAACTTTCGCTCATCAACCGGATCAAGTTGTCCGTGACGACGAATATAAGCCTCAAACTTCTCAACGCCAAGATAGATACGGGGCTTGTATAATTCTGCGACTGCCTTGCTTTTTAATGTGAATTCATTGGTATATTCCACAAACTCACTACAGCTGTCACGTCTTACGAGATCAAGCTGTTCGCTTAAATTTTTTTTAATCATAGCAATAATAATTGGTTTATGTTTTAAGTTTCGCGCATTTTCCTACGCTTGTCAAGAGTTTTTTAAGCGAGTGTTTTATCCTCCTTTGCTTTATCTATGCTTACGGATGATAGGTAATTGTAATATTGCCGAAATTATGCGTTCCCGCACTCGGCGCACCGCCGGAATAGCTCATTTGATAAGTAATCTCAAATTCGTTATCTGTTACTGAGGGATTTATGGAAAAATTAAAAACCCTTAATGTGTCGTGAGTAAGCTCACTGGGCGATATGGTAAAACTGTTTTCTGCGGCATACTCATCATCGGGAACGGTTGCCGTAAATACGCCAAAACCGGCATCGCAGTTATTGTCATATGCAAAGCTATCTCCTGTAGCACACCAACTATCCTCTACACTTGTTTCTGCCGGATTTACCACTGCGGAAATGGTAATATCTTGGGTTACCGTTAAACTCACATCGTGAGCAATTGTGGCTGTTACGTTCATTGTTGCCGAGTTGCCCGCGTATGCGGCATAAGAGCCAAGAGCAACTCCCGCAACGCCGAGCATTAAAATATATTTATTCATCTTAAAAACTTCCTTCTTTAGTTTCTTGATAACTCTAATAAAAGAAACCACCCGTTGGGATATATCCCGCGAGGTGGTTGGAAGTTCGTAACTGTTTTCTGGAACAGTGCCGGGTATTCTTTATATTTCCCAACCTTCCAACCATAGAACGGTTAGAAGCAATTTTTTGTCTTGATAGGACACCAGAAAAGAGGTTACGACACCTCAAAGCAGAAATTTCCCTGCTTCGATTTTTACCCTATCATAAAAAATTACTGTTGTAAAGCAAAAATTTGCCAAAATTTATGTTGCCGGAGGGCAAAAGGCATAAAAAAGTGCTTATAATGCCTGATTTTATTTGACTTTTAATAAAAAAGGCGCATAGAATCGCCTTGATCGGATAATTTTCCGCATTTGTGTTACAATATTTTATGGAGTACATTCATGAACAAAAGTGAACTTATTGCAAGTATTGCCGGTGCTACCGGTTTGACCAAAAATAATTCCGCTAAAGCATTGGATGCTTTCATCAATACCGTTACCAAAAGCTTGATTAAAGGCGAAGAAATTCGCTTAATCGGTTTCGGAACTTTTGCCGTTTCCAAACGAGCCGCAACCACGGGACACAATCCCCGCACCGGAGCCGAGTTGAAAATTCCTGCTCGCAAAGTTGCTAAATTTAAACCCGGCAAAGCCTTGCAGGAAGCTGTTAACAAATAAAAAACTTCATAATTTTCGGGCGGGGATTAAATCCCCGCCCGTTTTTTAGTGTTGATTGCAAAATTACTCTGCAACTTCAACTTTATATTCAGCCATATGCTCTAGCAGGCTGCGTTTTTCTTTGGCACCCTCTTGAGCCTTATTAAGCAAAGTTTCATATCTTTCCGGATTTGCTTTATTGACAATCTGGAAACGTGTCTCATTGCCATAGTAATCTGACAACGGACGAGATGGTGCTTTAGAATCAAGCATCAACGGAGCTTTACTTAAAGCAATATTATCAGGATTATAACGATACAACGGCCAGCTTCCGCTTTCAACAGCGGCTTTTTGATGATCCAAACCGTCATTTAAGTTAAATCCTTGGGCAATACAGTGGCAGTAAGCAATAATCAACGACGGACCGTCATAAGCCTCGGCCTCGTTCATCGCCTTAATCAACTGCATATCATTGGCACCGGCAGAAACTTGAGCAACATAAACATTGCCGTAAGACATTGCAATCATACCCAAATCTTTCTTCGGCAAAGCTTTACCTGCAGTGGCAAATTTGGCACTTGCGCCCATCGGGGTTGCTTTTGACTGTTGACCGCCGGTATTGGAATATACACCGGTATCCATAACCAAAATATTGATGTTTTTTCCTGAAGCGATTGCGTGGTCAAGACCGCCGAAACCGATATCATAGGCCCAACCGTCGCCGCCCAAAATCCACAAAGATTTCTTAATCAAATAGTCAGCGAGTTTATCCAAATGTTTGGCCTCTTCAGTATCAATCTTGGCAAGAGCCGCACGCAATTCTTTAACGTTATCGCGTTGAGCATCAATCTCAACATCGTTTGATTGCGGATTGTTCAAAATCTTATCGGCAACAGCTCCGAGTTTGTCTTTCAAACCTTCTAACAAGGTTTTGGCAAAAGCGGTCTGTTGGTCGATAGAAAATCTCATACCCAAACCAAACTCGGCATTATCTTCAAACAAAGAGTTTGCCCAAGCCGGTCCATGACCTTTTTCGTCTTTGGCATAAGGAGTTGTCGGTAAGTTACCGGAATAGATTGAAGAGCAACCCGTTGCGTTGGCAACAACCATTCTGTCACCGAACAGCTGCGTTAACAACTTAACATACGGTGTTTCACCGCAACCGGCACAAGCACCCGAGAACTCAAACAAAGGTTGAATCATCTGAGTGGTTTTGGGCATATTCTTAACAACTTCGGTACGTTTTACATAAGGCAAAGTTTCAAAGAATTTCCAATTTGCAACTTCGGCCTCAATATGGTTTTCGATATGATCCATATTGATTGCTTTCTTGTTTGCATCTTCTTTATTCTTAGCCGGACAAGCCGAAGTACAGATGCCGCAACCGGTACAATCCTCTGCCGAAATTTGCAAAATAAACTTCTTACCGGCAAATTCTTTACCCTTGTAATCAGCTGTTTTTAAAGTTGCCGGAGCGTTTTTCAACTGCTCATCATCAGCAACCTTCATTCTGATAACGCCATGCGGGCAAACCAAAGAGCATTTGCCGCATTGGATACAAACACTCGGATCCCAAACCGGAATTTCGGTTGCAATACAACGTTTTTCATATTGGGTTGTTCCTGTCGGCCATGTTCCGTCAACGACCTCTCCAAAAGCCGAAACCGGAAGCGCATCACCGCGATCGGCGATCAATTCTGCCGTCAGTTTCTTTACAAATTCCGGAGCATTAGCCGGAACCGGAGCTTGACGATTAAATGTTGATGTAACATGGTCAGGATATTTAACTTCATGCAAATGAGCCAGCGAGGCATCAACAGCGGCAAAGTTCTTTTGAACAATGGCATCGCCTTTTTTGCTGTATGTCTTCTTAATTGCATTTTTAATTTGTGCAATAGCCTCGTCCTTCGGCAAAATATTGGAAATTGCAAAAAAGCAGGCTTGCATAATTGTGTTAATGCGTTGTCCCATACCGGTATCACGGGCAACTTCTACCGCATTGATTGTATAGAACTTCAACTTCTTGGAAATAATCTGCTCTTGAACCTCAACCGGCAAATGATTCCAAACTTCTTCTGCACTATAAGGAGCATTCAGCAAGAAAGTTGCACCCTCTTTGGCAATCTTTAAAATATCCACTTTGTTCATAAACGGGAACTGGTGGCAAGCAACAAAGTCTGCTTTATTGATTAAATAAGCCGACTTAATCGGATTGTCTGAAAAACGCAAGTGCGAAGTCGTCATAGAACCGGACTTGCGGCTGTCATAAACAAAATAGCCTTGTCCGTATTTTCCGGCATCTTCGGCAATAATTTTAATTGAGTTCTTGTTTGCACCGACGGTACCGTCAGCACCCAAACCGAAGAATACGGCTCTGACCACATCTTTAGGTTCGGTATCAATTGCGCTGTCATCAAACGGCAAGGAGGTTTTATTAACATCATCAACAATACCAACTGAAAAACCGTTAATAGGAGAAGCACTAAAACCATTGTCGTAAACGGCTTTTACCATTGCGGGAGTAAACTCTTTTGAGGACAAACCGTAACGGCCGCCAAGGATTTTCAGCATAGCAGCAATTTTACCGTTGGCAAAGGCTTGTGATAAAGTAGCCACAACATCCAAGTACAAAGGCTCACCGGTAGAACCCGATTCTTTTGTTCTGTCGAGAACAGAAACAACTTTAACGCTTGAGGGCAATGCCTTCAAGAATGATTCTTCAGGGAACGGGCGGTAAAGATGAACTTTCATAACACCCAATTTTGCACCTTGAGCGTTCAAATAAGCGATAGTTTCTTCAACCGTTTCACCGCCTGAACCCATAATAACAATGACTTGTTCGGCATCTTTGGCACCTTGATAGTCAACAACATGATATTGACGGCCCGATATTGAAGCAAACTTGTCCATTTCTTCTTGGACAATGCCTTCAACTTTTTTATAATAAGGATTAGAGGCTTCTCTGCCTTGGAAGAAAACATCCGGATTTTGAGCCGTACCGCGAATAACCGGAGCTTCCGGACGCAGAGCGTGTTTGGCATTAAATGTATAATCAACGCCTTTAAGCATTGCTCTCAAATCATCGTCAGAAAGCAGTTTAATTTTTTTGATTTCATGAGATGTACGGAAACCGTCAAAGAAATGCATAAACGGAACGCGTGAACGCAATGTGGAAGTCTGTGCAATTGCCGCCATATCATGAGCTTCTTGTACGGAATTTGAACAAAGCATCGCAAAACCGGTCTGACGGCAACTCATAACATCGGTATGATCACCGAAAATTGACAATGCGTGATAAGCCAGCGATCTTGCTGCAACGTGCATAACAAACGGCGAAAGTTCGCCGGCAATTTTATACATATTGGGGATCATTAACAACAAACCTTGCGAAGCGGTAAATGTTGTTGTTAAAGCACCGGCCTGTAACGAGCCGTGGCAAGCACCGGCTGCACCGGCTTCCGACTGCATTTCCTGAACTTCCGGAACAACACCCCAAATATTCTTCTGTTTTGCAGCCGACCACGCATCAGCCCATTCGCCCATCGGTGAAGACGGAGTAATCGGGTAAATAACGCAGACCTCATTCATACGATGGGCAACCGAAGCGGCCGCTTCGTTACCATCCATCATTTTCATTTTTACTTCTGACATTTTATATCCTTATAAGTTTATTAACGTAGAAAAAAATTTCTGCCCGCTATATATCACGCCGCAATACAAAAATCCACAAAAAAATATTTTCTCCCCAAATAATTTTTGCAAATCTTAAATATAAAACTTGCAGTACTCAAGAATTATGCTAAAATGCGCCCGTTAATAAATTTATGAAAGAGTTTTTTTATGACAAAAGTTGCTGTCTGGTGCCGCCATGAGGGAGATAATATAATCGGTATAGGCTCCGAGATTCCGTGGCATATCAAATCCGATTTTCAACGTTTCCGCCGCATTACCACCGGTCAAAATATCGTTGCCGGACAGTCAACTTATGAGAGTTTCCCCAATCGCACACTGCCAAACCGCAATATTTATATCTTGACTTTTGAAGAAGATTATAAGGTAAGCGATGACAAGCATCACTTTGTGGTCAATGATGTCAACTTTTTCAAAGATTTCAGCGAGGATATTTATATCTCGGGCGGTGCTTCAATTTATAAGCTTTTTATGACAGGTTCGGCAAAACTTCTGCCCGACATAATTGTTGACTGCGTTTACAAAGGGGAAATAAATCATAATTCAGAGGGAATAAAAGTTAATATAACTCCGTGTATAGAAGTTTTAGATAAGAAATACAAACAAGTTTTTGAGTTTGAGTTAGACAACATCACCACCCGAGTAATGGTTGTTAAAGGTGAGTTTGTCGAGCAATCGGTATTAAAGCGAATTATTTTGGCAATTACTGATGTTTAATTTAAAAGGATTGAATTATGAAACAGTATTTAGATGTTTTAAGAGATGTAATGGAAAACGGTGCTGACGGCGATAACCGCACCGGAGTTTATGCCCGCAAGGTTTTCGGTCGGCAGATGCATTTTGATTTGAGCAAAGGCTTTCCTCTCGTTACCACCAAAAAGATGTTCTTAAAAGGTGTAATCCATGAGCTTATTTGGTTAATCTCGGGCAACACCAACATTAAGTATCTTTTGGACAACAATGTCCATATTTGGGATGAATGGGCAGATGAAAACGGCAATTTGGGTCCTGTTTACGGTCATCAATGGCGCAACTGGAATTCCAAGGGGATAGACCAGCTCAAAGATGTAATTGAGCGGATAAAGAAAAATCCCACCGATCGCCGCTTGATTGTAACCGCTTGGAATCCGGAGCAGATTGAGCAAATGGCTTTACCGCCCTGCCACTGTTTTTTCCAATTTGACGTAACACCGGACGGCAGGCTTAATTGCCAGCTTTATCAACGCAGTTGCGATATGTTTTTGGGAGTTCCGTTTAACATCGCATCTTACTCTTTGCTGACCATGATGGTTGCTCAAGTATGCGGTTTGAAACCTGGCGAGTTCGTTCACACGCTCGGCAACACGCACATCTACAACAACCATTTCGAGCAAGTAAAAATTCAGCTTGCCCGCGATCCTTATCCGCTCCCGCAAATGGAGCTTAATCCTGATGTTAAAAATATTGATGACTTCAAATACGAAGATTTCAAGCTCATCAACTATCAATGTCACGATAAGCTAACCGGCGCGGTCGCGGTGTAATCTCTTTTTATTGCCTGCCGCCGTTACTGACGGCAGGCTTTTCTTACGGATAAAAAATATGTCGGAAATTAAAGATTTTTTTAAAAACTACAGCTTATTTGTCGATTCGGTTACAAGTCCCGATTCCAAAGACGATGCTTTGGCAATATCAAAAATAAAAGAGCTTTCTCTTGCCTTAAACGGTAATTATTCCCGCTTTGATACCGCCATTTCGGGATTGGTCGGCGAAGCAGGCGAATGCGCTGATTTATGGAAAAAAATCAAATACCATCGCAAAAATTTCGATGAAGACACAAGAAAGAAAATGATAGACGAATTAGGTGATGTGTGTTGGTATTTGGCGAATGCCGCAATAGCTTTGGGCGTTGATTGGGATGAGATTATTACGCGCAATATCGAAAAACTGCAGACACGTCACCCCAACGGTTTTTCTCCGGCATATATGCAAAAAAAGCCTTAAATATTAAAATTTTTGCTTGATTTAAATTTTCTTTTTGCTATAATGATCTCGAAATGGGAAAAATCCTGTTTTGAGGTGTGCAAACCTCTCATTTGGCGTTTTTAAGAGAAACGTAAAAATTCTTCCTGCTATAATGGCCGGAAGGCGGAGAAATAAGGTGTAGTCCGAATACTTCGCACTGATCCAAATGTCAGTTTGCAACTTCCGACCACCTCGCGGGTGATAACCCAACAGGTGGTTTTTCTTTATAACGTTAATAAAAGTAAGGAAGTTTGAAATATGAATAAATATATTTTAATGCTTGGCATTGCCGCGGTTTCCATAGGCTCTTATGCCGCATACGCAGGCAACTCCGCCACAATGCGAGTTACTGCGACCATTGCCCACGATGTGAGCCTGATCGTTACTCACGACTTAAATATGGGAACGCTAACCATCGATCCATCTAATACAGACGGAGGCTGGATAAGCATAGGTAACAACGGCAGTATCTCAGAACCTGATTACGGCATTATATCTTTAACCGGCTTTTCCGCCGGGACTTTTACCGCCAATGTCCCCGATTCGTGCAAGGTTACTGGCAATGGCTATCACCCATGTTTTGATGCAGTTCAAGAATTGAAGTTTGGAAATACAAGTATAAATGAAGTTGATATAATTTATGTTTCAGGAAATACTTTTAAGTTTCACTATGGTTTTTGGGAATATTCGAGAGGAGATATTCCGACATCAGGAAATTATTCCAGCTCGGTTACCATAAAATATATCTTATAAAAAACAAGCGGAGGGGAAAATACTCTCCGCCTGTTTTTTATAATTTTGTCAAAAAAATATCGTGACATTTGTTTTTTTGTCTGTTATAATAAGCGCGGTTTAGTGATAACAGGTGCGATATGGAAAAAAACGATAAGAAAAAAGCTGCGCTTCTGCGTTTAAAAAAGATGAAATACTATGTACGCCGTTTCGGATTATTAAAAGCCGGCGGCAAGATATTACTTCCCACGGTTACGGCCATGGCATTGAATATTTCCAATCTTTCTGCCCAAGAAAAGCAGGATTTTGTTTCCGGCGATGAATTTCCGGCTTATGATTTTCCCGACAATAACAATGACTTGTTGGCATACGAAAGAAAGGTTGTTTTTGACCTTGACAGTGAAATTGACCGCCGCGCCGATTGGTTCGTGGGCAAGTTTTTGGAATCGGCTCGCTATCACTTAAACGCTTTGGAGCATACCTCCAACAAAAAAGGGTATATAAAAAAGAACTTCTTTGATGTGGTTTCCCCTCATCGCAATCTGCCCGGTTCTACGCCCTATTGCATAACCGCCCTAAACCGAGCTTTGATTGATGCCAACAGTATCAGCGGTGATTTGGACGGCATTTTACCCAATCCCAACACCAACGAGTGTTATTCCGCCAATGAATGCAATGCCTTTGCCCAGTTCTTGCGTTCCAAAGGATTTGGTGATTGCATTGATGAAGGAACAATTGACTTCACCACATTGGAAGAAGGCGATATTTTGCTTACCGTCCGCAACAAAGCAGGCAACCGCCACGCCCGCCAATATATCGGCAAACGCGGCGGCGTTCACTACTGTCTCAATTTTAACATTGACGGCATAAGAGAGCTTAAAAACACTTCGGCGATTGTTATTCATATCAAGCAAATTGCCCGCAAGGCTATCATCCGTAATTTGGAACGTGCCGATTTAATGCCCGATATGGCAAACTATCATAATAACATTATGCCGCTTTTTATAGCGCGCAGGCTTCACAATTACTTATACCGCGGGCGCGACGATACCCAAATTAAAAACACAAATGCTTCGGATATAGCTTATAACGCTTCCCCTGAAGATACGTTTCTTATGGGAATTTCGCTTAACTCAAAACGCCGCGATGTCCTCTAAAACAACAGTGTCGCACGAAGAGTAAACACTGTTGCATAATCAGATTTATTGTTTTGCGCGGGATCAATATAGAATTGAATATCAGGCGTTAGAGTTGCCCATTTGGAGATGCCCCACGCCCAATAGGCTTCAATAACCTTTTCCGAGGGGTTATCAAGATTTGTTCCGACGGCTTTTTCATCAATTTTATTATACGCAAAGGCAAGTCCGATTTGATCAAGCGGATTGCGGTTTAAGGGATTGTTATAAACTCCGCCCAAGCTCCACGATTGATTGATCTCTTCCATATCTCCGGAAACACCGTTAATGCGGGCAAAAAGTGCCGTTTTTTCACCGATATTCTGACTCAAATTAACCGACCATCCGTTTGTGGTTTGCGGTTGTTCTTCAACTCCCGGTTGATTATAAAACAAAAAGGATATTTCGCTTTGTCCCAAGCGGGAAATAACCGGAGTATAGGCGGCATAAGCAAAACTTGTGAAATGTTTTTTATCCAAATTATTGAACCTTATACTTTGGGCATCAACATTTGTTGCATCGGCGGCACCGATAACAAAACTCCAATTATTGTTCGGGTTTGCCTGCAAATATCCTCCCAGTCCTGCTGTCGAATAGGAAGCGGAGGCGTTTTGCGATAAAGCGTAGTTAATAAAATTTATCTGTTGATTGGAATTATAGGTTGTACCGTCAAAATTATAAACGCTTATCTGTCCCAACGCAACCGTCAGCCAATCATAATTTCTTGGGAGTTGATAGGTATAATAAAGCTCATTAAAAGACGTTGATTTATCATCATAATCGTTAATCGGGGTTACTATGCCGATATTATCCGCCAAGCCTTGAGCCGATTTTCCGCCGTAACGGACGATATTATAAGAAAAATTGAGCGTTCCGATACCGTATTCGTTATTAAAATTCTGCCATGTAAAACTCGGGGTTATCATGGTTTGAAAGGCGGTTTTCTTTCCCGAAGGCGCGCCTCTTTGCGGCATATAAGAAATGTCCAAAGCATAATTAAAGCCGTATTCCTTATTAAGCATATTCTTAAAATCCGTATAGCCGTCTAAAATATCGCTGGAATCAAGATTATGACGATTATTAGCCGCGCTTGTTTTTTGAGCGGCACTGCTTGATGATAAGGCAAACGAGTTTCCGCTAATCAAAAAAACAGCTCCTCCGAAAAGCAAAAATGTCTTTATCTTCATTGTACAAATTCCTTTTTTAAAATTTAATCCGCTTCTCAATGTAATCACCGTTTGAGGTAATAAAAAGGGGATAAAACTTTCGGACTGCAATGCTTGAAAATGAAAATAACGGCGATTAACTTTTGGTTTGCAAAACAATTTTTTATAAGGAGAAAAAAGATGACTGAAGGTGTCAGATACCCTACCCTTGCTTTTCAAACCGGAGGTGCCGGACAATCAGATGTAGGCATTCCTCCGCAGCCCTATGAAACTTTTTGCTATGATTCGGCACTTTTGCAAGCCAAAATTGAGAATTTCAACGTTATTCCTTACACTTCGGTATTGCCCAAGGAATTATTCGGCAACATCGTTCCGGTTGATAAAGTTGTCGGGCAATTCAAACACGGGGCGGTATTGGAAGTAATCATGGCGGGCAACGGTGCCAACCGTGATGAACATAAAGCCATTGCCACCGGTGTCGGAATTTGCTGGGGCAAAGACTCAAACGGCGAGTTAATCGGCGGTTGGGCGGCCGAATATGTTGAATATTTTGACACCTATATTGACGATGATATTGCAAGAACACACTGTGAAATGTGGCTCAATAAATCCTTAAATCATGAACTTGAAATACGCGGTGTCGGAAAACACTCCGAATTTCAGCTTTTCCATAACTTTGTCAACATTAAACAGCAATTCGGATACTGTTTAACCTGCCTCGGGTTCTTGAATTTTGAACACGCGGCACCGGCAAAGGTTGCTTAAAAAAAGCTTCACCCATCTTAAAAGCGAGGCAGAATACGATATTTTGCCTCCTTTCTTATGATAAAGGATAAAAAAATGCAAGATACAAACAATCAACAAACAGCCTCGAAATCAAACGGATTAGGTGTTTTGGCATTGGCAGCCGTTGTTGTCAGCTCCATGATCGGCGGCGGTATTTATTCCCTGCCGCAAAATATGGCATCCGGTGCTTCGGTCGGTGCCGTAATATTATCGTGGTTGATTACCGGATTCGGTGTTTACTTTATTGCCAATACTTTTAGGATTCTATCGGTTGCCCGTCCCGATTTGAAAGCCGGAATTTATATGTACAGCCGCGATGGCTTTGGTCCTTATGTCGGATTTACCATCGGTTGGTCGTATTGGCTGTGTCAAATCTGCGGCAATGTCGGATATGCCGTAATCACGATGGATGCCCTCAATTATTTCTTCCCGCCGCATTTTGCCGGAGGCAACAACCTGCCCTCCATCATCGGCGGCTCAATTCTTATCTGGGGCTTTAATTTTCTGGTTCTAAAAGGCTTGAAACAGGCAACCATGATTAACACCATCGGAACGATAGCTAAAATTGTGCCGTTGGTTTTATTCATCATAATAGGATTATTTGTTTTTCACTTGGATAAATTTGATTTTAATTTCTGGGGTGAAAACACACCGCAATTAGGCGGACTTTCAGCGCAAATCAAAAGCACAATGCTCGTAACTTTGTGGGCGTTTATCGGTATTGAGGGGGCCGTTGTTTTATCACAACACGCCGATAATCCGCAAAGTGTCGGAAGAGCAACCTTTTTAGGATTTTTGGGCTGTCTTATCATTTATATTCTGCTTTCGGTTGTGCCTTACGGCTTCATGACACAGGAAGAATTATCAAAGGTTGCCAATCCTTCAACCGCGGGAATTTTGGAAAAAATCGTCGGACCGTGGGGCGCATGGCTGATGAATATCGGACTTTTAATTTCGGTTTTGACCAGCTGGCTTGCTTGGACGATGATTACGGCCCAAGTGCCGCAGGCGGCTGCGCAAAACGGTACTTTTCCCAAGCAGTTTGCTAAAGAAAATGACCGCGGTGCGCCCTCGGTTTCGTTATGGGTAACCAGTATTCTGATGCAGTTGTTTATCTTGATGGTATATTTTTCCAACAACGCTTGGAACACTATGTTAAGCATAACCGGAGTGATGGTTTTGCCGGCGTATTTTTCAAGCTGTGCTTATTTATGGAAAATCTGCGAAGACGACGAATATCCGCACAACCTCTGCATTAAACGCGCTCACGCCCTGATTTCGGGAATTATCGGTTCAATTTATGCCTTATGGCTGATTTATGCCGCCGGACTCAATTATCTGTTGATGGCAGTAATTTTTATGGCAATCGGAATCCCGGTGTTTGTGGTTGCGCGCAAGCAATCCGCCCCGAACGAAAAAGCATTCGGTATCGGAGAGTGTGCGGCAGCCCTATTCTTGGTCTTGGTATCATTATGGGCAATTTATGCTTTTATGCGCGGAATCCTAACTATTTAATCACTCAAGAGAGGGGAAAATTTCCCCTCTTCTTTCTTTTTTCTATACACTCAATCTTTGCAACTGTGAAATTGCAACGAGTGATGACATAAAAAAATTTATCTCTGTTCCCCTTATTTTTTTGCCTCCTCCGTATCAACCGCCTGCACGGGGCTTTGCATTGTGCATCATGAGGAACAATTGAAGAGGAAAAAAAATTTTTTTGCTTTACAACCGTAATTTTTTATGTTAAGGTAAAAATCGAGGCGGAGAAATTTCTGCTTTGAGGTGTTGTGACCTCTTTTCAGGTGTCCGAACAAGACATAAAATTGCTTCTAACCGTGCTATGGTTGGAAGGTCGGGAAATATAAAGAATACCCGACACTGTTCCTGAAAACAGTCACAAACTTCCAATCACCTCGCCTGTCAGTCGGGGTGATTTTTTTATAACGTTAATAAAAGTAAGGAAGTTTAGATGATGAATAAATATATTTTACTACTTGGTATTGCCGGTGTTGCTCTTGGCAGTTACGCTGCATACGCCGGAAACCAGGCAACAATGACCGTTACCGCCACAATCGCCCACGATGTGAGCTTAACTGTTACTCAAAATTTAGACCTTGGCACAATCACCATAAATCCGGCTTACACCGGAACGGATACAAGCTGGAGTTATAGCGATTCAGGAGTAATAAATTATACTAATCAAGGAGCAATTGTGTCAGCAGATAATGCAACACTCGGTACTTTTACCGCTAATGTTCCCAATCCTAATCTTTCCCCTACTGGTCTAGGTGTTGATGGAAATACTGCTTCAGGTACGATTTTGAATTTATTTGGTGGAAATGATAACAGTAATTATTGTATATTCAGACATCAATATAGGGATAATGAATTTTTTGTGTTTCCTGTAACTTGTGTCATACGTAACATCTCAAAAGTTACCACCGGCTCGCACGAAGGAACTTTAACCATCACTTACATCGCGAGGTAAAAAACGAAACGCAAAAAAACAAAACAAAGCGGAGGGGAAATTTCCCCTCTGTTTTTTTCTGTAATATTTTTTTATTGATAACTGATAAAACACTTTAGCTTTTATTTAAAATATGTTATATAGAGATGATAATTATAATGTTAAAATACTAAAAACAACGAGAAACACCTTGCAGGGCAACGTATAGGATACAAGAAAGCTATAGATGTTGAAAGGTTTGAAAAAATTTATTAAGAAAATCACCAAATCTCCGGCGTTCACCGCGTTTTTGGGGAAGGTCTTGTATTATTATGCTTGGCTGGTATGGAAAACAACCCGCTGGGAAGTTCACGGGATTGATAGATTTTACCCGATTTGGTATAATGATAAATCAATAATTTTAACAATATGGCACGGCAGGGTTTTGATGATTCCCTACTTCTGGAATAAAAAACGCCCTCTAAATGCCTTGGTATCTCCGCATAATGACGGGAGAATTGCCGCCTCATTTCTGCAAAAAGTCGGATTCGGCATAATTGACGGTTCCACCAACGACGGAGCAGGAGCCGCGGCAATCGCGTTGCGCCGCTCTTTGGAAAAAGACGAGGCGATTGCGATTATTCCCGATGGTCCCAGAGGTCCTCGTATGCAGATGAATGAAAGCCCGCTTTATTTTGCTAAAAAATCCGGCAAAGCTTTATTTGGTGCAACTTATTCCATAAGTCATTCGTTTGTTGCCAAAAGCTGGGATGCCATGCTTATTCCGCTGCCTTTTTGCCGTGGTATCGTAAGGCTTACCAAACCTTATTACATCCCGCAGAATGCCACCGAAAGCGAGATAAAAAAATATCAAAAAGAAATTGAAGACGAATTGAACGAATTAACGCTTTCATCCGACAGAATTTTGGGCTTGCCCGCCATTGTTCCCGGAGTTTGCGCTAAATCCAAACGAAAAAAGAAAGAGGAAAAATAATGTTTATTCAAATCTATAACACTTTAATCCGCGTTATGTACACTCCGGTTATCAGCCGTTATATCAAAAAGCGCAAGGAAAAGGGCAAAGAAGACTTGAAACGCTTTAACGAACGGATCGGACGGCCGTTGAAAGAACGTCCGGAAGGACAGCTTTTCTGGTTTCACGGGGCATCGGTGGGAGAATCTCTTTCAATGTTGCCCTTGATTAACCGTGTTTTGGAAACATATCCCGAAGCGCACGTTATGGTTACAACCGGAACTTTAACTTCCGCGGAAGTTATGGCCAAACGTCTGCCGGAGAGAGCTTTCCATCAATATATTCCGATTGATAATCCGGTTTTTGCCGCCCGTTTTGTGAAATATTGGCACCCCGAGGCGGTGTTATGGTTTGAATCCGATTTGTGGCCGGCAATGCTTTCCACCATTAAACGCAAAAATATTCCGTTGATTTTGGTAAACGGGCGGATTTCCAACAAGTCATTTAAACGTTGGCAACAGTTCGATTTTGTATGCAAGGAATTATTGGCTTGTTTCACTTTCTGCTTGGGACAATCCGATGAGGATGCTTATCGTTTACGGGTTCTGGGAGCCAAAGAGGCGATTTGTCTGGGAAATGTCAAATACGCAGGACTTCCTCTGCCCGTGGATGAAGAAAAAAAATCCGAGATTGAAAAGCAGATAGGCTCCCGCACAATTTGGCTTGCCAGCTCAACCCATGATGATGAAGAATTTAAAATTGCCAAATTCCACAATGAGTTGAAAAAAGATTTTCCCGATTTGTTGCTTATTATTGCCCCTCGTCATCCCCATCGCGGAGCAGAAATTCAGGAACGCCTGCAAAAAGAACTGAATTTGAAAGTTTCGCTCCGTTCCAAGTCCGAACCGATAAAAGGTGATACGGATGTTTATGTTGCCGATACCATCGGCGAGTTGGGAATTTGGTATGGAATATGCCCGTTGGTGTTCATCGGCGGTTCGCTTATTCCGCATGGCGGTCAGAACTTTATGGAGCCTTCTCGCTGCCGTGATGCCGTAATTGTCGGACCGCACATGCACAATTTCACCGATGCCATGAATCGTGCCAAAAAGGCCGATGCGGTGATTCAGGTCAACGACGTGTTGGATTTGGTTGACAATGTCCGTCAGCTTTTATCAAATCGCGAATTGCTTGATGCCAAGCGCAGCCTTGCCTATAATTGGGCAACTTCGGAAGCCAAAGTTTTGGACGGAATAATGGATAAAGTAAGGAGCTATTTACCGGAATGAAAACGCCTGCATTTTGGAAAACAAAAAATCTGCTCTCGGATTTAATGTTGCCGTTATCTTGGGTATATGCCCAAGCCGGACAGTTCCGTTTGAAACTGCATAAGCCGCAAAAAGTCAATGCCGGTGTTATTTGTGTCGGCAATCTCACTGCAGGAGGAAGCGGCAAAACTCCGGTTGCGATTGAATTGGCAAATATGCTTATTGATTACGGTAAAACACCTTTTTTTGTTTCACGCGGTTACGGCGGAAAATTAAAAGGTGTAATTGTTGATGAAAAAAAACATTTAGCGTCAGATGTCGGTGATGAACCGTTGCTTTTGGCAAGAGCGGCAAAAGTAAGTATCAACCCTAACCGTTTTTCGGCTGCGCAAAAAGCAGTTGAAAACGGTG
Organism: Alphaproteobacteria bacterium; assembly: GCA_017470585.1. Taxonomy (GTDB): domain Bacteria; phylum Pseudomonadota; class Alphaproteobacteria; order RF32; family CAG-239; genus JAFUYI01. Next base: position 1,549 of record JAFUYI010000018.1, on the reverse strand, counting down.
CAGATGTTATCATTATGGATGATGGTTTTCAAAATCCGTACTTGGCAAAAGATTTATCGTTTCTGGTTTTTGACGGTAATGTTGGTGTCGGCAATGCTCGAGTGATTCCGGCCGGAGCTTTACGCGAGAGCCTAAAAACCGGATTGCCGCGAGCCGATGCGGCGATTATTATCGGCGAAGACAAAACCGGACTTAATTCTATGTTGGGCGATTTGCCGATTTTTAAGGCCGAGATGAAAAGCGTTTCCTGTCCTGAAATTAAACTCCCGGTCATTGCCTTTGCCGGTATCGGTCGCCCGGAGAAATTTTATAATTCTTTGCGGGAAATGGGCATAAATATTGCTAAAACCTTTGATTTTCCTGACCACCACAGCTACAGCGAAAAAGAATTGCACGATTTGGTCGATATGGCGTGGAAAGAGGATATGGAATTGATAACGACATCAAAAGACTTTGTCAAAATTCCCGAAGAGTTGCGCCATCATTTTAAAGTATTGGAAATCAAAATCGTATGGGAAGATAAAAACGCAGTTCTTGATTTTATCCGCCGTAAAATCAGTATTTAGTTGATAATGCCACTGTCTCCCAAGCAGAATATAAATGCAGCCTCCCCCTCCTCTAACTTGTCAGCGTTGTTTTCTTGCCTATATTTTTATATTATCACCCGCTCGGCGCGGCTTTAAACCGCGCCGTTTGGATTCATTGACATTTAAGCACAATGCCTCTTATAAAACATTGCTTTTATGAGGCGGTGTAGGAGATAGTCAGGGTTCCCGAGTGAGAACCGGGAACTGCAGATGTTCCGTCTTCAACCCAGCAATACGGCGTAAGAACATTAAAAACATTGGAGTCTCCGGTATATTTAATATGGAAATAGCAGTGATTACTATTATCACTTCCGCCAAAGATATTTCTAATATAACCATTCGTCCAATTTCCGCTCAATTTCAATCCTCCGCAAGCCCAGTTCTTGCCATCGCAAGCTTCAGGATTAGGGATATTGGCTGTGAAAGTTCCTACCGTAGCATTATCTGCCGCAATAACAGCTCCGCCATCGCCAATAAAATCAAAATTCCCTGATGTGTCATAACGCCATTCTGTATCTCCGCCTGCCGGGTTAATGGTAATTGTGCCGAGGTCTAAATCTTGCGTTACTGCTAAACTCACATCGTGATTGATTGTGGCGGTAACGGTCATTGTCGCCGAGTTGTCTGCATATGCGGCGTAACTGCCAAGGGCAACACCGGCAATACTAAGTAGTAAAATATATTTATTCATATTCAAACTTCCTTACTTTTATTAACGTTATAAAAAAATCACCCCGACTTATAGACGAGGTGATTGGAAGTTCGTAACTGTCATGTGGAACAGTGTGCGGTATTTGGCAAGCCTTATTTCCACACCTTCCAACCATAATACGGCTGAAAGCAATTTTATGTCTTATCGACACCACATGAGAGGTTACGACACCTCAAAGTGACTTTTCACTCACTTCAAAACCACCCTAGCATAAAAAATCAGTAATGTAAAGAAGAAATTTAAAAGTTTT